>JAUYHE010000049.1 GCA_030690175.1 bacterium | reverse complement strand
AGGAGGTGGTAAATATGTCGAAGTGTGCAAAGTGTAATAGCACTTCATTCAAAATTCAGGAAAAAGAGCCTACCGGTTCTAGATTTAAGCTCTTGTTTGTTCAGTGCTCTATGTGTGGTGTACCTATTGGAGTAGTCGAGTATCACAATACTGGTTCTTTAATACAAAACCTTGAGAAAAAAATTAATCAGCTAGAAAGCAGTATATCTGATGTTCAACATAACATCCACGCTATTACTCGGTTATTGAGAAAATAATTCAAGATTTGAAGAAATCGAATCTACTTTAAGATTTTTTAGCCCAAGTTTTTGCTAGGGTAAGTTCGTCTGCTTTTTCCAAAACTTTTGCTGTATTTTTATGAAATGAAAAACCCAGGGTCGTTACGGCAACTCATTTGAGTGCTATAACCCTGGGCTCACGCCAACGCTGCGTGTTTCGTGGTCCTACCAATCGATCTCCATCACTCCTCTTCGAGCACGGGTGTTGTATGTCGCTGTGACTCTGGTGCTCACCTCGGCGACACGACCCTGATGGAATACGATTTCGCCCTCAATATCCCAGCTTTCAGAATCTATGACGAAAGTCTTTCTCGAGCAGCCGTAGATCGCAACCGTAGCGGACTGCGCCTCGTAGTAGATAGTACTGGGTGAAACTTTCCCCTTGATCTTGAAATGGACGAGACGACGCTGAAGGCCGAAAGGTATTGGGTCAAACAAGCCCAACATCAAGTCCATTTTGCTAGGACCGTCGGTGATCTCTACGCGTGGCATACACCACACCTCCTATGGAACTACCATCCTAACCCATCCAGGAAAGGAATTATCAAATTATAGCAAAATAATGGAAGGAGTCAAGTACTATGGGGTTCGGATCCAAGATCGTATAGGAGGTTAAGAATCTTTTGCTGTATAAAAGAGAAGAGCCCGCCCCGTTTTACCGGTTTGGGCTTGCGTGCTTGTTCGCGAGTTGATTATTGACATATGTACATAAAAATGTAACACTAACGTCGTGGCCATAAAAACTTTACCGGTGACAGAAGCAAGAAAGAAATTAACAGACCTTGTCGATAAGGCTGCCAACCAGCTCGATGAGTATGTGATTACAGTAAAAGGCAGACCCAAGGCAGTTTTAATGAGTTCTGAAGAATTTGAAAGTTGGAAAGAAACCAACGAAATTCTAGCCGACTCTGAATTGGTTAAAGCTATAAAAGAGGGCGGGAAAGAACTCGCCGAGGGCACGGGTATTCCTTGGGAAGAAGCTAAAAAGCAACTAAACCTCTAAGTGTACCAGGTAATCGTTCCGCCAAAGGTAGTTAAAGAAATCTCCAAACTAGACAAACGCTATAGGCAAGCCATTGGTGCCAGGATAGACAGTCTCTCAACAAACCCTTTGGTAGGTAAGAAACTTGATCCACCGTTTGCCCACCTACGTTCCCTCCGAGTTGGGGTCTACAGAATAATTTATCAAGTAAATAAACAAAATGAGACGATTTACGTTTTCACTGCCGGTCATAGAGGAAAGGTTTACAAAAGAAAATAGGTGAGCATTAGTTAGATTTTAACAGAAGATGGTAGGATTAGTTTATGGATTTAAATGACACCAAAAAGTATTGGTCAGCAGACGTGACCAAAAAAAGCTTTGCCCTGGATCTAGAGGAAGGTGTCTTCACCTGGGAAGATCCAGCTAAAATCGCTGCCTCACTTAAAAAATCGGCCGAAGTTTCCACCAGACGCAACGCTCCTCCATTCCAATCTGCAATGAGTATGCTCAATTTTTACATCAACCGCGCCGGGAAAAATCTTGATCCTTCCCAAAAAGAAATTTTGGAAAAAGCTAAAGTAGAACTACGCAGTCTTTACTCACGAACTTGAACAATTATAGAAATCGAAAATTTAATCCACAAAAGTTAAAGCTGCACCCCTCTTATTAGCCCGTCCAGTCCTACCAATCCGGTGAACATAATCATCATAAGTTTCCGGCAGATCGTAGTTGATTACGTGAGACACGTTATCGATATCTAATCCCCTGGAGGCTACATCGGTAGCCAGCAATATCTTTATTTGATCCTCCTTAAATTGCCTCAGGATTTTTTGTCTCTGTGATTGGCGACGATTTCCGTGTAAGGAGGCGACTTTGAAGCCTTTTTCCGTCAGCTGTCTGTCCAGGCGATCAATACCGTGTTTGGTACGACCAAAGATAAGCACTTTTTCAAACTCATCCCTGTTTAAAAGATCGTGGAGTTTGTCTAACTTGTTACCACCGTTTACTTTTACCACATCTTGATCGATATTTTCGGGAATGTTTTGCTCTTTTACCGATACGGTTACTGGATCGGTAACAAAAGCTTGCAGTACTTCCCGCGCCTTGGGCGGAATAGTCGCCGAGAAAAATAGTGATTGCCGATCAGCCGGAAGAAGAGAAACAAAATATTGGACTTCTCGAATAAAGCCAATATCCACCATCCTATCCACCTCATCTAGTACAAAGGTGCGAAAATCTGCGAGGTGCAGCACGCGTCTTTCGATCAAATCTCTTATTCTACCTGGTGTCCCGATAACTACGCTAGGGCGACGATGCAAATCAGAAATTTGCCGATGAATATTGGCGCCTCCAATCGCAAGTGAAGAATACATATTCATGCCACGGCTCAAAATATGAAGCTCCTCGTTTATTTGTCCGGCTAGCTCTCTAGTTGGTGTAAGTATCAACATTCTTTGAGATGGGTCGGTATAAATTTTGTTTATAAGAGGAATCAAAAATGCAGCCGTCTTCCCAGTCCCAGTATTGGCTATACCTATCAGATCCCTTCCTTCCAAAAGAGGCCGTATGGCTTTATCTTGGATCGGTGTTGGGTGGGTATAACCTTTGGCTGAAATATTTTGCTTCAAAATAGCCGCTATATCAAAATCAGCAAAGTTATTGTGCGGGGTAAAGCTTTCTCCGCTGGCAGTTTCGGCGGCTTTTTTTATAAACACGTTTATATCATCTCCAAGCTCGCTTTTTGTTGCTTGTGAAATCCTTCTTCCAGCCGAAATGCTTTTTGGATAGCTGTAGCTACCGCCATTAGCGGATTTATTAAATTTTCTTCTAGCGAAACCGCCCTGATGACGTCCGAAACTAGCTCTATTTCTGTTTCTAAACATATTATTTTATTAATTGAAAGAGAAGACTAAGAAGAGTAAATGCAGGTGGCAAGAACTTTGAAATCTTAGGGAGCTAATTTCAAGGTTCCTTTTCTACTAAATGCAGAATTTAAAGGAGAATCAATGTAAAAAGCTCGTATTCTAATTCAACTATGGGTCAGTATAGCACAGGACGCGAAATAAAGCAAGCGGCGCTGGTACTAATCAAGGAATTTGAAGGTTGAGAGCATTTGATCAAGTACGTTCAAATTATCAGTGTCAGTTTTATTACCAGTAAACTTTATATAAAGGGACTTATCAACAAATGTATATTCAACGATATAAATTCCATCTTGAATATCAGGTCTTCCTTTTGTTACCCCAGAAGTTTTAATAGCAGCCCTTCCAGCTATAGTTAGATTTTCAGTTTTGTAATCGGTGTAAGAAGAATCAACGATATTAAGGTAGTTTTTCCCGCTTGCTATGAAAATCGTAGGAAAACTGCCTGAAGCACAGGTTCCTGTATTAGCCTCATTAGGACCAAACCCATCAGTGCTTTTATTCTCTGGAACATTTTCGGTACATCTTTTGGTTTTCCAAGTAGGTGGGTACTTAACAGAATAGCCAAGTTGTGTGTTAGATAATAAAACCCAATCAGCAGTTTCGTCTTTCGGCTCTTCTTTTTTGGTTGTGCTTGATGGTGTCGACGTCTTGGTTGTGGTTGTCGCATTTTGTGCTGGCTCTTCTTTAGGTTGATAAGCATTGTAGACTAAATAACCCCCACCACCAAAAAGGACTGCACCAATGACTACCCCGATAATGATATTTTTCCAGTTGATTCCAGAGGAAGTTTGACTTCCTGGGGGAGCGGGTGGTGGGTTTGTTTGTGGACTAGCTACATTTTCATCTGGCATTAAGGAAATTATAGCATTCTCCGTAACAAAAATTCAAGAATTTTTAGTACTCTCGAATACTGCGTCAATTCTTTCCTATGCATAGTACGCCTTTGTCGTGCAAGTATTATGACTAAGATGACACTCAAACAGAAACTTTTCATTAAACACTACCTACCTTCGATGGGGGTTGGTGCAAAGGCCGTACGTCGTGCTGGTTATTTTTGAACGAAGTGAGAAAACGTCGGCCGAAGGGCGCCATAGTGTGCGGTCAGCAAAGGAAATCGCCTCTTGTTGTTTAAACAAACAATTTTTGTTATAGTCGTGTTATGAAATCACAAGTTGAACTTGAGGAGAAAACTAAAGTGAAACTTACAAAAGATCAAGCAGAAAAAGCTTGGGTGGAGCTAGATAAATACCGCAAGAAATTAACGGGAATCGACCTTGGACAATTAGTAGCCGCCGACCGCAATCGCTAAATGAACTCAGATACCCCTCTATATATTCTTGATACCTCGATTGTGGTTAAATGGTACTCTTCAGATAGAGAAGCGGATTTAGATAAAGCTCACGATATTTTTGATGAGCTACTTCAAGGGTTCATTGACGTTATTGTTCCTGACCTACTTATCTACGAACTCTCAAACTCCTTACTCAAAAGTAAAAAACTTTCGGACATAGAAATAAATGAGATTATTGAGCGGTTTTATAGCTACCTACTTTCAATTAAGGAGGTTAATTCAACCAGGATAAAATTCGCTAACGAGCTGGCCTATCAGCACGAAATTACAACTTATGACGCAATTTATTTAAGTTTGGCTAAAGAGTTCTCAGCACCACTTGTTTCTTCCAACCCTCGTCACCATAAATCAATTTCACAAATACAAGTAATAAATTTAACCGAATGGAAGGGCTAGGTTTAAAATGTCGGGTTCTGGTCTGAAAGTCGGAATCGTCGGGCTTCCAAACGTAGGAAAATCTACCCTTTTTAACGCTCTGCTTAAAAGGCAAGTTGCACAGAGTGCGAACTATCCTTTTACTACCATTGATCCAAATATCGGCGTAGTTGAGGTGCCCGATAGCCGGTTGGAACAGCTGGCGAAAGTTTCAAATTCAGAAAAAATCGTCCCCGCGGTTGTAGAATTCGTTGACATCGCTGGTCTTGTCAAAGACGCGCACAAAGGCGAGGGTCTGGGCAACAAATTCCTCTCCCACATACGAGAGGTGCACGCTATTGCTCACGTCGTGCGAGCTTTTGAAGATTCTAACGTTGTCAGAAGCGGCTCTAGCGTCGATGCCGAAAGTGATGTTGAAACCATCAATACTGAATTGATTCTGGCTGACATCGAAACCATCCAGAAACTAGTTGATAACAAGGAAAAGGAGCTGAAAGGATTAAAAGAGGCTAGGTTGCAAAGGTCAGAATTAGAATTGTTAATCAAACTCAAAAACACTCTGGAAAAGGGCGAGCTGGCAAGCTCAGTAAAAATTAATAATGAGGAGGAAGACAAATTTGTCCACGCCCTCCCCTTATTGACCATCAAACCGATAATTTATGTTTTCAATGTGGCAGAAAATGATTTGACAGGGACGGACCCTGTTAGTGATCTTGAACAAAAGTTCCAACCAAACGTGGTTATTTCCGCCAAAATAGAATCTGAACTTTCTTCTTTAACGGAGGCGGAGCAAAAAGATTATTTAAAAGAGCTCGGCTTAGAAAAATCTGGACTAGAGCGGTTCATTCAAACCTCATATAAACTTCTGGGCCTTATCACCTACTTTACCTCCGGGCCAAAGGAAACTCGGGCCTGGACTATCAAACAGGGTACCAAGGCACCAGCGGCTGCCGGGGAAATTCATACTGATTTTGAGAAAGGCTTCATCAAAGCAGCCGTAATCAGTTGGCCGAAATTAGTCGAAACAGGTGGCTGGAAAAACGCGGCCGATAAGGGTTTACTCCGACTCGAAGGTAAGGATTACGTCATGGCCGATGGCGATGTAGTTGAGTTTAAATTCAATGTATCTAATTGAACGGGTTGCTTCTTCCGGTAGGCAACGCGGTCGGTGAGACATCTATAGTAAGCTTGGCCAACAGTTCTTTTAGTGCTTGGGTATCGGCGGCGGAAAACTCTACTTTAGTCTCTGGCGATACGGCCGCTTCTTTACCAAGCGGCAACGAAAATTCTACATTTACTCCCAGGTCATTGCTATTTTGCTCCCTAGTAAAAGAAATTTTCTCTATACTCATCGTTCTTTTAGTACTTGATAAAAGATCTATCAGTTGCAAACTTTCGGCAAAGGTGCCTTTAAAGGTAACGCTCACGTTAAATGCAGAAGCAGTGGCCGCTTGAGTAGGTGCAGCTGTGGTACCGCTGGTTGTTTTTGGTGCCGCTTCTGGGGACCCGGCTGTCGGCGCTACTTGGGCAGTTGTTGCAGCGGTAGTACTAGAGGCCGTCTTACTTATCACTTTAACACTTTCCAAACTGACCCCACTTCTTTTTACAAGTTCATCAATCAATGCCACCACCCGCAGTTCATCAGCCTGCGCAGGTAAAAGCTTCCTCACCAAATCTGAATAAAGTTGTAGGTTTTGAGTGTCTATTTGCTGCAGCAGGGTAACGTTTTCGGTGATGGCGGTCAGTCGAGAGCCTTCTTGATCATTTTTAGCGGTTTTGTCTCTCCAAGCCGAAAATTTGGGGAATAAAAGAGAAGGCCCAAGCAAAATCAACAAAAATATACTGATAATAATAGATAGTACCGTAAGAAGCTGTGTGTTTTTCAGTAAATTCGCGATAGATTTTTTCATTCTGTCTTTACCACCAAACTAAAAGAAAAGTTGTATTGCGTGCCACTACCTCCTGCCTGCTGACTACTAAAACCAATATTTTCTAGTTTCAGATCTGAAAACGTTTCGGATTTGGAATTTAACGTTTCTACGAACTGAAATATAGTTCTCGGGTCGCTAGCACTACCATCAACAGAAGTCTTTCCTTCTTTATCGATATCAAGCTTTGTTATGACTACCCCGTTTGGCACCACGCTTTGGATAGAAGTTATGGAACCTACTGCCTGATCGTTTTGCTGGGTACTTTGCTGGTGGGTAGAAATTGCGTCTTTTACGTTGCTAGCGGTTTTTGCGCTGGCAGCAAACTGCTGCCAGAGGGTAGTTTGCTCCTCTATTTTCTTTTGGATGTTCCTGGCCGTAAATTTTTCCTTTTGTTCCAAAATGGTAAGCGTAGCGAAAATCAAACCAAGAAGCACGAGTGTCGCTACCGGAGTGAGAAGAGCAAAGATTATGTCGCGTTTAAAGGTAACAGACCCTGCGGTTTCTTCGGGAAGTAGGTTGATATTTTTACCTTTGTTTTTTTTGAAAAGGGGCAGATTCATCTTCTTATATCATCATAACAATAATAAAATTGCCTAGCAACCTTGCAACTCACCAATCTACGTGACTTCTTCCCAACTATTTATTTTAAACACCGCTCCCGGACCAGTAGTAAATACCACGCTCCCTAAACCAGTTTCAAAAGTGACTGTTGCATCGGATTCCAATCGCAGACCATAACCGGTTACTTCTTTCACACGCACATTTGAATTCAAACGGATGGCGCCATTGTTTGCATATAGTATGGAGGTAAGTATGTTGCTATAGGCTAGTATCGCATCTTGCGTCGGGTCAAAAGGAAAGGTGGAAAGAAACATTATGTAACTTCCGTTTTCAGTGTTACACGAACCCAGTACTCCCCCATTTGATCCGCAGATAGTTACGTTGCTATTTATAACAATTTGACCAGTATTGCCGGTATCCCCTGCCAAGACTACCGCACTCCCATCGGCACCAAAACTACTGTGGAGCAGGATCAAACTATTGGAGTTTACGGTAATATTTCCAGTCACCCAGATAGTACCGGTAACTATCAAAGTAGAATTTGAATTAATAGTTAAGTTACCATTGATTTTTCTCGGTCCTATTGACGAAGTTGTTCCTCCTGGAATCGTTGTATCACCTTGTTCCCCACCAGCTGCTGCCCAAGATTTCCAGGTATTAATAGTTGAATCGCTAACAGGTAGCGACTGAGGCTCGGGATCATCTTCAGAGGTATCACAAACTTTATTGTTCCCAGAACCAGTTTTACAGTAGAGCGTTCCATCAGCAGTTACACTACGGATCGTATTTGCGTGGCCATTTCCATCAGTAGCACCAGGAGCAGATTTCTTGATTGCTAAGTTTTGACCGATTCCCGTACTTCCCGCTGGTACCGCAGAAAAAGCATCGCCAACTATCTTTGGTAATGTAACTCCTCCCCCGCAACCGCTAGGACAAAAAATTGGACCGTTAGCAAACACTCCACCAGTAACTTCGGAATTGCTTTTCATACTCAAGCCGCCATCGCCGACTTGAACCCCATAATTAAAATCCACATCTGTTTCACTGGGCAATGAGGTAAGATTCACCGCTACTTTACGGATCCTATTCGCAACATCTCCTTTAGATACAATTGAAAGATTTTCTAGAGACCCGGAAATTGTTACCTCTGCTGTCCCCTGACCTACTGGAAATGAATAAGTACCTGGATTGGGGTAGATCATTTTATTTTTTACACGGGTGACGACATCTTCAATCCCGGCTTCGGCCACGTAGTAGCTTTGAGCACTTTTTACAACATTGTTTAACTTTTTAACTTCATTGAAGGCAACTACTCCCAAAGCTACTACCAATATGCTGGCAGTTGAAAGAAGCGTCAACACCAAAATTATCGCTATCTGCCCCCCTTCGCTAAATTTTTTAGCCCGCGTTAGTGGCGCAGAGCGCGAGAATACCCAAATTTTTGAAGCTACAAGCGAAAATATTTGGTTATGGAACAATTTATTTTTAATTTTTTCACTCATACGACCTCAACGTCGATGTACTAGTCAACGTTACTTGGTTACTTGGTCCGCTTATCGGATCGAGATACTGCGCCGTAACAATTACCTGAACTGCTGTTTTTTCAGCTGGATCGTTCACTGCCGGATCAGAGAGCAGGCTGAAGCGCAGCTTTGTCACTTTCACTTTTTCACTTGTTATCAATTGATCCGTTCCGCTTTCCCGTCTTAGATACACTCTTCCGTCAGAATTTAAGTACATATCTACATAAGTGCTCTCTTCGTCGGCTGGTAGGTCTCTAGTAGTTTCCAAGCTCAACTGTCCGTTATCCATATCCAACTTACTGGTCAGTGTATAAACCGAACTCCCGTGGCGAATCTCTTGCCCAATCACATCAATCACGCGTCTGGCATTATCCAGCGACTCCCGACTGCGCCGCGAAGTTTCAGTAACATTGATCACTTGGATGAAAAAAGCAACGGCTACTACACCGATAATAATCAGGAGTGCCGCGTAGATGAGCAACTCAATCAACGTAAAGCCAATGCTGCTTTTTGCTTTTGGCAAAAAATATTTTAGCATTAGCTTTGCCTTGTTACTTCGTGAAAACGTAAACCCCTTCGCGTAATTTTTAATTTTAAATTTTAAATTTTTAATTCGCATTAGTTTCCCAAAAAGTCTCCAATATAGGTAGTCAGCACCACCTGTTTATTTCTCCCATCTTCTGTCCAACTTACTGTCGAAGTAACCTTCTTTGTCTTGGGGTCATTTGTACCGCCACTGGCTACAATATTGCCATTGGCATCCCTTCCTACGTTTTCAACCACCACCGTTCGAGTATAGAGATTATCTATCAAACCAGGGTTTGTTGTAGTCAACGTCCATTTATCACCAGAAATTACCGGATAATAAGTTGTGCCGAAGGTAAGCGTCGCAATATTGCTGCTCCAGCTCTCATCCCTCATAGCTCTTATTGCCTCTGTATCTTCCTCGGCTAGCGATGTTGCACGGGTATTTCTAGCAACTTGAAAGGTAACACCACGAGAAAAAATTAGGAATGATATGATAGCCAAAAACCCAACCGCAATTACGGCTATTACGATGAGAATCTCAACCAAACCAATACCCTTTTCTGCCTTCTTTAAATTATGAATTTTGCTATTGTATTTCATAGCTACTTATCGAACCCGGCGTGAAATTTCCAGCTGCATCGTATGTCCCGACTGTAGCTCCGTCTACTTGTACCTGTAAGGCTTTATCATTGAATCGTCTGTCTCTATGAATACTAAGAATTGTATTTGGGGTTAGTGAATGACTGTGAATTCGTAATTTTTGCTCGCTTGCGTTTACAGGTACCTCATCCTCCCACTCAAATTTGCCCGAGTTTGTATTATCTGAAATATCTATGTCTCTTGTCACAGGTGGGTTTGGAGGATCCGAAAAAATAAGCCGTAGAGTGTTTGAGCTAGCCATACTCCAGCCGAAATCGAGATGAAGATGGCGGGTGTCAGTAGTACGAGCCGTTGGAGCGCTCACGAACTCATTCAAACTGGCCTGCCCCTGAGAATTGATAAGTATCGTGGCCGTTCGGCTAGTATCGTTTATTAAACGAATCTTGATATCACCACTATTTACTGTAGTTCCGCGGATCCGCGCAAAAACTACATCACTCCCCCCGGCCACAACCACATCGTTAATTTCTACCTCGCTTAGATTGATAACTTTATTATCTGGACTTACCGGATCATAGCTAGCGCCTTTAAATAAAACGTATTTGTCGCTTTCAAAATGCACGCCGTAGACCGTTTCACTTTCACTTGCTAGTGTTTGGTTGCGGGCAAGCTCTAAAGTACTAATAATCCGCTGGGCTGTTGTGGCAACTCTGGTTTGATCACCAAAAGTACCCAGCCTCGCAAGGAGAATAGCCAACAAAATCGCGATGAGGGCGGCGACAATAAGCAATTCAATTAGGGTGAACCCTCTTTGGAGAAGTTTTGAGTTTCTGACAACGGGCAGCGGTAGAAACATAAGTTTGCAATTTAATTTTAAAGCTTTAACCCGCCTCTTATCAAGACTGGTCGCTAATTATTTTCTTTAACCCTGGTCCTCCCTTGGCATCGACGACTTCATAACCCTTCTTCGCTATTTCTCTACGCAGTTCATCTGCCTTCTCAAAATCCTCTTCTTTTCTTGCTTGTTCCCGCTCCTCAACGAGGTTTTTAACCTCTACCGGTACTTCGGCTGCCTCACCGGCAACCTGCTGCAGATCCAACCCCAAAACTTCGTCGAATTTATACAAACTTTGTAGTTTTGCACTTGGCGGGTAGTCACTATCAACGAGCTCTTGAACGATTGATAAAGCCGCCGGAGTGTTCATATCGTCATTTACTGCTTCGAGAAATCGCTGCTCATATTCGGCGCAGCCAATTTTTGGTATATCGGTCGTCGCGTAGCCGGTTACTTCACGATACAAATTGTTCAACGCAGCGGCGGCCGCTTCTAGAGATTTCCAGGTAAAATTTAGACGAGAGCGGTAGTGGGCGGTGAGACACAAGTAACGAAATGCCAGGGGGTTGAAACCTTTTTCGACAATGTCGCTGACTGTATAAACATTACCCTCGCGCCGGGCCATTTTTTTACCGTCGACGAGAAGGAAACCGGCGTGAAGCCAGTAGTTAACAAACTTTTTTCCAGTAGCGGCTTCACTTTGGGCAATTTCATCCTCGTGATGAGGGAAAATGTTGTCTTCTCCGCCGGTGTGAACATCAAAATGTGAGCCAAGGTGCTTCATACTCATCGCCGAACATTCTATATGCCAACCAGGAAAACCTTCTCCCCAAGGACTAGCCCACTTCATTTCCCTACCTTCCTCGGCTTTTTTCCAAAGGGCAAAATCAACCGAATCCTTTTTATCAGTTTCGGTCGCGACCCGAACCGCCGCTAACAACTTACTCATTTTGTTTAAAGTGTTGCCGGAAAGCACTCCGTAACGCTCAAATTTTTTAACGTCGAAGTATACGTTACCTTCTGTTTCGTAAGCAAAACCTTTGTCGAGAAGAGCTTTTGTTAGTTCGACCATCTCTTTGATGTGTTCGGTAGCCTTTGGGTAAACATCTGCTGGAAGGATATTTACTCTTTTTTCATCTTCAAGAAATTTTTGCGTATAAGTTTCGGCGATTTGCTGAGGAGTTTTGCCTTGTTTCAGCGCTTCAACAATTATAGGATCAAAGGCCTGGCCTTGTCTCTCATCGGTGCGCATATGACCAACATCAGTGATGTTTTTGATATGTTTTACTTTGTAACCGTTGTAGATGAGAATTCGCTTGAGGATATCCGCTGCCAAATACGTGCGTAAGTTTCCAATATGGATATCTCGATAAACCGTGGGTCCACAAGAATAAATCCCCACCGTACCCTTTTCAATTGGGACAAATTTTTCTTTTTTACGAATCAGGGTGTTAGTCAAGAAAATCTCGGTCATAGCTATAATTATACAGTTGATTGGTTAATTAGTTAATTGGCTTATTTGACATTTGAAATTTGTCTAGTTCGTCAGAACGCAGAACGCGAAGCGATCTATTTGACATCTAGTCATTATAGGGTTTGTGATATAATTGCCTCGGTCAAAATAAGTAAAATCGCAGTTGGAGGGAGACAAGATGCGTAAACAGACCGATTACTTTGGGCTATGGCTTTTCACTATAGCAACCGCCTTGGTAGGAGGATCTTTGCTCATTGGCTTAGCTTACCTACCTGGGTTCCGAGAAATCGTTGGGCTCGGAGCTATTGGCCAAGAGCGTAACGCTTCTCTCCTAAGATTACGGGGTAATGGGTTTCATGTTTATATCAATCGGACTGGGCCTGGGCCTACTAGCAATACTTACCCATAGGTTTTTTCAAAAGGGTCAATCAGAAAACGGCTCAGCCAACGCTGGCTAGGAAGGGTTGGGAACGATCGCAAAGAAAGCCCCAGAATGCAACCTGTGGTGCGAAGCTGTAGCTACACTGTTTGCTCTTATCCTTTTGCTGTTTCCCGAACCAAAGAAGAGCGAAGGACGAAGACCACCAAACAGATTTGCGCGACAGGTCGGCTACCACGACTAGGAGAGCGTCGTCAGTTCAGGTGCGCGGGGACAACCGTTCTTGCGCACCTTGTTTCAATCCTCGCATT
>JAUYHE010000048.1 GCA_030690175.1 bacterium | reverse complement strand
TTCCCGAACCAAAGAAGAGCGAAGGACGAAGACCACCAAACAGATTTGCGCGACAGGTCGGCTACCACGACTAGGAGAGCGTCGTCAGTTCAGGTGCGCGGGGACAACCGTTCTTGCGCACCTTGTTTCAATCCTCGCATTATAACCCGCCTACACCGCTACTTTTTCCTTTTCAATTTCTGGCTTGGTGGGAATTGTTTTTACCTTGGAAGCGTTTGGGAGATTCAAAGGAACGTTGCCTCTTTGAGCTAGATGGGATTCAAGCCTTTCAATTAAGCTTTTCATCTCATCTAAATCGCCGCGCAAAGAATCAAAGTCCTCTTGAATGTCTTCCAGCTCTTCCTCAATTTCCTCTTCTTGCTCTTCGTCTTCTTTAGCCTTAGCCGCCGCCATCTCTTCATGACGGTTTTGGGTGACCATAATAAAAGTGGCTAGGAAAATAGCCTCCAGAGAAACAACCATGGTGAGCAAACCGTAAGGAAAAGAATCACCAATTTGCTTAGAAAAGATAATCCACACCGCAAACCAAATTACGTGCACGTAGACAAAAAACATACTACCTGCAAACCGAGTCAGCGCTTCAGCTAATTTGGTTTCTGCCTTTCGTACACCTCTTCCGAAAATGGTGAACATTTACTCTATTCACCTCCTTTCAATTACATTTACACAGCAAACAAAAAACACATCCCTTTATTCGCAGTCCGCTGAAAAGCGGGCTTTAGCCTGCCTTATTCTGATGTGTTTTTTAATTTTACTCCGCTAGTAAGAAACAAGTCAACCCGTCAAAGGAACAGAGAAAAGATAAGTATCAATCGGATAATTTTTCGCGAACTATGCTACTAACCAAACCCAAATCAGCTTTACCTTTTAATTCTTGCGAGAGGCCCCCCATTACTTTCCCAACATCATTTGGAGAAGAGGCATCCGTTTCTTGAATTGCTTTTTCAACGATGTTTCTAACTTCTTCTTCACTTAGTTGGGCTGGAAGATAGGCTTGTAATATCTCTAGTTCTTTAGTTTCCTTCGCGACCAACTCCCCTCTCCCCGCCGATTTAAAGCTTTCGATCGATTCCCTCCTTTGCTTCGCTTGTCTATTAATAACGGCTAGCGTCTCTTCATCGTTTGCACTGTAACCAGCGCCGCCTTTTTCAATCTCAAAATTTTTTATTGCTGCCAGCAAAAACCTCAAAGTTGACACTTTCAGCTCGTCTTTAGCTTTTTGCGCTTCTTGAAGATCTTTCTGGGTTTTTTCTTTTAATTCTGAATTCTGCATTATTAATTATTAATTCCCTCAATATTCCCTACGTCCCTCAATTGCGCGGGAGAGAGTTACCTCATCAGCATACTCCAGGTCGGCTCCTACGGGCAAGCCCCTGGCAATACGTGTAATTTTTGGGCCCAGTGGTAAAATTAGTCTTTGCAAATACATAGCCGTGCTTTCTCCCTCGACATTGGGATTGGTTGCCAAAATTACTTCCTTCACCACGCCGTCTTTCAATCTGGGCAAAAGCTCTTTTATTCTTAAGTGCTCCGGGCCTATTCCAGAAAGTGGCGCAATAGCCCCACCCAACACGTGGTAAAGACCGTTGTATGACCGTGACTTTTCCAGAGCGATAATATCCAGGGGCTCTTCGACTACCATTACCAGCGATTTATCTCTGGCCGTGTCGGCACAAACATCACAAGGGTTGTGCTCGGCGATATTGAAACATATTTTACAAATAGTAGTTTTTTCTTTTACCTCACTTATTACACTAGCCAATCTATCAGCATATTCTTTGGGGGCGTTGAGCAGATGGTACGTCAGCCGCTCGGCACTCTTTGGCCCAATCCCCGGCAGTTTTTCAAGTTCCGCTATTAAATTGGCAACAGGCCCTGGAATTTTCATTGTTTTTTCCTGATCGAGATATTTCTATAAAACGCAACTAAACTATTCTAACAAAAAACTATTGCGATAAAAAGAAGTCTAGGCAAGATTCGGATTTTTATTAACTTTTCTTGACTATTAGGTGTAAAAATGCTAAAACGTAGGATCGCTCTTTAATAGATCCTCTAGAGGAGGGAGAAGTTGAAAAGTATAACAGTTCTCGCTTTTGGAATTTCCGTTGTGGTTGCGCTGTTTGGACTTCTGCCCGTGGTCGCTATAATCAAAAACGGCGACCTGGGCATACTTCAAAACTCAAGCCCGGGCGTTGAAGTAACCGTGTCTTCAGGGGCCCCACCAGCGGCGACCTCGGTTCCAACACCAAGCCCATCTCCAACTCTGGTACCAACCTCGACACCCTCACCAACAGTGGGCATCGAGTTTAAGGAAGGTCATTCTTACGCAATAGAAGATCCGGGATGTGTAGTAGACTGCGGCATACCAATAAGGGCGGCTCCCACCAGTGAAAGCCGGCAGGTTGGCACCCTACAATTGGGCCAAGAGGTTGAGATCTTGGGTGTCATCGACGGCCAGATGTGGCTAAACTGGGGTCAAAACATCGTCGCCAAAGACGCCTTCCCTAGTTGGACCAACAAGTGGTACCAGCTGGAAAAAGGCTACATATACTCTGCTTTCATCTTTATTCCTATGCCAGGTGAATTATCACCCATCGTCTCTGGCGAAAAGTGGGTGGAAGTAGATCGTGCCAACCAAATCTTGCATGCTTACGTCGACGGTAGAGAGGTGTTTCAGGCACCAATTGGCGTCGGCC
>JAUYHE010000047.1 GCA_030690175.1 bacterium | reverse complement strand
GCCGCCGCGGTCACAATATCCACGGCTTTTCCATAATCTGGCTTGGCCGTGCCACTCATTATCCCCTTTATTTCTTTAAACTGGCGACGGACCTCTTTTACCACGGCGCCGGCCGCTTTTCCAACTGCCTCCATCGCCAACGCAGCGAAAATGTAAGGTAGAGCGGCACCAATAAATAAACCAACCAGTACCTTCGGATCATCTAGTTTAAACATCACTTCTTTACCCGCTTTTGCCAGTTCCTGTGAGTAGGCGGAAAATAAAACCAGAGCGGCCAACCCAGCGCTGGCGATAGCGTATCCTTTGGTCACTGCCTTAGTGGTATTACCAACAGCATCAAGGCTATCGGTTATCTTCCGCACGTTGTCGGGCAGTCCAGCCATTTCGGCGATCCCACCGGCGTTATCGGTAATCGGTCCAAAAGCATCAATCGCGATCATTATTCCGGTCATCGATAGCATGCTTACCGCTGCAATGGCGATTCCGTAAATTCCCGCTAAGTTAAAGGCGACTAAGATTGCTACAGAAATCAAAATAATTGGGAGCAGGGTTGCTTTCATTGAAACGGCAAGACCTGAAATTATATTAGTTGCATGTCCTGTCTCGCTTGCTTGGGCTATTGATTTAACTGCGCCAAATCTCTTTGAAGTATAAAATTCGGTTATAACCACCATACCCAACGTTACAACTAAACCTATCATCGTAGCCATGAAAAAAGCTTGAGAATGCGAAGACATAAAGGTACTGGTGACCCAGTAAAAACCAACCGCTGCCAAACTTCCCGAAACTACCAAACCCAGGTACAAAGCGTTCATAATGTTTTTACCAATTAGCCTTACGAAAAACGTGCCCACAATTGAGGCAATTATCGAAACCGCTCCCAACGCAAGCGGATAGATGATAACGGTCTCGTTACCCGGAAAAACAAGATTACCAATCAACATAGCGGCAATGGCGGTCACCGCGTACGTCTCAAAAAGATCAGCCGCCATACCGGCATCGTCACCCACGTTATCACCCACGTTGTCGGCAATTACGGCTGGGTTTCTAGGGTCATCTTCAGGGATGCCGGCTTCTAGCTTGCCAACCAAATCAGCACCTACATCAGCACCTTTAGTAAATATACCGCCACCAAGTCTAGCAAAAACAGAGATCAAACTACCCCCAAATCCCAGACCAACTAGAGCTTGCACGTCTCTGGTTACAAAATAAAACCCAGTCACCGAAAGCAGAGCTAAACCGACCACCATCAGACCAGTCACCGCACCACCGCGAAAAGCTACTCCCAAAGCCCGCGCCAGACCCTCTTTAGCAGCTTGAGCAGTGCGGACGTTGGCGCGTACCGCTACGTTCATACCAATATACCCGGCTGCTACCGAGGCGATGGCACCAATTGCAAAACCAATTGCAGTGTTTGAATTTATTACTAACCACAAGATAACGAAAATGACAGCGCCGACGATTCCTACGACGCTAAACTGGCGGTTTAGGTAAGCGGCCGCGCCCTCTTGAATTGCCAAAGCAATATCTTTCATTTTTTTATCGCCCGAAGCCTCTTTCAAAACTAGGACAGCAAGAACCGCAGCGTAAACCAACGCGATTAGCCCAGCTGCCATAACCCAATACAAAATCTGTGTTGAATTCATATCCGCCCTAATTTACACCAAAGTTGCTTGCTTGACAAGAGGTTACGCTGTTGCCTAGCGTCAGCACGGTATACAAAGTATACTTAGCAATTGCGCACCATACGGAGTATGGTATAATAATTCCTGTATTAAGAGCTCCCCTCTTTTTTGGAACTGCTTAACAAGAGGGGGCGGCAACCCTTTACGGAGTAGGGTGCCATTCCCAAATTACTTGGGAGATACGGCTCGTCTAAAGGGCAATCCGATGAATTATAAAGTCTTTACCTCTGAATCAGTTGCAAGCGGCCACCCCGATAAAATTTGTGATCAAATTTCTGATGCTATAGTTGATACGGCTCTTGCTTCTGACAGACGTTCCAAGGTAGCCGTTGAAACCTTGGTAACCAAAAACCAAGTTATATTGGCTGGAGAAGTGACCTCAACCGCCAAACTCCCCTACGAGCAAATTGCCAGAGACATTATTAAGGATCTCGGCTACACAAACGGTCGTTACAATTTTTCCTACAAATCACCTATTTTGGTTTTAATTCACGAACAGTCACCAGAAATCTCGGTGGGTGTAGAAAGTGGTGGTGCCGGAGACCAAGGCATGATGTTTGGCTACGCCACCAACGAAACGGGTTCCTTTATGCCCCTGCCAATTACTATCGCCCACCGCCTTACTCAAAAGTTAGACGAAGTCCGCGAGGATAAAACCTTATCTTATTTATTACCTGACGGAAAAAGTGAGGTTACCGTCAGCTACCGAGGGGGGAAACCAATCCAAGTGGAAAGAGTCGTTCTGGCTGCTCCTCATCAAGACAAAATTACCCAGCTGCAGCTAAAAAACGATCTTTACAAAAAAGTAGTCCGACCGACTCTAGACGAATTCGGATATAAAATTTCAAAAGCGGATTTGATCGTTAACGGCACGGGTATTTGGACTACTCCTGGTCCGGCTTCCGATACCGGCGTTACCGGCAGAAAAATAATCGTTGATTCATACGGCGCCTTTGCTAGAGTGGGGGGCGGGGCTTTTTCTGGTAAGGACCCTACTAAAGTCGACCGGTCTGGAGCTTACGCGGCCAGGTACATCGCCAAAAATATTGTAGCTTCTCACCTTGCCGAAAAGTGCGAAGTGCAAATTGCCTATGTTATCGGCCAAAAATACCCAGTTGCTTTTTCCATTGAAACTTTTGGAACCGAAAAGAAAAAAATTACTGTTTTGGAGGATTTCGCTCGCAAACTATTGGACTTATCTGTCCCCGGTATTATTGACACCTTGGATTTGGCTCGCCCGATCTATCGGGAATCAGCCCGTTACGGACACTTTGGTCGTGACGGTTTTCCTTGGGAAAAAGTAAAAAATTCCTCCTCAATTTGACATTTCATTTTTTTGTTTGTAGACTTATTAATAGACCTTCTGCCCCCAACTACAGGTTTGATACATAGTATTGAATAAAGAGTAATCTGCACGCGAAAGGGGGTGAAAAAATTGACAGTCTCTGATTACATTAATCTATCTCAATCTTCGATTAGTAATTACTTTACTAATTTCTTACCAGTATTTACCAACATCGTGGCCGCAATTGTTGCTATCGCTATAGGTGTAACTGTTGGTTGGATACTTAAATGGGTCATCTCTGAAATATCGCGCTCGATCGGCCTAGAAAGGATGCTTGCCGGATTTCCTTTTTACGGAAGGATCGTCAAATCCCATGGTGAAAATGAGGTTACCACCCTTGTCGGTGAAGCGGTCCGTTGGTCGGCAATCATCGTATTCCTTATCCCCGCGGTGACAAGTTTAACGGTAAGCGGTGCGGACGCTGCGTTTACTCAATTATTCGGTTACGTAAGTAGCGTAATACTGGCCTCCGTTTATCTTCTTTTCGGATTTGTAATCGCTTGGTTTATTCACCGCGTTGTTCTTGCCGTCGGCGTAATAGTTGGAACAACTCCAGCTCATATAGTCGCCAACGTAGCGTATCTGGCGATAGTTGTTTTCGCGGTAGTTCAAGCCCTACTTCGACTAGGTATAACCCTCGACATAATTCGCCTTGCCACTATTGCTGTTCTAGCAGCCGGTGCTTTAGCATTTGGTTTGGCCGGTAAAGATAGCGCTACCGATCTAGTTAAAAAATTCATGGGTAGGGCTAAGTAAAGGACTAGTTTAGTGTTACATAATCCCGCGTGAGCGGGGTTATGTATTTTTTTATATTGACATAATAATAAATTCCTTAATATACTGTTGCTAACAAAGGAGGTGAAAATTATGTTCAAAGAAATCGGAAACAGTATTGCCCAAGCTATCACTGATTCCTTGACCGCAACAGCCAACCTACTGCCAAATCTTTTAGCGTCCATTGTGATCTTTATCGTCGGCGTTATTATTGCTTCTATCTTACGGCGGATTTTAATCAGGTTGCTGGAAGCAATAAGCTTCGAAAAAGCACTTGCCAGCACTGGTATACCTCAAGCCTTGAAAAAGACGGAAACAACTCTCACGATAACTAGCCTACTTGGCGAGCTGCTACGCTGGTTTGTGATCCTTATTTTCCTAATTCCAGCTGTTGATCAACTAGGTCTGGGCGCAGTCAATGACGTCCTTAAATCATTATTGCTCTACATACCCAATGTTGTCGTCGCCGTGATTATTGTTGCTATTGGGGCAATCTTTGCGAAAATTGCCAGAGATTTCGCCGCCGCCACTACCACTGGCCTTGGGGCACAGCTCGCCCAAGTAGTGGGGGAGGTAGCTCGTTGGGCGATAATTATCTTTGCTTTTCTTGCTGCTCTAAATCAACTCGGTGTCGCTACTGATCTCATCAGAATCTTATTCACCGGGTTGGTCGCTATGATCGCCATTGCTGGCGGTTTGTCTTTTGGTCTTGGCGGTAAGGAAACAGCCGAAAAAGTACTTAAAAAGTTTTTTGAGCGTGTGCTGCAATAACTTTGGTTTAGTTTCTCACAAGTAATGTCTTGATCTTGTGGTTAGTAAGTTTATTGTTGATCAAAGTGGGTAAGCCATGTTAAAATTTCGGTTACAAAGATGCCCAAACAAATTTTATGGTTGTCCGAAACTGATAAGGAAGACGTCCAAGTGGTTGGAGGAAAGGCTGCCAATCTAGGAGAGTTGGTCAGGGCATCTATTCCAGTACCAGACGGTTTTACGATCACTTCATCCGCTTATTTCGACTTTCTCGAGGCAAACGATTTAAAATTAAAAATAAAAAAGTTACTACAAAAGGTCGACCCAGATAATACCCGTCTCCTAAACGAGGCCTCAAGTTTAATCAAAGACTTGATTAGCAAATCCCAGATCTCTAGCAACTTGGCCGAAGAAATTAGTGAAAATTACGACAAGCTCGCCGCTGCGTCTCCGGAATTAGTCGCGGTGCGCTCCTCTGCCACCGCCGAAGATCTTCCCCAAGCTTCTTTCGCCGGCCAGCAAGCTACCTTTCTAAACGTTAAGGGTGAAAGGGAGCTTCTAGAAGCCGTAAAAAATTGCTGGGCCTCTCTGTATGAACCTAGAGCAATTTTTTATCGAGCCGAGAAAAAATTTGATCATTTCAAAGTCGGTATCGCAGTAGTAGTCCAAAAAATGATCGAGTCAGAAACTTCTGGTGTAATGTTTACGATTGATCCGGTTAATAATGACAAAACCAAAATCGTCGTCGAGGCAGTTTGGGGACTTGGTGAATTTATCGTTCAGGGCACAGTTAACCCAGATCATTATGAGATTGATAAATCGACGTTTAAAATTAGTAACCGGCAAATTGCCAAACAAACCAAACAACTGATCAAAGCTGGCGAACACAATAAGGAAATCGTGGTTGCCAAAGCGTATCAGCAAGCCCAAAAATTGGCAGACGAAAAAATAGTAGCGCTTGCGAAACTAGGCAAAAAAATAGAAAACCACTACGGTTTTCCTCAAGACATCGAGTGGGCTTACGAGAATGGAATTTTAAACATAGTTCAGACAAGAGCGGTAACCACCATAGGCGACATTGAAAAATCATTAAAAACCCATATCACGATTGATCTGCCGATTATTTTGGAGGGCGCACCAGCTTCGCCTGGAATTGCAGTCGGCTTGCCAAAAGTGCTCTCAAGCGCTAAGGAAATTCACCGCCTAAAAAGAGGCGAAGTATTGGTAGCCGCGATGACCAATCCAGATTACGTACCAGCGATGAAAAAGGCAGCGGCAGTGGTGACTGATAAAGGTGGCCGCACCTCTCACGCAGCGATTGTCTCCCGCGAACTAGGCATTCCTTGCGTTGTCGGCACCAATAAGGCCACTAGGCTTCTTAAAAACGCGCGAAGCACCATCACCGTCAATGGCGCTGCTGGTAAGGTTTATAAGGGAGCTCTAAGCCAAAATCACCTAGCGGCAATCGAGTATGTTGAAAAAAAGAAAGAAGGGCAAGTTCGTTCTTTAAAAACAGCCACCAAAGTTTTTGTAAATCTTGGTGAACCCGATCTAGCTAGTGAGGTAGCCGCGCGGGCAGTCGATGGTATCGGCTTGCTGCGAGCCGAGTTTATGATGGCCGAAATTGGCGTCCACCCCCAGAAAATAATTGCGGACGGCCGACAGAAAGTCTTTATTCAGAAACTTGCCGACGGATTACAAATCTTTACCTCCGAATTTGACCCCCGACCGGTTATTTACCGAGCCACTGACTTCAAAACCAACGAATATAGAAACCTAAAGGGAGGAGCCCGTTTTGAGGAAGACGAAGCCAATCCTCTTCTTGGATTCCGGGGCGCGATGCGTTACATCGATAACCCAGCGGTTTTTGAAATGGAGCTGGAGGCAATAAAAACAGTCCGAAACAAGTTCGGGTTTAAAAATATATGGCTGATGATTCCCTTTGTCCGAACCGTTCCGGAAATGGAACAAGTCAAAAAACTAGTCGCGGCTGCTGGTCTGCACCGCTCCCCTAGTTTCAAACTTTTGATGATGGCTGAAATACCTTCGAACGTTATTCAGATCGATGAATTTCTAGACATCGGCATCGACGGCGTTTCGATCGGCAGTAATGACTTGACTATGTTGCTGTTGGGACTAGATAGGGATAATTCCAAAATTTCCAGTGGTTTCAACGAACTAGATCCGGCTGTCCTCTCTAGCATGGAAAAAATTATCGCTGCCTGCAAAAAAAGGAAGCTCTATTCTGGGATTTGTGGACAAGCCCCTTCTGTTTATCCAAAACTCACGGAAAGACTTGTTGAGTGGGGGATATCTTCAGTCTCTGTTTCACCAGATGTCATTGAAAAAACCAGACAGATAGTTTACGACGCCGAACAAAAACTGGTTCAAAGCCGTAGGGCCTAATCGTCTTATACCTTAAATCTTTAGGAGCATTAGCGACGCAGAGCGCCTTAGCGATCTATAACTTTACCTCAAGGCCCGCGGGCATCAAAAACAGTACCGTCAGAAAGTATGGCCGCAACCACCCAACTAGTTTTATCACTGTCCGTCTGATAAGTATAATTTGTTTTGGTCTGGGGGTCGACCGGCGTCTTCACAAGCAAATTTGGCACCAGGACGTCCAACGTATCTGGGACCACTTTATTTTCCAAATAGTAAGTCTTCAAAGCGGAGTTTATCATGGAAACGTCGTTTTTCCGTTGTTGATCGGCAGTAGAAGTCTGTTGGGTTTGGTTTAGTTTACTTTTTTGCGGGGTATTGGCCACTTTATTATTTTTTTCGGCGGGGCTTTTTACATTCGCCTCTTGACCAACCCGCAGGTAGATATAAAAGCCGGTGGCCAAAACAGCCGCGATCGCCAAAAATAAAAGCAGCTGTTTATAAATCTGGCTGTCGATCTGGCCTAGTACCTCTCGCCCACTAGGGACTTGTGACGGTAGAAATTCGGTCTCTTTATTAGGGACAGCATCTGCCATATAGATTTATTATGGAAAAAAGAAACAAAAATGTCAAAGAAGAATTCAGTTAATTGCCCGTGTCAACTGTTTGATCAAAAGATTTTTTGTTTTTTTGATCCTGATCGCTACTTGATTTCCAGTTAATTTCTAAGCTTCCATCCCCACTCTCACACCGTATTTTGGAATCTTCGGTACTTATCCTTATTTTGCCGACCGTTAAACATTCATCCAACGCGCCACTGAAATCTTGAGTTTCCCCATTGGTCGTTACTTGAACGTTTGTAGAGCCGGTAGTCTCACCGTTTGTGGTATTAGCGTTGATAGACACATGAACCTTTGTACTATTCGTACCGTTTGAAGTGTCTTGCGAATTTGATCCTTCTGTCGAGGTTTCGATCGCTTCAGTAGGTTTTGAGACAACTTCGTCGGCGTTTTGAGCTTGGTTGCTTTGCACTTTCACCGGAACACTCTTTTTATTCGCTTGATTATCGCTAGAACCAAAAAGGATGAGAACCGCCAGCAGTAGTCCAGCTGCGGTAAAGTACACTAGCTTTTGCGGGAAATTTTTCCACCTTTCAAGTCTCATAGCTTTATCCAGAATACCTTTTTGAAAGTCGCGTTGTCAATAGTCAATTAAGCAAATATATGAATTAAAACTTTTACTAAATGAACACTCTTTACCTTTAGCTTTTGTTGTCTAGCTGATCAATCCATTTAAGGAAAATGTCTTTGACCTCTTTTATATGTTCAGGTTCTCTGAAAGTATGAGGTGCTCCTTCAATAACATGAAGTTCTTTTTTATTTCCCGGTATAGCTTCGAGTAGTGCTTGTGATTCATAGAGATACTCGTCTTCTTCACCAACAATCAAAAGCACTGGCATGGTTAGTTTACCTGCTTCGGGAAGCAGGTCATATTTCATCCGGTCTTCCATATGAGCCCATTTCAATCTCTTGATCAGACCAGGAATTGACTCACTTTTTTGTTCTCGCCAGCCCGTTTTTTTCCAGTTCTCAAGTTCTTCTTTCGAAAAAGTTTTTGAGCTGAGTTTTCCAGAAACAACTGTTGAAATTGGAGCCAGAGCTTTTATTTTTTCAGGATGTTTCTCGGCATACAATGCGGTTGAAATACCCCCTAGGCTGTGTCCCGCTAAACAAAAAGGCTTTCGATACCAAGGCTGTGATTTGGCCCACTCGATCACATCTTCAAGATCTTCGTAATAATTAGTTGTGGTTGCATCTTCGTAATTTCCATCACTTTCACCATAAGTATCGGTGGTATCAAACCTAACGACAGTAAATCCTTTATCCTTGAATGCTTGGGCAAAGGTGGCAATATGTAGCTGTTCCTTGAAACCTCCCAACCCATGCATAACAAAAGCCAACCCTTTTGAATCTTGAGTTTCTTCCAAAAGAACGGCTATATTTTGACCTTTTCTATTTTTAATTTTAACTTTTTCCATTTCTTTCATTTACTAAGCACCTCGTCCAGTAATTCTGGAAACTTCTCTGTTTTCAAATCTTTTAGACAGAAGTGGCCGTAATTATGAAATTCACGGTATCTTATGTTTTTGATAGCTTCACGAATCATTTTTACACTTTTCTGAACGCTTTCATGATCATCGTCCGAATTAAAAATATTAATACTTGACGTGCGATCAGACAAATTGGGATCAATAGTGAAATCAAAGAAGGTTCCAGTATTTTCTTCCCTGTTTGGATCGAGCCAAGGTGCTACCAAAACAACTTTACCCACTTGTGCACCATTATTCTCACTCAACCATCGCACCAAGAAACCACCACCACAGCTATGTCCCACCAAAATAGTTTCTGGTGTAATATCAAAACGCTCAAACTCTTTTTCCCAGATTTGATACTCTGGTTTCCATGCGTTTGGAACTTCAGGTGTGTGAGATTCAATACCACGGATCAGGAGTTGCTTTTGCAGCTAGGGAAACCAATGATTATTACTGTTTGAGGGAACATCTGGGTCGTAGTATTCTTTTTTATTTGGCTTACCATGAAGAAGAATAGCGTTTTTCATTTACCTTGTATCTTACACCAAAACCGCTAAAATGGCATTTATGGCAATAACAACAGAAGAATTAAGAAAGCTTACTAAAGAATTGCTCGAGAATACTGATGAGCTAGTGATTAGTTACCCGAAGAATCCAGATGATTTTCTTCAAATTCTTGTTGGAATCTGCAGAAAAAATAAATTCACTCTGGAGGCTATTGATTACCTATCAAACGATATTTTATACGGTAATAATGCTTTAGCTATCATGAGAAGTATGCTCGAGGATGTCATCATGGTTGAATATATGATCGTCAAAGGTAAAACTCAGATGGCTTTGAAATTTAAAGAACATTTAGATAAACAAATTAAAATCATTAAAGAATTTGAAGAGGAATTACTAAAGGACTCTGATGAAGTCGACTTGAAAAAGCTCGAAGCGGATTTTCAAGAAGTTGAGGAAGAAGTTTCCAATGAAGTGAAAAAGAAAAATCGCCGACATTCTTGGATTGGAAAATCCGTCGAGGAAGTTATTGACGAATTACATGAACTTGGAGTCTTAAAAGACTTTGATTTTAGAAGAATTACAATGTTTTACACCCTTGGTAGTTGGAAAAATCATTTAAATCCTTATGACGTTGTTACTACTTACCTTGATTCAGAACGACAAACCACAAATAGTGAACACTCACTAAAACAAGCTCTAATGTTTGGTATTATTAGCTT
>JAUYHE010000046.1 GCA_030690175.1 bacterium | reverse complement strand
GCTATACGCTAGATACTATACGCTGTACGCTCAAGGAGGGGAGGTGAGGCAAAAATGAAAACTCAATCTTATAAAGATTTAATTGTTTGGCAAAAATCAATAGAATTGGTAGTTATGGTTTATAAATTAACGACTGGTTTTCCGAGGGAAGAAATATACGGTTTATCGGCTCAGATGCGGCGAGCGGCGGTTACCATTGCTTCCAATATCGCCGAAGGTTATGGAAGAAGATATCGAAAAGAATATAAGCAGTTTCTGTCTATATCTTATGCTTCTGCTTGCGAGTTGGAAACGCAGTTAATTATTACTGAGCGTTTGCAGTTCGGAGAAGCTGAAATAAGACAGGTGGTGTTTGCATTACAAGTCGAAGTTTCAAAAATGCTCAGAGCAATGATTGTAAAGATGTAAAACTAGCGTGGGGATAGCGTTTAGGGGATAGCGTTTAGGGTTTAGCGTTTAGGCGCTGTACGCTCACGCTATACGCTATACGCTATACGCTATACGCTAGGCGCTCTACGCTATACGCTAGGCGCTCTACGCTCATTTAAGGAGAATATGGACAATCAGCTATCATCAGCGCTAATCAGTATTATGAAAAATATTCGCATTTATTCGCGCTATTTTCATTCGCATCCCATTCGCATGAAACTGCAAGTTTTACTTTCCTGCATCTTTCTAGTCCTTCTGACTTTGCTGATTGGTACTAATTCCGGCGCTCTCACAAGCTTTCCCAAAGGCTATGATGCCATGGGGCATATGGCGCTGTCTCAAATTATTAAGGATAATTTTCCGAATGTTTTATGGAATCCTTACTGGGATGAGGGGACCCCGCTTTTTTACCGCAATTACGCGCCTTTGTACCATTTTCTGGTGGGCCTGTCGGCACGGGCTTTTAACTTAGGAATTGTGCCGGTTACTTTTTGGGTTTTGACAGGAAGTTTGGTTTTAACGGCACTTTCTATTTTTGGGATTGTTTACTATTTGTCTAATTGGTCCAATTTGGCTAATTTGACTAATCGTCTTTTCCCTGGACTTTTTGCGGCTATGCTTTTTTTGGCTTCCTCAACCCTTTGGTACTCGATTGTGGTCAACGGGCTGTATGTTCGTATTCTGACCATGGGGGTTTTGGGATTTGCCCTTTTGAGTTTAGTGGCTTATTTGGAGAAGACGAATTGGACTAATTTGTCTAATTTGACTAATTGGAAGTACTACGCGGTTATTTTCTCTTTTACTTTGGCTTTTTTGACCCATTTTTTGGCCATTGTTTTACTAGTCCTTTCGGCTTTTGTCTTGATCCTGCTCCAGGAAAAGAACTTGAGGAAAGTTTTTGGCCGTCTTTGGGTAATTTTTCTGCCGGTTTTAGGACTAGTCTCTTTTTACTATCTGCCGGCCGTTTTAGGACATTCCGGGGGCTTTTCTCTACTTGGGGAATTTGGGGGGCATGAATACGAACCGGTGGCGTTTTTGAGTCTATTTCGCCAAGGCTATCCGGGACTGCCTTTTTTGTCCTTACCTTTGGGACTTGTTCTTTTTGTTTTGATTTTCCTTTTGCGATTTAAATTAAAAGGGGAGCCAAGAAAGACTTACAAGTACTTTTTGTCCTTCGGACTGCTTTCCGCTTTTTGTCTTTTGTATGTTTTGGGGGCTTATAAACTTTTCTTCTCGGGCATTTATCCGGATCATTTTCTTCTGCCGACAGTCTTTTTTCTGGCCATTTTTTTGGGTCTGGGAATGGGCTTTTTGATTCATTTTGAGATATTAAGGCCTTATTTGATTATGGTTTTACTGATTGGTCTTTTGGCAGTGGGCTTACAGCAGGCCAGTCAGACTAAAAAGCTGATGTCCGACCAGTCGGGAAGTTATCCGGCAATCAATTTCAAAGGGGTGGATGAGGAGAAAAATTTCCGCTTTGCCCATCGCGAGGAGGCTTTGGGAGGAGCCTTTAATTTCTATTCCGATACGCTTCAGACGGGGGGATATTACGGCCAGGGGATTTTAAATCCTGATTTCCACTGGTGGTTTGAGGAAGGGGTTTTTAATACCTTGGACAATCCGGAAGAAACTCGATTCCTGCTTGATTGGTTTGGCGCTCGCGATCTCTACCTGTCCGTCCGGCCGACTAAAACCGGATTGCGGGCCAATGCGGCTTCGGTCAAATTTCGCCCGCCTGATTTTGAGCAAAAGGTAACAGTAGAGTTTCAAAAAGCCTCGCCGGTTTTGCTGGCTACCAACGCGCCGGTAATTTTAAGGCAAAGCACCGGCCGGACTTATCAGCAGTTTTTAATGGAGATTGCTAAAGAAGGACTGGATAGCCGAGTCCTTATTCCGGTTCA
>JAUYHE010000020.1 GCA_030690175.1 bacterium | reverse complement strand
AGCGGTTCCGAGCAAATTGCCGGCGCCACGAATTTCTAAATCTTTTTTTGCTAAAGTGAAACCAGCGCCCAGCTCTTTTGATTGTCCAATTGCAATCAGCCTTTCCAATACGTCGCCAACTGGCGCATAATTTTTGGGATAAAAAAGGCAAGCGTAGGCGGCTCTTTCGCTACGTCCCACCCGGCCGCGCAATTGATACAGCTCGGCAAGACCAAAGTTTTGGACGTCTTCAATGATAATCGTGTTTACATTGGGCATATCAAGTCCTGAACCAATAATCGTGGTGCAAACCAATACGTCTGCTTCTCCGGAGTAAAACCGCTCCATAACCGACTCCAGCTCTGGTCCCGACATTTGTCCATGAGCAAAAACCACCCTTGCGTTTGGAATTAGGCCGGCCACTTCGGCCGCTTTTTTTGCAATAGCCGCCACACGGTTAAAAACGTAATAGACCTGCCCCCCTCTTTTTATCTCGCTTTCAACTGCGGTTTTTATTTTTTCATCGTCATACCCACCAATAAAAGTTTCGATTGGTCTCCGACCAGCCGGAGGCTGTCGCAAAATCGATATATCACGCAGGCTTGTCAACGCCATGTGCAAAGTACGAGGAATTGGTGTCGCGCTCATCGAAAGAACATCGACATTTGTTCTCAAGGATTTGAGTTTTTCTTTATGACGCACTCCAAAGCGATGCTCCTCATCGATTATTAATAAACCCAGGTCTTTGAACTCTACGTCGCCCGAAAGCAGTCGATGAGTCCCGATCACAATATCGGTGTTACCTTTTTTTAAATTTTCCAAGGTACGCGTCTGCGCACCCTTTGTTCGAAACCGGGAAAGCATTTCCACTTGCACAGGAAACTCTTGCAAGCGATTTTTGAACAAATGGTAATGTTGCTCCGCAAGGATGGTTGTTGGAACCAGAACGGCGACCTGTCGAGAGTCCTGAACCGCTTTAAACGCGGCCCGGATAGCCACTTCAGTCTTTCCAAAACCAACATCCCCCACTAAAACCCGGTCCATTGGCTTACTACCCTCTAAATCTTTTTTAATTTCTGCGCCCGCCTGTAGCTGATCGGCTGTATCTTCAAACTCGAAAGAAGCTTCGAGTCCCCTTTGCCAAGCGCTGTCAGGAGAATACGGCGGTCTTTTGGCGATTTCCCGCTGGGCGTAAAGTTTCAAAAGATCGCTGGCCGTCTTTACAATCGATTCTTGCACTTTTGCTTTTATCCGATCCCAACTAGCAGTTCCAAGAGAGTTCAAACGTGGTTTATAACCTGGTGCACCGATATATTTTGTCAGTCGTTCGATTTGGTTT
This sequence comes from bacterium, assembly GCA_030690175.1. Lineage (GTDB taxonomy): Bacteria > Patescibacteriota > Microgenomatia > Woykebacterales > RBG-16-39-9b > JAUYHE01. The sequence goes on along the minus strand of JAUYHE010000020.1, from coordinate 5,341 downwards.
ACGGGAACATAAAGTTTATCGCCTTTGGCATACTCAACCAATAAACATTGTGACGCGGATAAGGGAGGTTGGTTTTGCGAATAAATGGAGCGTTCACTAGTCCCGAGTTTAGTTCGGGGCGTACCTGAAGAAACTTGGTCCGAAGGCGCCCGTTCCGGAGGAAGTGGCGTTTGAACGCGAATGTTTCGCAAATCAACCTCTGAATCTACAATTCCTAAAAACCTACCAATTCCGTGATCGATGTGAACTACCAGATCGCCGACTTGAATTTCGGAAAGAAACAATCGCTCGTACTTCCCGCCTTTCGAAGGAAACTTTGCTCGTTTCGTCCAAGCAGGCGCGAGCTTTGGAGTTGTGCCAAAAGGAACAATATACACTTCTTTCAGCATTTTTATTTTAGATTGAGTAATAGAATTGAACAAATATAGATTTTCTATTACCTCTCCAATCAAATCTACTCTAACCGGCGTCTTATAACGTTCCAACCAAAGATCAATCAGGTTTCCACGGGCGGCAAATTGTCCTTCCTTGGCCGGGGTAGAGATACCGATTTTTTCGTAACCTAGCTCGCTTAGTTGCTCGGCAAGTTCGGTTGCATTTATTCGTTGGTTTACTTTTATAGTAATGGCTTCACTCATGGTCTTGTTTATACACGCAAAAACTCCCTATTTATAAAAAATAGGGGTCATAATATATTTTATTTTGCTTTGAGATTATAGCATCCTTCGTGTACTACGGATGCTGCATTTAATCTAAGCATCCTCCGTACTGCGAAACGCAAGGTTTCTTAGTACTCTCGGCTGCTGCGACCACTAAAGTGGGCTAAACTGAAAAAGAAAGAAGGCCAATCCGCCGTGCCAAAGGTCGAATTAGCCTTTTCTACTCGTATGCGTAGTCATCCATTCCAAGAGCGTTTGGGCCAACAACTTCGATAATGTTGAGAGCTGGTGTCTCTCCGGTAACTAATTGGTGTGAAACACCCGCCGGAACGAAAAGGCTCTCCGAGAGTCTGACTTCCGTTTCGCCATCCGTAAACTTGGGATTTCCAAGTTTGACCGTCGGGCAACCGAGTACAGGATCGAACTTCTCTGATTTCTTTCCGTGGTGATGTCTGGAAGCATAGGCGTTGGCCCACATCTTTTGAACTAGAACCCCCCTGTCTCCCAGATCGCGTTGCGCCAAATACACAGCGTGCGAAGCGTGTTCATCACCTGATCGTGTCGACTCATCCTCACCCAGAATCTTAAAACCGCGCAAAGCCAAGTAGAAGGTGATGCGGTCGAGATCTACGGCCACCAAATCAAAATCGCCTCGAAAGGAACGTTCCGCCCTAGCCATTAGGACTTCGAGGTTGTGCGATCCCAGCACTATTGGGAAAGAGCGCGGGTTATGAGTTTCCAGATAGAAAAATATCCTGGCCCGGGCTGGGCCCACCCAGAATGACGATCTTGGTCTGGATGCCACCTCACTCTCCTCTCAACGGATTTTGGCAACCTAATTGCCTATGAACTAGTCCCCTTCTTTCAACCAGTTTATCACTACCTCGCTCGCGCGTTCTACCAGTTTTTGAACCTCTTGGGGATCTTCTGAAAATTTTTGGAGAACGAACGTTTCAATTTCAACGAGACCCGCAGGCCGTCCAATTCCAATCCGTACTCTTCCAAATTGATCCGATCCCAGAGCTTCAATTACCGACTCCACACCTCTGTGCCCGGCACTACCTCGACCAAAGACATGTTTCACTTCGCCAAATTCCAAATCAACGTCGTCATGCACCGCCAAAAGACCTTCGGGCTTTACCTTATAGAAATTTACAATTCGATTTACGGCTTTTCCGGAGATATTCATAAAGGTTTGGGGTTTGACCAAGATTCGTCCTTTGTCCAGAAAATACAAAATAGCTTCAAATTTCTTGTTGATTTGCGGGCCGGCAACATAATTTTTGAGTATTTCATCGACCACCGCGAAACCCATATTGTGCCGGGTACCCGCATACTTTTCCCCCGGATTTCCTAAACCTACTACGATTTTCACGTTCTTATGTTATACTTTCTCAACAATTTTAGCAAAGGAAGAAGGGGTCGTTCGTGGAACTATCGAGAGATCTCTACGAAAGGATTATTGAGAATAGGTGTGACTGGCTGCGAGCTTGGGGTTGTATGGTTTACCGTACGCCTAATGGTAAGGCGTTAGTCATTACCAATGAAGACTATCCAGACTTCAACGCTGTCTTCGCAATCAAATGCGAAAGTAGGCGGGAATCAAGGTCTCTGATAGAGGATCTTGCCAAAAGAATAGCGTTCAGTGGCAAGCGTCCTAGTGTTTGGTTGGATGATTTCTGCCGACCAACCGATCTGCCTGAAATACTAACAAAGCTAGGATTCCGTCAAGTCTCTACATTCTCTATACTCGCGGCAAAGCCACTTGAGATAAAACCAAAAATTCGCGCCAACATGACAATTTGGCAGGTAACAGACGGCTGGCGTGAATTAAGAGCTTGGATAAACATCTACGGCCTGGCGTTTGGTCAGGTAGATCTTTCCTACGATCTGATCAGATGGAAACAAGCCTTCAACAAACAGCTTGAGGAGAATCCACCGCTGCAGTTTTATCTCGGATTCAAACCCTTAGAGGAACAGGTAGAGTTTTTCCCCGGTATCCCAGTAACTGTCGGTCAAATGATTGTTTCGCACGGGACCGGAGGGATCTACAGTATTGGTACTATTCCAGAGCAGCGCGGTCGTGGCTTCGCCTCTGAAATGATCTCCAACCTTGCAATTATGGCTAGGCTAGCCGGGTTGGAGTTTACCTATCTAACCACCCAGAACTCGGAAAACAGTCGGTTTTTTGAGCGGCTGGGATTCACGGAAGCGGTTCGAACCGAAATCTGGCGGCCGAAATAAAACGCGCAAAGACCTCCCCTTTGCGCGCTTACCTTTTTAGACCGAGACTGATTTGAGAATTTTATCCTCGAGTTCTTCCATAGCTTGCGCATCGGTGGGTTTTTCGTGATCGTAGCCGAACAGGTGAAGAACACCGTGAACTACAAGCAACCTTGCCATATCGTCCACCATCGTATTTTCTTTGGCCGCTCGCGCTAGTAACTGCGGGTAAGAAATAATTACGTCGCCCAGATTTAAATATTTTGAAGGAGGGGTAACAAAATCCCCTGGTTTACCAGTCCCAAGAGAATAAGGGAACGCTAACACATCGGTTGGTGTATCGATACCCCGGTGTTTTTTATTCAACTGGCGCATTTTGCGATCACCAATTATTGAGATGGCAACTTCTACCTTGGCTTTGACAGCGGCTGCTTGTAGAGCGGCCTCGGCAGCCAGTGTTAAAAGTGATTTTTTGACAGGATAATGAGGTTCAACATAAGAAGTAATCTTGTGATTCATTATTTCTAAAAATCAATCCTGCCTCATACGAAACTTTCGGACAAGCGCGGCCTTAGCTTTTTTCCGAGTTTCGGCTGGCTTTTCATAAAATTCACGGCGACGCAGCTCTGTCAAAATGCCTTCTTGCTGGACCTTTTTATTAAATTTTCGGATAAGACTTTCAGCGCTTTCACCTTCATTGGCCTTCACTATAGCCATAAGTTCGAACGCTCAAAGGCGTTCGCGATACACCCCCAATCATAAAAATGTCAAATTACGAACTTTGATCTGCTAGCAAATGAAAATGCAAATGATCTATTTCCTGGTGTCTACCACCGTTAATGACCACTTGGTAACCACTTTCCAACTTTTTGTCTCTTACTAATCTTTGTACCACTTTTATTATTTTTGTCAACAGCGAAAAATGATTGTCTCCTAAATCTAAAAACGTATTTATGTGAGGACGTGGAACAATTAATAAATGGGTTGGCGCCTTTGGATGGATATCGTGAAAAACGAAAATATCCTCGTCTTTGTGAACGAATTTCGTCGGAATTTCTTTATTTATAATTTTGCAGAAAACACAATCTTTCATACGTTTTAAGTCGAAGGCCTTCAGTTTTAAGTTCGAGGGCAGTAGCGGTTTGAATTCTTATATCTTACAGCTTAAAACTTGGAACTTTTCCCTATTCTCGATTTCAACTCTTCAAGAACTTGGTATGGCACTTTCAAATAGAAATTTTGAAAACCAAGTTCTTTTCCGGCGCTGCCAAAACCGTGATAATCACTACCACCAGTAATCGCCAGTTTATGTTTTTTGGCGAGGGCCGTAAAGTGATCGACGCAATTTCGAGTGTCTTCTTCATTTTCCCGATGAGCCAGCGCCTCTACTCCATCGATGCCGGCTTTTACTACTTGTTCAAATTTTTTATCGTCAAAAATTAACTTACCGCCTTTTTTAGTGGCGGCTGTCCAGCAAGGGTGCGCAAAGACAGCTACCCCGCCGACTTTGTGTATCAGCTCCACCGCTTCTTTTGGTTTCAAGGCTTTTCTTGATTCGTAAGCAGGCGCGCCGGGAACTAAGTACTTGCGGATAAAATCACCGGTGTTTGGCAGGAAGCCGAATTCTTTTTGTAATTTTTCCCGATTTTGCGGATCTGTTATCACTACCCAGGCGATGTGCGGCTGGACGATTGTCCCCTGGGCGAGAGCTTTCACGTCGCCAAAATTAATTGAGTAGTCCAAACTATTTAAATTATCGATGACTTTTTTGGCCCGCTTCTCTCGCAGGTCACGAATCCCTCGCAGCGCTTTTTGGAGAATCTTACTTTTGTAATCAATAAAGTAGCCTAACATGTGGTGCTCCGTCAACGGGTCGGGGTAACTTGTGACTTCTACCGCTGAGACTATTTCGATGCCGAATTTTTTTGCTGTTTTCTTGGCTTCGTCTATGCCCTCTGTATTTTCGTGATCGGAAATTGCAATCGCAGATAACCCAACTTCTTTTGCTCTTTGAACAAGCTGCGTTGGCGTGAGAGCGCCGTCGGAATGAACGGTGTGAGTGTGCAGATCAATATACTTCGCTGCGGGTGAGTCTATTGTACCTTTCATTTTCCGATTTTAACGTGTTTTGCAAGTTATGGCAAACATAAGAAGAGAATCCTCCCGCTGGATAGCATTGCTACCAACGGGAGTGTTGTGAAGCTCAATTGGAGCGATTATTCGCGAAGCGTCCAGTAGTCCGCCTACTACGGGTACGGCGCTTCTAGTGTATACTTGGCACCAGCGTGTATGGTCAGGCGGTACCGGAGCCCTGGTATTTGTTCGAATACCAGCCGAACCTCCATCGACGGAACTAGATGGATGCCCACGAGGCCTTCTAGGCGCAAAGGCTTGATGATGTCTCTTTCTCTTTCCCACTCGGTTAACTTGATCGTGACCGTACCACCTCTTCTGTAAAT
>JAUYHE010000033.1 GCA_030690175.1 bacterium | reverse complement strand
ATTGGCGATTTGGGTTTGGTATAACTTTGTTTGTCCAAAGATACCTTCTCCGTAGGCGTATTTTTTTAAGGTAAAGGCAGTGGTAAAAAGCGTCAAAAGTACAAAAATAAATATTAAAACGTTTACGACTCGGTTTTCCATTATTATTTATTAACTATACGTTAAAGAGGTAGTTTCTTCAAATTAATTTGATCGGTCGCCCGACTTACCAGCTGCCGCCACCACCACCGCCAAAGCCTCCACCGGAACCTCCACCACTGAAACCACTGCTACTTGGTGCGGAAGCAATGGCAGAAGATAGCGAATTGGAAAAGCTTGAAATGCTGGTTCCAAAAACTGCCGCGTTGAAAGGTACCGTACCTGTGTACCAAGAAGGTTGCGCTGGTTCGATTCCCATTTCTTTAAAAGCCTGCGCAAATTTCTCCGTCAAACCAAACACAATGGCGTACGGAAGAACTTCATTAAACATATTTTTCTTTTCGAAAAACCGTTGGCGATATTTTTCGGCAGTAGAAATGAAGAGCTCAAAACCTGTTATTCTCCGATACATTTCTCTACCCCTGGCTGTTTTCCTCGCCATAAATTGAGAGCAGACAATCAAAGCCACTCCTGAAATGATTACACCCACCCCAACCGCAATCAGGATGGCGATCAAAAACATAAAGCCAAACCAAATCAATAAGCCACCAAGAACACCGACGCCCAGGCCAAAAAACAAATATTTTTTCCGCACACTTTCTGGATTTTCGTAGAAAAATTTATCGTTCACGACTTGCTCGTAAAGTTTATCTTTTACTGCTTTTAAATCCTCGTAAAATTTTGTTTTCAAATTTGACATCTTTACCGCCGGCCCTTCGTCAAAAAGTCGATCGTACAATTCTTTTTCGTAAGGCAACAAATCCTTCGTATCTTTGTCTGTTTTGGCTAGTTCGTAATCGGTACTGCCGAATAGCCATTTTTTGCTTTCCTCTTTTATTGTCAAAAATCCCCTGGTAGCTAGGTCAACTATCGTCGCGGTTACGTCGAGTGTATCAGCCCGTTCATCCACCAAAGTTCCCACCTGGGCCGGCCTTAAGTTCTCTGGCGGGGTGTATTCCACAACAATGGTTTCATGGGCACCAATTGGTTTCACTTCATGCTTTGCATTTGGATCACCGAGAAAAGCCTGTCTTTGCCAATAATCTCTACCGCGGGAGAGCCAAAGCCACAAAACAGCGCTAATACCAATAAGAGTTACAACAACAAATGCGGCGATGCTGGGTAAACTAAAAAGATCATCAAAAATGCTTTTTGGCGGTGGTACGTCGATGATGGGTACCAACCCTTTTGTGTAACCAACCACCAAACTCAAATTTTCGCCTTCGTTTAAGCCCCTTGATGAAGTGAAAAAGGCGGCAGACTGGCTAATTTGTTTTGATTGGCAAGGGTCTTTTGATCCAAGCGCCCCTTCGTAACAGGTAATTTGGCTAATGGCTGGCTTTGGTAATGTAACCATCGCCTGTACGTTCGTAATCGGTACCGGCCAGTTTGTTCCGGTCACATTCCAGTAAAGCTCGTCATAGCCGTCAAATGAATTCAACACCCCACTAGCAAAATACTCGATCTTGTAGACCTGTCGACCGGAAACAGTTTTATCCGGATCACCAATTTTTATTCTGAAGAAATCACCCTCTTTGTAGGTTTTATAAGGAATCGACGAACCGTTACTTTTTACGGAGCTGACTTCAATATCCGTGTAGCGCTTACTCCTATCTTGATTTTCATAGACAAAAGGCACATCGCGAAAAATTCCGTGCTTTTGCAAACTACCAAAATCGGCTTCAATGGTTTCGGTTACCGCTACTTTGCCGCTGGCAAGCACGACAACTTTACTATCGAAGCTATTGATAGTCCAGTTTTCCTGAGCAAAAAGTTTCGTGGGAAAAATAAAAAGAAATAATAAAGAAAGGAAAAGAGAAATCGGCTTCATTTATTTTATTATAACAATTCTAGACCGATTATTAATCAGAAGGTTGGAAGCATCCCTCCTGATTAAGAAGGGATGCCGGCGTCACTCTCTCTGTACTGCCCCATGAAAATTACGTATGATATTGCGATCAGCCAGATTCCCCAAATAAAGATCAACCCGATTATTACGGCTGAGATGATCGGATCAACCAGCCTCTCCCCCGTTACGAAAATCAGAAGACCCGCTAGGATTACTCCTCCCGAGGCTAGTAAATCGAACGCCACATGCACGGCCGCGCTCTGAACCGCTAGGTGTTTGCGACCTCTATGTAGCATCCTGAACATAAGGGAATTCACTACAAATCCGACAATTCCAGGTACTAAAATGACACTTGATACTTGCGGCGGTTCTGAGAACCGATCAATCGCCTCACGTAATAGTGCGTAAGCGATTATCAGCAAGATCAGGCCATTTACTGCCGTGACGGCAAGCTCAACGTTATGATAGTGCTCCTCCCTGACCTTTCCAGTACTTTTATCCACCCAGTTAGCGATAATTTGGGCCAGGAAAAGCAGGACTATCGCTGATATATCGCCGCCAATATGAGCTGTGTCTGAAAGCAGTGAGATACTTCCAGTTAGTATTGCGAATACTATCTGAAAGACGAACAGACAGATCCCAATCACCAAGACTCTAGATGCCATCAGTCCTATCTCGGTGTGACGATGCAAGTTCTTCTCCCTCCGAAAGCGTGCAACCTAGCGGTTTTGCATATTTTACCTGCTATGGGATCAATTGTCTAGTATAGGAGAGGCGTCATTACTTAAATTTGAGCACAAAATATTTTTTCTTGGTAAGAACCCTATTGAACAATTTCCCAGAAAGGGGCAAAATTTAAAAGGCTTATGGAGTGGAAAGTTTTTATTTCGACTTTTTTGTTGATTTTTTTAGCCGAGCTGGGTGATAAGACGCAGTTGGCGGTTATAGCTTTGAGTGCCAAAGAGAAGACGCCGCTCACGATTTTTGTCTCGGCCGTCTTTGGGTTTGGGCTGGCCACAATTATCGCGATAATTATTGGTACTATCGGTGCTAAATACATTTCCACCAATTTGGTAGAAAAAATCGCTGCGAGTGCCTTTATCGTAGTTGGGATTTTGATTTTTTTCGAAATAATATAACGGTTTGTTTTTTTTTAACCAAAGAAGGATCTTTCTAGTTGTCTCGCCCCGCCCGCCATTCCTGCCAGGCCACTAGAAACGCGGCTGCGTTAAAAATTGACGAGTAAGTACCGGAAATGATACCGATCAGAAGGGCCACGGTAAACCAGCGCAAGCTTGCTCCGCCAAAAAGCAAAACTGCCAGCAGTACAAATACGACGGTAATTGAAGTGTTTAAGGACCGACCAAGGGTCTGCATGATTGAATGGTTTACAGTCGAAGAAAAATCTTCACCCACTCCTTTTTTCAGATTTTCTCGTACTCTATCAAAAACCACAATCGTGTCGTGTACCGAAAAACCAATTATCGTCAGTAGGGCGGTCACAAATAGAGAATCAATTTCTACGGCCAGGAAGTGGCCAAGAATAGCGAAAATGCCAACCACCAAAAACGCATCGTGCAAAAGAGCGACCACTGCACTAACACCAAAACGCCAGGAAGAAGCTGGTTTTGGCACCGACCGAAACGCCCAGGCAATATAAAAAACAATCGCGACTGAAACAACTACCAAAGCGATCAGCGCCTTGCGCAGTAGTTCCGCTCCGATCGTCGGACCAATTGTTTCGTGGCTCACTTCAGAAGTAGGGCCAAATTCTTTTTTTGTTGTCTCAAGAATACTCTTCCGCTGGTTGTCCGTAAGAGGCTTTGTTCTAATCAAGTAAGTACCGGCATCGGTCGGGGCGATTGAAGCTACTTCAATGTTATTTTTTTCAATCGCCGTCTCAAGGCTAGTCTTATTAACTTTATTTTGGAAGGAAAGTTCGATCAGCGTTCCGCCAGTAAAATCAATCCCCAGATTCAAACCCCAAATAATCAAGGCAACCACTCCTGGGATAATTACCAGTCCAGAAAAAACAAAGTACCACGTCTTTTTCGACATGACGTCAATCATCATTGGTTCTACCGCAAATTTTTAATATCTTCGATTATCTCGTTTTCCAAAACAAGCGCGTGCTGCTCCAATATATCCTCGATGTCAGCAATTTTATCGCGCAGAAACTCTGCCACGATTTCCGATGATGAACTATGTAGTTGCTCCAGAAAAAGTTCTTTATCTTTGGCTTCTAATCTTTGTAATACAGCGTCAAGCAGGCGCAGCTCGGCAATTTCTTGAGACAGTTTTAGAAGGTTTTCTTTTTCCGCCTTTTCTAAACCAAGGGCGTCCAACTCTAAAATTATTTTTTCCTTTCTAAAAAAGCTTTCTACTAAAATGCTCATCTGCCGTACCTCCCCAAGGGTATCTGATCTTCCGGGTCATCAACAAAATACATAAGAACATGGGGGCCTGTTTTGGATAATTCAAGTTCGTTAATTACCTCGGGTGAACCACCAAATTTTCTACCAGTCCAGGCCTCCGGTCCAGCATCTTCCAAAACTCCCGCCACCACTACGCCGTTGCGTGGGTTGATCACAATCATTTTCCGGTGTCGAAACCACGCTTTTACCTCTGGCGTTCCCCAATTTGGCGACAGAAACGTCTGGGCTACTAAATAATACTTCTCCATTTCAATGTCTTTGGCTGCTAGTTTTTGCTGGCTTGGCACTAGGTATCCCCACGCTCCCGGACCACCAGCCATACCCGCCCCCGCGTAACGCGCGTGATCGATATCTGACTCAAAATGAGTCGCCAAATTATCACCCGGGTAGCGACTTAAGTGAGATTCGGAACCCATAATACCGTAGGTCGCATTGAGCCTGATTCCGTTTAGATCTGCTTTCACCGGTATATTTAGTATCCGTGTTAATTCCTCGGTAATCTTTTTTTCATCATAAAAATTTGCGCCGCTTAGGGAGTTTTTTACTTGCGAGGTAACGTCTGCTTTGGCTTTCACTGTCGGTTCTATTGTACCAGTGACGCTTCTATTAATTTCCTTTTGGTTTTCTAAATTTTTGTTCGGTAAATGGGTACCCGGCGTCGTACCAGAAGAAAGGGCGACTGCTGCAGTAGCGACTCCCATTGCTAAACCTTTGGCGCTTTTGCCGACAACTTCTTCGGTTTTTAAGCCTTTTTTCTTTGCCCAGCGACTGACTTCCTTGTGCTTTTCTTTAAAGCCTTCTAGGGCCTCATTTTTCTTTTCTTCAAGCTTTTTAGAAAGCAGCGCATAATGTTTATTTGGTTTTTTCTTTTTCTCACTCCAAAACATCTTTTAGCTCCTGTAAACTACGCGCAGCAGGTTACGGGTAATCGTAATGGCCGTAAACATTGAGATCAGGATTCCAATTGCCAGAGCCACGGCAAATCCTTTTACCGCTCCGGTCCCAAACCAAAAAAGTATTGTAGCCGTAATTAGTGACGACACGTTGGAATCGCGAATGGAGCTCCAAGCCCGGCTAAAACCAATTTCGATTGCTTGCGCCCTGGCCCGACCTTCACGCAGCTCTTCCCGCATCCTTTCAAAGATCAGAATATTGGCATCAACGGCCATCCCCACCGAAAGAATAAAACCAGCTATTCCGGCCAAGGTAAGGGTAATTGGAACTAGCTTAAAAGTAGCCAATACAAACAAGATGTACAAAAGTAAGGCAATATCTGCCAGAACGCCCAGTAATTTATAGTAGGCAAGCATAAAGGAGGCTACAATTAGTATTCCGATTGCGCCGGCTAATAAACTGCGGTCTATTGATGTTTTTCCCAGGGTAGGACCGATGGTCTTTTCCGAAATAATGTCGATCTTTTTTACCGGTAAGGCACCGGCTGAAAGTTGGATCGCCAGTCTCTTTGCCTCATCGCTACTAACCCCGGTGATCACGCCTTCCTGACCAATCTCACTTTGAACAATCGGCGCGGACACCGCTTGATTGTCCAAAAACACCACTAACGGTTTACCAATTAAGCTTTTTGTCACAGCGCGAAATTTATCGGCTGATGCGCTTCTTAGTTCAAATCTTACTACTGGCCCACCGGAGTCTTCTGACGTTTGCGATGCTTGAAAATCGGTAGTGGCTTTTTTTAGATCTTTACCGCTAATACCGGTGGGTTTCGTGTTGGCAATTGTGGGTATGGTCCCGGCAGCGACTTCAGGCTCGATAAACTGTCTAAATTCCAATTTTGCGGTCTGACCAACTAATTTCTTTGCTTCTTCGACATTGGTTACTCCTGGTAGTTCGACAATAATTCGATAGTCTCCACCCACCTTTGAGGTCTGCACGATCGATTCGGTCACGCCAAGAGCGTTTACCCTGCGTTCGATTACTTCTTTAGCTGCCTCAAGCGCCTTGTCTTTTTCGCTATCGGCAATCCCACTCATATCGGCTCGCAACGTCAGGTTCGTACCCCCCTTTAGGTCCAAACCTAGTTTTACATCCAAATCGCGTTTTAAGGGAACGCCGAGTAATTTTAAATTCAGCCGGGGACCGGCTACAATCGTATTTACTTTGAGCGGACCAATTGAAAATTTAATTGGTGCTTTTGGCAGGTCAACTATTAAGGCCGCCAGGGTCAACACAATTATTAAAAGCAGGATAATTCTCGGTCTTTTAACCATAAGTCTCTTTAATGACGGAGGCCATCCTCATCACCAACTAGCACCGTACCTACCTTTTCGAGAACTCCGATGACAAATGGGTCTCGTCTTCTTTTTCTAAAGGTAAATTCGTCTTCACTCATCACCGTGTAATTGATTTCCCGTCCAACCGCGTCTTCAGCTGTTTTCACCAGACTTGATAGCTGTGGTAAGACTACGCTACCAACCACTAATAGATCCACATCGCTTGGTCCAACTGGTCGGCGCCGAATAAACCCAGAAGAAAGGGCGGCAAATTTGATTTTCCCTAGTTTATTTCTTTCCCTAATAATGTCGCCACCTAGACCGCTAGATTTGGCAATTATTTTTGATAGTTCTGGCTGAAAAATATATTCTTTTTTAAAGCCGTAGAATTTTCGGTTGGCTCTTGCCTCACTACTTACCATGCCTGCTTTTTCTAAACGAGCCAGTTCGCCTCGCACTGCGTTGATTTGCTCGCCAACAGCACGAACAAGTTCCCGCACGTAAAATATTTTACCGGGATTGTTCAAAAAAACTGCCAGTAGTTTTGCTCGTGTTTTTGAAATAAGCAGTGGTCGCAGCAAGCTGGCAGTCGGATTAAACTTGTCCATAGCCACCTCCTTCCAGAAATTGGTGAAGGGCAGGTATAATAATTTTTAAGTTACTTAAAACTAACCGGTGAATCGTCTGGAACGACTTCGATCCAAATTAATCCCCGGTTTAAGGGTATTTCTTTTCCGTTGTTATCAAAAAATGCGGTTCGATCGGGGCGAGATGCTTTTTTCCAGGTACCTGCTGTCGCGTTCCCGTTGGTAAAGACGATCACTTTTCCGGACCCAATGGTGTTGATTTTAATACGAGAATGACCAGAAGGATCCGGACTTACCGCTGCGTACTCAACGATGATGGTTTTGGCAGTAAGTTGGGTATTAGTCGCCGCGTCAATATGCCCAGCACCGCCATTGAATCGTTGGTAGGTATTGGTTTTGGGTTCGTAAACCCACCGAACATCGTAACCATACGCACCACTGAACCCCAGATCCAAAGTGAAGGCCTTTGGTCTACTTTCGAGAGGCATCTCTTCATCAGCAAATTGCCAAGATTTGATAGTCACCGGTCCTTTGTAGCCTCGCGTTGCGGCGGCGCCTCGTAATTTCTGGGTCGTGGTATACACGTTGTGCGGCGCGTATTTATAGCTAACTCGCTCATAAGTAGGCGCGCCGATAAAAAATTGATCTAGATCACGGATACTATACGTTTTTACCAAGCCTTGAGCCTCGGGACTACCGCCAACGTGCGCATAGCCCGCGCTGTATTCACTTACCCAATCCAAAAAGTAGGGTCGATTGCTCCGTACTGGACCTATGGACGTCTCGCTAGCAAGAAAAATTGCTAAAAACCGGGTGATTCCGCCTTCGGCCAGCGTTTCGTAAACTACGTCAGCTTTATTCAAACCAGATTGCGGCCGGACGTCGGTGTGATTTTCAATTACGACGGCCAGTGGTAAACGATCTTTCCATTCTTTGGCTTCTTCTTTGGTAAAAAACATACCGTTTATCGGGTTTGGAAAATCAGCTACTTGCGGGATAATATCTTTATTTATTAAAGAGCCTATGGGCGATTTTATATCGGCTGCCTGCGCAGCTTTTCTACCGACATAAAACCCAACGATCGTCCAAACCAAAACGAAGGCAGCAAATACAACAACCAAAATTATTTTCAACCTGGTAGGAAGCAGCTTGAACTTTCGCATTAGGTACAACCAAACCTAGTTTGAACAAAACTAGTACCCAAAAAGATACATTTTTTTGTACTGGGAGTCAAGTAGGAGCTGCTCTTGCTTAAATTTACAACTTTGTGCTAGCATATGTACGAGTTCAGAATGCAGAATTCAGAGTTAAAATTATTTGGCAATTCCTAAATCTGAATTTTAAATTCTAAATTATCGTTATGCCAAAGAAAACTCGGGAACAAAAAATGGCAGCGGCCATCCGTCGGCTTAAAAAACAGGCCGAGCTTCAAGTTTCGAGAGCGACCCCGCCACAAGAGGCAAAGATAACGAAAAGACCTACCACTCCAAACCAGGACTATACTCTTCCTGATACTAAACTTGATAAAATTACTTACCAAAAACCAAAACAAACAGAGACTACGACCCACAAATACGACTACGTAACGTCTGACTTAAAACGAATCGCTCTTTTTACCGTCATCGCCATCGGTCTGGAGATTGCGCTGAGCTTGACAATGAGGCTCCAGTTTGTTAAGCTGCTCCTACGTAGGTTCGGATTAGAAATTTAGCTTCGAAACTTGGTTTTTTTATTGAGAGGAGGTGAAAATTCAGAGATTAGATATTAGCAACGGGTGTTGGTCTAGGTTATTTTACTTACTTACCCGCCGCTAATTTCCAATCACCAATAATATGGCTTCAATGTACTGTGTAAAATGCCGCGACAAGAGGGAAGTTGCCAATCCAGAAAGCGTAACCATGAAAAACGGTAAGAAAGCACTTCGAGGTACTTGTCCTGTCTGCGGAACTAAGATGTTCAAAATCGGCGGCTAATAAATTTATTTTTACCATAACGAAAAGCCCTTGAGAATCTTTTAATCAGGGGTTTTTCGTTTTTATAAATGCTTTACGCTTAATTGTCCTTGCTACGATATTGCAGCGCTTCGGCTATATGTTGAGTATTGATATCCAAGGCGCTGTCCAAATCAGCAATTGTCCTGGCTACCTTTAATATTCGGTGGTAACTACGGGCAGAAAGCTGCATTTTACTGACTGCCTGACGCAACAAGTTCAGAGAATCGCTATCAAGCTTACAAAATATTTTTATTTCCTTTGGACCC
>JAUYHE010000026.1 GCA_030690175.1 bacterium | reverse complement strand
TCACAAAATCTGGAAAATCGTCGGTTGGGTCGAGCTTTTCTGGACCTACATCCACCACTTCGTAATATTTTTCTTTAAGGTATTTTTCAACCGTTTCTTTTAGTTTGAATCCACCGTGGTCACTGGCAAGGTAAATCATAGACCTAAGATCTAACTTTTGATTTGTTTTCCTGCATGAATCGCTTGTTCCACTAGTCTGTGCGAATAGCCCATTTCGTTGTCGTACCAAGCAAAAACTTTTACCAAATCACCGTCAACTACTTGGGTCAGCGCCAGATCAATAATTGAGCTTTCGGTGCGACCAACTATATCCGATGAGACTAGTGGTTCTTCTGTCACCGCCAACACTCCTTTGTATAGCGGGTTGGCAGACGCTTCTTTGAACGCTTTGTTTACTTCTTCCACGGTAACTTTTTTCTTGAGCAAAAAGGTGAAATCGGATATTGACCCAACCGGCGTCGGCACTCGGATAGCCATTCCGTCAAACAATCCTTTTAGTTCTGGAATTGTCTCGGTAGTTGCCACAGCAGCCCCGGTGGAAGTAGGAACAATATTTTCAGCCGCAGCTCGCGCTCTTCGTAAATCTTTGTGAGGCGCATCCTGCAAATTTTGGTCTGCTGTATAGCTGTGGACTGTAGTCATAAGGGCCTTGGCGACACCAAACTTACTGTGCATTACCGCCGCCACAGGAGCAATACAATTGGTGGTGCAAGAAGCGTTATTAATAATTTGGTCCGTACCATCGTCGCTATCTGCATTGACGCCAATTAAATACGTAGCGACCTCTCCGCCCTTTACTGGTGCTGAAATCACAACTCTTTTTGCTCCGGCTTTTATATGGCCCATACTACCCTCGCGAGAAGTAAAAAATCCAGTGGACTCAATCACTACATCGACACCCGACTCCCTCCAGGGAAGGTTTGCTGGGTCTTTTTCTGAAAAAATTTGATATTTTCTGTTGTCTACAATTAAATTGTTTCCGCTTGCAGAAATTTCTCGCTGGTAGGTACCGTAGGCTGTATCGTATTTGAGCAGATGAGCAAGAGTAGAGGCATCTGTGAGGTCGTTGATTCCAACAACATCAATCTCATCTTTGTGATTATCTAGAGCAACCTTGAAAGCCGAGCGTCCAATTCTACCAAAACCATTTATAGCAACTTTTATCATAATTAACCTCCTTAACCCACGAAGTGGTCTCTACCTAAACAGCGTGCTTAGGAGCTATGGCGACGCAGCACGCGAGAGTACGTGAGAAACTAAAAGTTTCGAACATACGTAGCATGCTATATTTACTATAGACAAGAATTGATCCCAGCGCAAGAAGATTCAATATTAGTGACTGCCCTGACAAGGCCTGGCCTTGTCGGGACTTGTCGGGAGTGGGTAATAACACCTTTACTTATACTTATTTGCAAGATACCCTAGCAATCAAATGAGGAAAGGGCCGATGATTAAAAATTTAAAAGCCGACCTGCGTAAAGCTGCCAACAGCGAAAAAGCAAAAAATTTGTCGCGGTTTTTTAAAACCGGCCCCGGGCAATATGGTGAGGGTGATGTGTTTATTGGTGTAAAGGTACCAGAGTCTCGTGCTGTAGCCAAAAAATATAAAGACCTACCTTTTGAAGAAATCGCAGCTCTTCTTCACTCATCTATTCACGAGGAAAGACTTATCGCTTTACTTATTCTCATCGAGCAATTCCAATCCGCTAGTCAGCAGGGTGATGAAAGAATTCGCGAAAAAATTTATCACTTTTATCTTGAAAATACCCAATATATAAATAATTGGGACCTCATTGATCTTTCTGCAGCAAAAATAGTCGGCCCTTACTTAGAAGATAAACCAAAGGATATACTTAGAAAACTTGCTACGTCAAAAAGTATTTGGGAAAGAAGAATTGCAATACTTTCAACTTTTCACTTTATAAAACAGGAGGATCCTAAATATTCGCTAGAAATTGCGGAAATGTTATTAAAGGATAATCATGATCTGATCCACAAAGCGGTCGGTTGGATGCTGCGAGAAGTGGGAAAAAATTGTAGTGAAAAGATCCTAACCGACTTTCTCGACAAACACGCGGTCACTATGCCGCGAACGATGCTACACTACGCCATTGAAAAATTCCCTGAAGAAAAGAGGCAAAAATATTTAACTAGGACGTCTTGAACCCTCACACTATTTATAGAAAACTCAAATCATTAGATCTCTTTTTCGAAAAGCAACGATACTTAAAATGAGAAATACTAGGGAAATACAGGTAAAGAAGAACACGCTAACCCAATCCAAACCATTCACAATTGGATTATTGGCCGTGTAATGATAAAAGGGTGACGCCTTTTGAATTTTCTCAAGAAAATCAACTATCGGGGCTAGAGCATTAATAAAAAAAGTCAAAACCGCGACAGCAGTTGTCAACCCAATCGCCATACCTTTGCTGCCGGTAAAACTACCAATCAACAAGGCTAAAGTTCCAAAACTAAGCGCCAAAAGAAAGAGG
>JAUYHE010000025.1 GCA_030690175.1 bacterium | reverse complement strand
GTGCACTATTATTAACTTTTTCTTAGCTTCTTGTGGTTTTTTTGGCATTCACTAATTTCCGTAAGGTATCTTTGGCAAGTATATCTTTTCTCTTTATTGCGGCTTCTGGATCAACCCATTCGTAGTCTACCAACTCCCTTTTATCTAATTTTACCTCGCCTGCTTTTATCTTACACAGAAAATGAATGTAGATAAAATGTCTCGGTTCGTAGAATTCTTTTGGCTCAATCATCTCACCGATGTTAATCAATTTTATTGGTTCAATATCCAAACCTGTTTCTTCCTTTGTTTCTCGTTTTAGAGCCTCTACCAGTGTTTCTCCGTATTCTACGTGGCCCCCAGGCGGTATCAAACCTTTCCACTTTACACTCTTGAAAAGAAGAACTCTTCCCTCATTGTTAATAATGTATGGGGCAACAACCACGCCAATTTTCTTTTCCATTGTGGAGATTGTAGGTTTTGAGTGAATATTTGTCAAAAGAAGTTTATTTTATGGTGATTGTGAATTGTTGAGTATCGTAATAAAGGGTGAACAGTTTGATTGTTTT
The DNA here is from genome assembly GCA_030690175.1 of bacterium. GTDB lineage: Bacteria > Patescibacteriota > Microgenomatia > Woykebacterales > RBG-16-39-9b > JAUYHE01. Next base: position 20,041 of record JAUYHE010000025.1, on the reverse strand, counting down.
CGGGGCGTTGAAAGCAACCGTGCCAGATACTGCTTCGCCTGGTACCGCTGGCTGATCAAAAATAAGTACCTTACCGCTTGGCAGGGGGAAAGCGCCTTGTTCGGCCAGCGGGTAGGATTTATTGTTGGTGTCTTTTAACTTAAAGCTAAATGCGGATATAAACAAGGTTTGCTTCGTTTCGTTTTTCGCCGTCAGATCTATCAGCAAAACGCTTCTTTCCACCCCCGCCTCGTCATAGGTGTAATGAGTAGCTTGTATATCTGAAAACGAAAGTTCGCCAAATTCAGCAGATGCAGTGGCTTCTTTTAGCGATTTTTCAAGAAAATTTACCTTGGTTTTTAAATCAGTATTTTCTTTTTCTATCTTGGTAATTTGAGCACTTTGAGAGGCAACTTTTTCGTTTAAGGTGGTTTTTTCTTGATTTAGACCCTTCGCTATACCCTGTTGCCAAAAATATACCCCCAAAGACGATGCAATAATTAAACCCAGCCCTACCAAAGCAGTAATTATAATTGGCTTTTTATTTACCTTGGGTTTCGAAACACTAGGGGTTATTGGTGGTCTATTTACAGCTTCTTTTGGCTCGGTACTAGCGGCAGTTTCATCCATCTCCAACAAACTAACATATCGGCTGGTTGTTGGCAATAGTAGGTTTATCGATCTGGCTTTTAAAGCCTAGGTTACTTTAATACTCACCCATCCCGCCTGGCGGCATACCTGGAGTTTCTTTCTTCTCTTCTGGAATGTCGGTAATCAAAGCCTCGGTGGTAAGCACCATCATCGCGATTGAAGCGGCGTTTTGCAGAGCGTTTCTAGTTACCTTGACTGGATCGATAACACCAGCTGCTACTAGGTCTTCAAATTTACCAGTTAGGGCGTTAAACCCGCGGTTACCGTCACTTTTTTCGACCTCCCGCACCACCCAGCCAGCGTCAGCACCGGCGTTTGCGGCTAGAGTTCTAAGAGGTTCTCTCAAGGCGTGCTGTAAAATTTTGACACCCACCGCCTCTTCGCCTTCCGCCTTGATAGATTCCAGTGCTGTTATCGCGCGGACTAGTGCTACTTCGCCCCCAACTACAAAACCTTCCTCAATCGCCGCTTTAGTTGCCTGGACTGCATCGTTGACTCTTTCTTTCTTTTCTTTCAACTCCACTTCGGTAGCAGCGCCAACATTAACCACCGCCACGCCGCCGGAAAGTTTAGCCAAGCGCTCCTCAAGTTTTTCTTTATCAAAATCACTGGTTGTCTTTTCAATTTGAGTGCGAATTTGGGCAATTCTGGCTTCAATTTTATTTTTTGCTCCCTTGCCCCCAACAATTATCGTATTGTCTTTATCGGCTGTGACTCTATCAGCCTTACCTAGCATGTCAGGCGAAACTGATTCAAATTTAATACCTGTATCTTCACTTATCAACGCTCCGCCGGTAAGAACGGCGATGTCCTCAAGAATTTCTTTTCTTCTATCTCCAAAACCCGGCGCTTTTATTGCCAATATATTCATCGTGCCCCGAATTTTATTTACGACAAGGGTAGCGAGCGCTTCACCCTCAATATCATCAGCGATGATCACTAGATCCTTGGTCGTCTGGACCATTTTTTCTAGCAACGGTAGCAGATCGCTAATTGCGGAAATTTTTTTATCGGTAATAATAATGTGGGGGTTTTCGATCGAGGCTTCCATTTTAGCCGGATCGGTGACAAAGTAGGGGGAAACAAAACCGCGATCAAATTCCATTCCTTCTTTGTACTCTACGTTTGTTTCCAGACCCCGGGATTCCTCAACGGTAACCACACCGTCATCACCGACTTTTTCCAAAGCTTCAGCGATCAGATTTCCGATCGCCGCATCCGCCGCGGAAATGGTCGCCACTTGAGATTTTTCCTCCTTGGTAGAAACTTTCTTGGCGGCCTTTTTGAGCGCGCTCACCACGGCTTCGACTCCAGACTCTAGTCCCCGTTTCATCGTCATTGGGTTGGTTCCAGCAGTAATGTTTTTCAACCCTTCTTCGGCAATGGCGCGGGCGAGAATAGTCGCGGTAGTAGTACCGTCACCAGCAACGTCGTTAGTTTTGGTCGCGGCTTCTTTAATAAGTTGGGCCCCCATGTTTTCAAATGGTTCTTCCAGCTCAATTTCCTTAGCAACGGTCACCCCATCGTGAACAACGTTTGGAGCACCCCATTTTTTATCCAAAGCAACGTTTCGGCCCTTTGGCCCGAGAGTTGTGGCCACAGCATCGGCTAATTTGTTTATCCCCAAGAGCAGTTTTTTTCTAGCTTCGTCTGCATAAATGAGTTGTTTTGCCATTAATATCTCCTTGATTCGTAATACTTGTACTATTCTAGGATTGCCATTACGTCTTCGAATTTAACAATTTTAAATTCTTTACCCGAAATTTTTATTTCGTCGCCGCCCCATTTTTTGTATAAAACGGTATCTCCCGCTTCAAACTCGGCTTTTTCCTCATGTTCGGGACGTTTTATCGGGTTACCAACAGCGACCACTTTTCCCTGCGCTGGTTTTTCTTGAGCCGTATCAGGCAAGACAATTCCAGAAGCAGTCACTTCCTCCGCTTCTTGCGGCTCAATCAGCGCGTACCCGGCCAATGGTTTAATTTTAATTTTTGCAGTTGAATTCATACGTAGAAAACTTTGCAGTGTCTGGCAGATTATTTACAAAGACCAGTTAGCGGTCTTTGGCTGAATTTGCTAAAACATTCTAGTCAGTAAGAACCGGTTTGTCAAGACCCTTTGGTCTTTTCGAGTTTTTCTTGTAAGTGTTTTTTTATATCGTCTCCAAAATCCGGATGATCCAAGGTAAAATCGATTACGGCTTTCAAATAACCTAGCTTATCACCCGTGTCATAATAAGTGGCGTCTTTTATTTCGACCGCTAACACAGTTTCGTTTTTAAGCATTCTTTTAACTGCTTCCGGGAGCCACAACTCGCCGCCTTTGCCTGGCTCCAGCGTATTTAGATAGTCAAATATTTTTGGTGTAAATATGTAGGCTCCATGAGTAGCTAGATCGGAAGGGGCCTCCCGAGGATCTGGCTTTTCAACGATATCGAGTATCTTGTAAACGTTGTCTTTAATTGGTTCTATTTTTGATATTCCGTATTTAGCTAGATCTTCCTTCTTATCAATTCTGACGCCGCTAATCGCTGAGTGTCCGTATTTTTCAAACGCATCTATTAGTTGTTTTAGGCGGGGCGGTTTTGCGTAAATAAATTCATCGCCCCAAAGCACTGCAAACGGTTCGTCTTCACCGATCAAGTGTCTGGCCGAAAGTACTGGTCCGGCGTTACCATAAGGCCCTTTTTGGCGCACGTAGATAAAGTTGGCAAGATTCGCAATTTTACGAATTTCCGCTAGCTGCTCTGTCTTACCAACCTTTTCAAGAAAATATTCTAGATCATAGGTACGATCAAAATGATCCTCGATTGCTCGCTTTGAAGGTCCGGTAACAATAATGACATCTTCTATTCCAGAGGCGGCTGCTTCTTCCACCACGTACTGAATTACCGGCTTATCGACCACTGGAAGCATTTCCTTGGGCATGGCTTTTGTTTGGGGTAAGAATCTGGTACCAAAGCCAGCCGCTGGAATAATTGCTTTTGTAACTTTTTTCATTTTTCAGTTCGGAGTAGCTAAAAAGTGCTTATAATGTTATCATACCAACAGATTAAATCACAATATTTGCTTGGAGAGGAGGTGTATTAGCTTTTGCAAAAAAATCTATATCAACGCGTCGGTGTTTTTGTTGATGTCCAAAATATGTATTATTCGGCCAAAAATTTATACGGGCAGCGAGTGAACTTTATGAAAATTTTGGAAGACTCCACCGGCGGTCGCCAACTTATCCGGGCCATTGCCTATGTGGTTAGAGCCGAGGAACCTCTGGAACAAACTTTTTTTGATGCGCTAGAAAAGGCCGGTTTTGAAGTAAAAGTAAAAGACATTCAGATTTTCCCTGGAGGAGTTAAAAAGGGCGACTGGGACGTGGGGATAGTGATTGATATGATTCGCCTTTCTACTAAACTTGACGTGATGGTTTTAGTTTCTGGTGATGGTGACTACGTGGCGGCGGTTGAATTTCTACGCAATCAGGGTCACCGAGTTGAGGTTATGGGTTTTGGTCGCAGCACGTCTAATAAATTGGTTTCCGAAGCCGATAAATTCATCGACATGGATAAAGACCATAATAAATATCTTCTTACCACCAAAGTACCGCCACGGCCAAAGTACAATCGGTAACTGGCCCAAAAACCCAGGTTTTTTCAAGTTCCTTCTCGCATCCTGCTTTCGATCAAAGGGATTACTTGGAAAACCCCTTCGGGGTTTTCACAACCATAAGTAATGTGACTCTCATCTGGGGCTGGCAGGCTTGTCGATGCTACCTCATATTCAAATAAATCTTTATCCAAAATATACCCCTTAGCTTCTCCTCTAGCCACGTCTAAATTATGCTTCTGCAACCTCTCATAACAAGTTTCCTTCGAACAATTTAAATAAATTAATAGGTAGGATCCGCCAGCTTCTGCCGTAATTTTTTTAATCAATTCCCTCTGTTCCCTTGTTTTAACATTAGAATCATATATGCAGGCCTTACCGACAACAAGCAAATGCTCAATTGTTTTTGTCGCCAATTGGAAGACTTCTGGTGAATTACGCGTAAAAACCGAAGTTTTTGGTATTAAAAAACCAGTAATATATTCTTCGTTTAGAACGGTCAATGGAAATTTTTCCGCTAATTTACTAGCTAGGATACTTTTTCCCGAAGCTGGAATTCCAACTAAAACCACGCAAAGCGGTTTCTTAAATGTAGCCGTCGGAACGTTTAAGGTCCGAATGTTATCTTCGGCCAAAGTATCAAAATTTAAAGCTCCGCCATCCATATACATATAATACCAAAGATAAGTTTGCAGCATCTAGTAGGCGTCTGTATAATGTTTCTCTACTATGGACAAAGTTTATGATCATAAACACGTGGAAAGTAAGTGGTACTCCTTTTGGGAGAATGGGGGGCTTTTCTCTCCTAAAAGCGGTCGTAAATATTTTTCCATAATTCTACCGCCGCCTAATGCAAATGGAAGACTCCATATCGGTCACGCAATGTACGTGATTGAGGATATTATGATCCGCTACCACCGACTGCTTGGTGACTCAACACTTTGGCTGCCCGGGGCTGATCATGCCGGTATTTTGACTCAGGTGGTCTACGAAAGAGAGCTTGAGAAAAAAGGGCAGAGCCGGCACCATCTTGGCAGAGAAGAATTTTTCAAGCAAACCTATCAATTTACCCAGGAAAATAAAAAACAGATGTATGCTCAGCTGCGGGCAATGGGCTTCTCGCTAGATTGGTCTAGGGAAAAATTCACGCTCGATACTGAGATCTCAAAAGCCGTTTACCAAACATTCAAACTACTGTATGACGACGGTTTAATCTATCAGGGAAACAGAATGATCAACTGGTGTCCGCGTTGTACCACCGTTTTATCAGACTTGGAGGTGAGCCACACCGATAAAACGTCTAGTCTCTGGTACATTAAATATCCTCTTAAAGACTCCACTGATTTTGTGGTTGTTGCCACTACCCGTCCGGAAACAATGCTGGGGGATGCCGCCGTCGCCGTAAATCCTAATGACACTAGATATAAAGCTCTCGTTGGGAAAACGGCTGTCTTGCCCTTGTTAAACAGGGACATCCCAATTATTGCCGACTCTTTTGTGGATCAAGAATTTGGCACCGGAGCCGTAAAAATAACTCCGGCTCATGATCCAAACGATTATGAAATTGGCGAAAGACACTCTCTTCCAAAAATACAGGTTATTGGTATGGACGATAAGATGACCAAAGAGGCTGGTAAATATGTCTCTGCGGATAAGTACGCTACCAGAAAACAGGTCCTCGCTGATTTAGAGAGCCAAGGTCTGGTGGAAAGGGTGGAGCGACATCGCTACAACATTGGAGTTTGTGAACGTTGCGATACGATAATCGAACCTCAGATTTCAAAGCAATGGTTTGTAGCTATGAACAAAACAGGCAAATCTGGTAAAACCTTAGCAAAAGATGCGCTGAAAGCTGTAAAATCCGGAAAGATTAAAATTATTCCCGAGCGCTTTGAAAAAATATACTATAACTGGATGGGGAATTTGCACGATTGGTGTATAAGTCGACAGATTTGGTGGGGACACCAAATCCCAGTTTGGTACAAAGAGGACGAAGTGTACGTGGGCATAGAACCGCCTAAAGGTCCCGGGTGGTTTCAAGACACAGACACGTTGGACACCTGGTTTTCTTCAGGTCAATGGCCTTTTACCACTCTTGGTTGGGGTCAAAAAGACGACAGCGATTTTGAAAAGTTTTACCCAACCAGTGTGATGGAAACTGGTTATGATATTCTCTTTTTCTGGGTGGCGAGAATGATCATGCTTGGTCTGTACGTAACTAACGATGTTCCTTTTAAAACTGTTTATCTCCACGGCTTGGTGCGAGATGAGAGAGGACAAAAAATGAGTAAAAGTAAAAATAACGTAATTGATCCTCTTAACGTAGCTGGAAAATATGGGGCGGATGCTGTTCGTATGGCCCTGGTTTTTGGAACAGGACCGGGAAACGACACTAATCTAGGAGAAAGTAAAATACGCGGGATGCGTAATTTTACCAATAAGCTCTGGAACGTTGGTCGATTTATCATTGATATGAAACCGGAAAAAATAAAACCACACCCAAAGAAAACTAAAGAAGACGAAGAAATATTGGAGAAGCTAAAAAGAATAAAAAAATTAGTGACTCACGGGATTGAAAATTATCACTTCGGTATTGTCGCAGAAATGCTTTACAACTTCATCTGGCACGATTTTGCAGACAAATATGTGGAGCATTCAAAACCTCGCCGAGAGGATTCGCAGCCAATTCTTGAAGAAGTGTTCGAAGAGTATCTTCGGCTCCTTCACCCCTTTATGCCTTTTATCACCGAAGATTTGTGGCAGCGTCTTCCTAACAAAAGTGGGCAGTCCATAATGGTTTCGGGATGGCCAAAAAGGAATTAGAATTATTTTGTAGACTCTTGTTTCTCTGACTGCTGTTCCTCTACTTCCTCCTTCTTTTCTTCAGGCGGTTTTTCTTCGCCTTCAGATTCCTCTTCACCCTTTTCAGCAATTGCTTCGACTTCCTCTGGGGCCGGTGCCTCTTCAACCACTACTTCTTTCATCTCCGCCGTCTGGACCGTAACTACGACGTCTTCGGGATCGTTTTTCACCTCGACTTTGTCCCGATCTATTTTTAGATCTTTCACATGAATAGTTTGTCCCACCTCAACTAAATTATCAACACCCACGGTTATCTCGTGCGGAATATCAGCTGGCAGGGACTCTATTTCCAATTCGCTTAAGGTCTGAAGTGTCAACCCAATTCCGCTTTTTTCTGCCGGTGCCTCTCCCTCCAATCGTATTGGTACGTGGGTAGAAATTTTTTCTTTGAGATTTACTTTATGAAAATCAACGTGAATAATTTTATCGGTCTTGGGGTCTTTTTGGACACTGTGAATCAGCGCTGGGTAAGATTCGCTCCCTAATTTTACTTCTACAACACCGGTTTCTCTGGCGGTCTTAAAAAGACTACGGAAGTCCTTTTCTAATATCTGCAGGGCCTTAGATTTGATGTCCTTACCGTATAGATTTGCTGGTAATAAACCCTCGCTTCTTAATTTTTTGACTTTTTTACCAAGTATTTTTCTTGATTCAACTTCAATTTTCAGTTTATCCATATACTTAAGTTCTAATCGCAAACTCCATTATAAGCGCTCTAGTCAACTTATTGATTTTTCACTCACGGGAAGTCTTTGGAGCTGGTTGGTAACGGTTAATTTTTTTCTTGTAAAGGTTTTTTATTTGCTGTAGAGATATTTTACTAATTTCATCTTTAATATCTAGCACGTCGTTGCTGACTATTGTCCCTTTGGGAATTTGTATCAGGGGCGCTTCGGTAATGCTTTGATTTCCATCAGCCGAAACGGCGAACATTTGTTCCGACCCGCAAATTTGGCAGGTGTATTTGGCCAAAATGGAGCTTTTAGTTTTTGATACTACCTCAACCCAGCTCGATTCAAACTCGCCGCCACAACTACAGCTCCACTCTTTACCAAACTGCCCTTCAAATTGTTCAAAAATATCGGCTTTCATTTACCTACAGTATAACAAATGGTTTTCTGGTGCTCAAGAAAGAATCTGGTTTTTTCTGTTTCTACAAGCTAGCTGACAACGAGTTGATTAAATCTTGCAGTCTTTTTTCTTCCTTCAAAACCTGCTGGTAATTTTTCTTCAGAGGGCTGGGGAGTTTATTTTCATCAATTTTTACTGAGGAGGCGATTTCTAGACTTCTTTGGGCAGAATTTATTTTACCTTGAATACTACCAAGGCTAGTAGCGATTTCCTCCGGTTTTGTCAAGGCCTCGGCTTTGGAGATATCTGCCAGGGCTTGAGCTGTAAATTTTACTGCGCCCGAAACATTCTCTACTAGAAACAGGTAGCTTTTTGTTTGTTCCAACGGTTCTTTTAATCCTGGCACTAGGGAAGGCCAAAAAAAGCTCTGGGAGGCTTCTTGACTATTTTTAAAAGCGGTCTCGGCCCTTTCCGCTTTTACGACAGAAGATTTGGGATCGTTTTTTTCGATCTTTTCAATTGCTCCTCTTAGATTATTTGTACCTAGATAAACACCCACGCCCACAGTCGCGGGCGGAAAAATGATTATTCCAGCAATAAGTAGCGTCAAGGTAAGTCCTATTACTCTAGTTAATAAATACCGCCCGGTCCGCGTGACCTCTTTCACCACGGCTGGTGGCACCTCCCTTTGTTCAAGGTTAGGTACTTTGGGTTTAGTTTCCTTGCCGCGAAAATAAGTAGCTGTCTCGCTTAATCCCGAACCCAGAGATACTTTCGGCGTCCAACCAAGTTTTTCTTTCGTCGAGTCAAGTATCAGTGGGTAGGAAGGTAGCTCTAATTCCGAACCCTTTTTATAAACTATCTCTATCCCACCGAGAATTTTTTGTAAGTACTCGGCAATTGTACGCTCCGTATATTTTTCCGGACTAATTAAATTAAATATTTCTCCCCTATGATTTTGCAAGGCGGCTTTGATAATCCCGAAAACAATGTCGGTTACAAAAGTGGGGTTAAATGTCTTTAGACCGTCACCCTCCAATTCAATTTTATTTTTGTGCAGCGCTTGATCCAGCAACGCAGCGAGTCGGTCGCCGCCAGTCAGGCTCATCCTTGGTCCATAGGGATCTTTAATTCTCAAGATAGTCGTGTTTAAATCGTACTTTTTAAAATATTCCGCGGTTAGTGCTTCGGCAAAACGCTTGGCTTCGCTGAAGGAAAGTTGGGCCGAATTGCTAAACCCTTTCCCAAAATAGGCGTCTAGTGAAACCTGTGACAAGGCGGCGTGATAAACCTCACTTGAAGAAAGCAGGATAAATTTCGCTTTACGTTCAAGCGCTAAATCAAGGAGGTTTTTAGTTCCTAAGGAGTTTACCAAAAGCGTTTGTAGCGATAGGTTACTTGAAAATAGATGTTCCTCCACAGCGGCCAGATGAAATACATGTGTCAGAGAAATCGCTGGTGAAAGTTTAAAATCGGTCTTATTTACATCTACTTCCCAGAAGGAAAAGTTTGGGGCTTGAAGAAGCGACTCGATATTTCGCTTTGATTCCCCGACTGACAAATTATCAATAGCGATTACATTAAACCCTTGCCCGAGCAACGCCTCGGCAAGATAAGACCCCAAAAAACCAGCCCCTCCAGCGATGAGCGCCGTCGGCTGCTTACTGCTACCAAATTTTAAATTGTGTTCTTTTGTGGCAGATTCCATCTAGATCTATTCATTAAAAACTCGCTGAATGTTAGTTCCAGTGTTCAAAACCTCGTTAACCAGCTGGTCCGCTTCTTGATTTTTTTCACGGCTAATATGTTGGTAGTAAATTTTGCCCAAGCCGTTTTCTAACATTCTAATTCTTAGGCCGGCCTCTCTCAAACGGTTGTCTTTTGTCTTGTACAATCCCGAAAGTTGGTTAACAACCAGTTTTGAGTCCAGATAAAAGCGGATTTCATTTACATCTCTAATGTTTTCTTTAATCTTTTGCAGCGCCAGCTCTACAGCGGCATATTCGGCCTGATTGTTGGTAGCTATACCTAAATATTTACCGCATAAAACCCGCGTTTTTCCCGCAGCGTTTTTAATTACACCCGCTGCTGCTGCCGGACCGGGATTTCCTCGAGAACCGCCGTCACAAAAAATAAACAGCTCGTCGTTTTTTATCATTAGTTAATCTACTTTTTTGATTACAACCCGACGGTTCGGCTCCTCTCCCACCGATTCGCTTGTCAAACCATCGTAGTCTGTAATTAATAGGTGGACGGTGCGTCTTTGGGCCGGAGGCATTGGTGGCATTTCAACACTTTTTGCCTCAGAAGAAAGCTTCTCGACTTCCTTTGCAATTAGGTTCCTTAACGACTCTTCACTCTGTTGACGCCAACCCCCTACGTCTAACAACACTGGCCGCCAGGGGTCTAAATTTAGTTTTTTATTTAGAATTACTCCCAAAACAAGCTGCAAGCTCTCTAAATTCTCGCCTCGGTAGCCAATCAGCAGCCCCAGGTCGTCGCCGTTAATATCTACCTTCACCAGATCGTCCTCGCCGACGGCGACTACTTTCGCCTCAATACCAATTAACTTCAATAGGTCTTTGGTGAGTTTTTTAGCTTCATCTATTATTTCTTTATCTTTAGTTTTACTAGCCATGGTTCTAAACCTCCTGTTCCACCGATGTAGTACTGCTGGATTATACCGAATATTGTACTGACAAGCCAATACAGAGCAAGACCGGCAGCGAAATGAGTCCCACTAATTAATATTACGATGGGTATTATATACGCGGTTTGGCTCTGGGTGGCCGAGAGCGCGTCGGAGATGCTTCCTTTTTCGGGCTCTTTCCTACTCCCCTTGATCCCAACCGTTTGAGTGGGGGGAGCCATTAACATCTTTGATTGAATAAAGGATAGGACCGCCGTCAGCACCACTAATATGCCTGGTACGTCCAGGGGTAGCCCAGTGATTTTGTACGCGTCTGGCTTGGCTAGATCCCAAACAAGAAAGTGGGTTTCGACTCCGGAGCCAATCACCCTCGTAATCGCTTGAAAGAGAAGTATGAAAACCACAATTTGAACGATCATACTCAAACACCCAATCAAACTGGCGGCCGGGCTGACTCCAGCTTCTTTAAACAAACGTGACTGTTCGGAGGCTTGTTTACGCATGTCACCAGCGTGTTTCTTTTTTACGGCGTCCAGCTGCGGTTTGAGATCTCGCATTGCTTTTGAATAACGAATACTGTTGGCAAAGAACGGGTAAAAAATCGCTCGTGATACAACCCCGATGACGATAATCGTCAGGCCGAGGTTATTTAAAAGTAGTTTATTTATGAATAAAAAAAGATTTACAAAAGGGGCGATCATGGCACTGGGTCAGCTCCTCCTTGAAAAAAGGGGTTGCAACGGGTAATTCTTGAAAATCCAAACTGCGCGCCCTTTAAGACTCCATATTTTTCAACCGAATTGATAAGGTAGGTGGAGCAGGTCGGTGTAAATCGACAGACCCCCAACGGCCAAATAAGGCCTTTAAGCAGGCTTACGTATTTTTGATAAAGTTTGATCAAGAAAATTACTAATTTCTTCATAACTTGCGTTTTTTACTTTTTGATTACCTATAATAATTGCTTCAATTTGATTTGGAAACCCTTCCAGTTTGTCCTTAACAGCCGCTACAAGCATTCTTCTCACCCGGTTTCGTTCCGTTGCTTTTCCTATCTTACCCGATACTATAAAGCCTATTTTTGGCGAAGTGTCTTTGTTATTAACACGGTAGACCAGTTTAAAAAGAGGAGTATACACCTGCTTCTTATTTGTCCAGGAATAGCTCCTAGCCTGGTTTATTTTTAACCGAAATTTTGCTGGCAACATTAATCAAACGCCCAGCCTTACTCGCTTCCGTAGGCGCCGCCTTTTGATAACCTTTTTACCTGTTTCGGTTTTCATCCGCGCTCTAAAACCGTGCTTTCGCTTTCTTTTTAATTTTTTTGGCTTGTAAGTTCGGTTTGGCATATTTTTTACACGGCTAACTGCGAGCAAAGTATAGGGTCGCCTAGCCGGTTTGTCAATCGATTGTTGCCAACTTGTACGCACGTTGGTTTTAACCGGAGTTTTCAGATAGATCTCTTTTGCTATATTTTTATTGGCTTGACGGCTTATCAAGTGGGCTTGTTAATATAGTAACGCCTTTATTCACAGGCTTCATTTATCCAAGAATACGGGCTTCCCTAACCCAAACCACTCCTGTCCAAAAACTTTTCTTTATGGAGGGCAATAATAAAGAGGCGCTTTGGGAATCTGTTTTGGCCGAACTGCAATTATCTTTGTCGGGGGCCAATTTCCAAACTTGGTTTAAAGGAAAGACTGGCCTTCTCTCTGTCGAAGAGGGCACCATCGAAATCGGCTGTTTTTCCTCTTACAATAAGGTCTGGATCGAGGAGCGCTATTTAGGAAAAATTAAAGAGATTCTAGACCACCTTACCGGTAATTCAAACACCCTAACCTGTAAGGTGGCTCCGAGTGTTCTACAAACAAAACGATTAAAAACCCTCACTCCCGAAGACCAAACTGTTCCTTTATTTGAAGGGCCCGTCTCGGAACCCCTTAACGAAGAGTTGGAAAGCGCGGGTTTAAATCCAAACTACTCCTTCTCAAACTTCATTGTCGGGCAAACAAACGAGCTTGCCTACGCTGTTGCAAAGGCAATCGTTGATGAACCATCCGGACGCTATAACCCACTTCTAATTTACGGAGGAGTCGGTGTTGGTAAAACCCATCTCCTGCAAGCGGTGGCTCATACCCTAATTTTAAGACGGGCATCCCTTAAACTCCTCTACTGCTCCAGTGAAACGTTCACCAATGATATGGTCGAAGCGATCCAGAAAAGGCAAACGTTTAGTTTCCGCAACCGTTATCGGGGCGTCGATGTGCTTTTGGTTGATGATATCCAATTTATTGCCGGTCGCGAGAGTACGCAGGAACAATTTTTCCACACTTTCAACGAACTTTATGTCCGCGGCAAGCAAATCGTTCTTTCTTGTGATCGTAAACCAGAAGACCTATACAACTTAGAAACCCGGTTAAAAAACCGCTTCGTTGGCGGAATGGTTGCCAAAATCGACCCACCGAACAAAGAACTAAGAGAGGCTGTTTTGCTGGCGAAGTCACGAGCGCTCGGTTTGGATATTGATTTTTCCCTGATCAGCTCCTTAGCCGAGTCTCTTGGCCCGAGTATTAGGGAGCTGGAAGGGGCCTTGATGAGACTGGCGGCGGTTTCTCGCTTGACCAAACAAAAAATAGATAAAAATCTAGTGCAAACTGTTATCGGGCTTGAGAAAAGGAACGGGAATTCAGCTAGCCAAATTCTAACGTCCGTAGCCAGCTTTTTCTCGGTTTCTGAAGAGGAGCTGCGGGGAAGCGGGCGGAATAAAAACCTCGTTTTCCCCCGCCAAGTAGCGATGTACCTAATGCGCCAAGATACCCCACTCTCCTACCAGAAAATTGCGGCGCTTATGGGCGGTAGAGACCACACTACTGTTCTGTACTCTGTCGGAAAAATAGAAGCGTTGGTGAAGAACGGTGGAGAACCCGCCCGTTTAGTACAGACCCTAAGGGCCCAAATATAGGGTGGTGGAAAAACACCCTGTTTCTCCACAACGTTTAGGTGTGTGTTATACTTGATTCCACCGTTTCCACCGTCCTTATTATTATTATTATAATAGTTACTTAGTTCTTAATATATTGTTACCTTTCATTCAGATGAAGGCCGAGCTAATAAGAGAACAATTTTTAAAGGCTACTGGCCCGCTAGTCGGGTTAATAAGCACACGGCCGACCCTACCGGTACTAAACAACCTACTCCTCTCCACCGAGGGTGGGCAAATGGAGATTACAGCCACCAATCTCGAAACCTTTATGCAAAACAAAACCGCAGTAAGGGTCTTGGAAAAGGGGCGTGTGACCGTTCCGGCCCGAGTCCTGATAGACTTTATCCAAGCGTTAAGTAGCGATCGGATTCAACTTTCGGTGGAGAAGGAAATACTAACCGTGAACGCGAGCGAGGCCAGCGCCTCTATTCCGACCATAAGCGCCGCAGAATTTCCCTCCGTTGGTGAATTTAACAGCGAAAATCAAACACTTGTTGATAAGAAAAAGCTTCTCGAAGCCATACACCAAGTTTCCTTTAGCGCCGCCCCTGAGGAAAGCAGACCAGTTCTAACCGGAATACTTTTTGCCCCCTTGGGAGGGCAGCTTAGCTTAGTAGCCACCGACGGGTATCGCTTGGCAAAAAAAGACACGACGATTAGAAGTAACTTAGAGGCGATCGTGCCGGCTAGAGCCTTACGCGAAACTGTTAAGGCTTTGACAGAACAGGAAGACGATCAGGTGGAAATCTCTACCAACAAAGAAAACAACCAGGTGAGGCTGCAAACCAGGAACCTGACCGTGTTTAGCCGGCTGCTCGAGGGTACCTACCCGGACTACGAACAAATACTACCGACCGATTTTACTAGTGAAGCGGTTGTTGCTACCAAAAAACTGGTAGACGCAGTCAAGCTAGCGTCCCTTTTTGCCCGAGACGTTGGTAGCGTAGTTCGGTTTGACGTTGGGGCGGGAAAAATTAAAATAAGCGCCAGTACCACTAGCGTGGGGGAGGCCGAAACGGCAATTAATACCAAACAAAAAGGCGAGGAGTTGAAAATAGCCTTCAACTCACGCTTTCTCCTAGAAGCGCTCGCGACGATAGCGGGGGATCAAACCCACCTTTCCTTTAGTGGGCCTACCAGCGCCGCCCTCTTGCGAGAGGAAACCGACAGCAGCCTACTACACGTTGTTATGCCCGTGAGAGCAGCCGGCTAGATGCTAAAAGTGCTTTTAATAAAAAACTTCCGCAATTTAGAAATAGCCAACCTGAAATTGGAGCCGGGGACGACGATTATAATTGGGGAAAACGGACAGGGTAAAACAAACTTTTTAGAGGCAATTAACACCCTGTCTTACGGCAAATCGTTCCGCGCCCACAAACAGGAGGCGATCAATTGGCAAAATGATAAAGCAGCTGTTGTCGGCACTACCAACAAAGATCGGTTGGAAGCAATCTTTAGCCGGAACTCGGCGAACCAGATCAAGGTGAACGGGCGAAATACAAAGGCAGCCGATTTTCTAGGTAGGTTTGTCAGCGTCGTCTTTCATCCCGAGGAAATAGACCTTGTTTCCGGGGTACCCGACCGCCGCCGTGCCTGGTTAGACCGCCTTATAGCCACTACGGATAAAAACTATCTTTACGCACTAGTAAGGTATCAAAAGTCGCTGGTAAATAAAAACCGACTTCTTAAAGAAGCTGCCAAAGACGAGGCGCAAATAGAAATATGGAACAAAAGCCTGGCTAAACACGGAACCCTGATTTGGAGGATCCGTCGGGAAACGATTGCGAACGTGAACGAAATTCTAAACTTGCAGTCAAGAAGGCTGACCAAAAAAACCGTTTTCATTGAGTATAAAAACCCGATTGCCGAGCAGCCATTCTTTTCCGAGAAAGCGTATTTAAAGAAACTCGAAATCGAGCGGCCGCTTGAGCAAAGGCTTCGGATGACTGTTTACGGACCGCACCGCGACGACTTTAAGGTTATTATGGAGGAACAAAAAGAAAAAAATATTTTGCAAAAATCGCTGGCTGACTACGGTTCGCGGGCCGAGCAGCGTCAGGCAGTGATACTAATGAAACTAGCCGAAGCAAAATTTTTTGGTGACTTTTTTGGCGAAGCACCGACAATGTTACTTGACGATGTCGCCAGCGAGCTTGACCACCATAATCGCGACCTGCTTCTTGCGGGTCTATACGGACGACAGATTTTTATTACCACTACCGAGTTGGATAATTTACCAGTTGATATTACTAAAAAAGCTACCTTGCTAAATATGACAAGCGGTCAGCTGACGAAATTGGCCCGCTAACCTTTTTCTCCTTCGGTTGCAGACGACGACTTTTGACCGGTTAGTAAGACGTGCTCTTGGGCTGAAGCCTGTACCCTGACCGCCACGTGGTTGGTACCAGCAAAAAAGAGGCCCTCACCGATCTCCGCTGACAAGAGAAGATTTTTCTCACCCTGGGAAAGATAAAAAACCTCGACGATTTTATCAATCGCCGCCGTACTTTGTTTGAGTAAAATTTGAATCGAGGAGTTGGTTACAATCGCCTTGCCGTAATCAGTAGATAAAAAGTCTTCCACGTCTTGAGTAATAGTCGTCAGACCCAAATTATATTTTCGGGCCCGTTTCGCGATGGAGTACATAAAGGAGGCTGAATCAGGAAATTTCATTAAGTACCAAGCCTCATCGACAATGAGCAGCCGTTTTTTTCGATCCCCCTTGATTTTAGTCCAGATATAATCAAGGATAATAAACATGGCAATTGGGCGTAGCTCGTCTTTTAGATTGCTGATCGAAAAAACCGTAAAGCTGTTTTTTAGCGCCACTGTACTGGGCCGATCAAAGATACCACTAAGCGAGCCCCGAATGTATTTTTCAAGGCGAGTAGCCATTTCGCGGGCTTGAGGCTCCGCCATATTTTGCAAAACGTTGTAGAGATCTCCCAAAAGCGGCGCTTCTTTTGTTTGCGTGGCTGGATCGGGAGTGATGCCCTTTAGTTTGTAAGTAGTTACCAAGGCTCTATCCAAAATTGCGTCCTCGGTCGGAGTGAGCTCACCCAGCATAATTCTAAAAAGAGAATGAAGCGAGAGTATCTTTAAACCCAGCTCGTTTTCACCTTCCTCGAAAACGCCAGACAGATCGAGGGGATTAATAATCGAATTCGCATCTTGCTCAAAGCGAATATATTCACCCCCAATAGTAGTCGCCAAATCTTTGTACTCATCTTCGGGATCAATCACGATTATTTCAGTCCCGAAAAGCAGCGACCGCAAAGCTTCCAGTTTTACCATGTAACTTTTACCAGCCCCGCTTTTAGCAAAAACGACACTATTAGCGTTTTCCAGGGAAAAGCGGTCAAAAATTACTAGCGAACCGTTGTGCTCGTTTATACCGTAAAGCACACCCTCGTTGTCGGTTAGTTCGGAACTAGTGAAGGGAAAAGTAGTAGCCAGAGAAGTGGTATCCATGTTGCGAATGACAAAAAGTTTATCCAAAAAATAAGGCAAGCTGGTTTGAAAGGCGGTTTCCTGCTGCAACGCGGCGTGTTTGGTGATGATAAGTAGCGATCCAGCCACTGCCTCGACTTGTTTGGTGATGTAGTTTAATTCCTCCAAGCTTCCCGCTGGAATCTTGATATAAAATGAAAATTGGAAAAAGCGCTCGATACCAGTAGCTAGTTGTTCTTGAAGTTCTTGGGCATCCTCAAGCGTTGTTCGGATGGCCGGGTCAAGCACGCGACCAGCTTGAAAATCGCTTTCGATAGTGGCCTCCATCTCCGCGATTTTGCGGCGGAGATCATCCAAGACCCCCTTGGTTTGGGTAGGGTAGTAATAGAAGCTAATATCCAGTGTACGATCGAAGTTAATTAAAGGGGCTAGCCAATTGGCTCCGATAAAGCGTGGGTAACCGGTCACAAATAGGGTCCGGAAGTAAGTATCCCCCATTTTTATATGATCAAAGTCCACCTCGATTGCCGGCGGAGCGATTACGTCTGTTACGCCGACCATACCGGCCCCGAGCGTGTTCGCCGATTGCCTTCGGGTTTTTGCTAGCTCTGCTTCTTTGGGGTCTTTGACTACTCCCCCTCTGGAAAATGGATTAGGCAAGCTCATTTATGTCCCTCCCAGTCTCGTTTTGGGTTGGATTAATAGCTGCTGCTGGCGGCTGCAAAACCTCACTACTTTGGGGAGGCTGATTAGAAGACGGCATCGTCTCGAAAGGAGGGTTATTTTGTTCCTCCATAGGTTGGGGTTCTTGATTTAGTGGGTTTGTGGGTAACTGATCGGTTGTCGCCTGGTTAATTACTGGTTGATCCGCAGCCCCAATCATGGGGGCAATCGAAGGCTCGACCAAAGGGGTAGTATATTCTCTGGTGCCCAAAGCTGCCTTTTGCTCCCGAGCCACCTCCGGATTATAGAGATCATAAAAAAGTTCCACCAGCTCTTCCGTATTCAAACGCACCACTTTTATCCCTATTCTGGCAAACTGCTTGGACAGGTGTTCGATCTTTGGTTCCAAATTGCTCTTTGCTTTTTCCAAAAGGGCGCCCCGATCAATATGTTCCACCCGCCGGCCAAATAGACGCGAAAAGCCCCCTTTTATCTGCGAAAAATCCAAACCAATGTAAGGAACTACCACGTAGAAGCGTTTATCCAAAACCTGGTTTTTGGAAACTAGGTCCTCGATAAAAGCCTCATAAAGATCAATTTGGGTAGCGATGCTATCATTGGTAGCCCTGTTTTTTGCTTCTTGGATTCGGTAGAGATAATTGGACACGTCCATTCTTTTAGTTCTGACCACCACTTGAATTGGAAAAGAGAGCGAATTTAGCAGCGATGCATAGGCAAAGATCATCGAGTCTTGCTCCCCCTCGGACAATAGATCGAAATTAACGGCGGTGGTTTGCAGGACAGCAGTAGCGTTGTTGCTTTTTAAAAGCACAATGTCATCTCGCACGTCTTCGATGTCGAGGTGATCTTGAGTGGTAGCAATTTTGCCTTTACGTTTCATGTCCATAAATATTAGCTAGTCGCTCTTATTTCTATCGGCGGCAACACTTTACCGTCAAGTTCGATTTGAACAATGTCGAAGGTGTGCCCGGGCGACTCTAGTTCCATCGTGTAAGTGTCGTTAGGTAGTGGTGTTGAAATCGCGAACTGGCCGATTTTATTAGTTTTTAGCGCCCGGACTGGCTGACCGGTCGCATCTTTGACGACGATGATGACGTTGTAAAGTAGTAGGCCCCCCGTATCTTTGGTCACGCCATTAATTACGTTGGGTGTGGTGGTGAGGGAAGGAGCCATTTTACCGGTGGCAATTTGCGCACTTACTATTCTTGCCGACGAGGGCGTTTCCCGCCCAGGTTCGGCTTGAGTAGGAGCGACCACAGTTTTTGGAGGCTCGGCTACTGTTTTGGGCACGGATTGCAGGGCGTTGACAAGAGCTTCGAGTTTCTGGGCTCGGTCGGCCACTTCATTCCGTTCTTTTTCAACTGCGGACAAACGAGCTTTTAACTCGGAGACATTATTAAGGGTGGATTCATTCTCAGTCTGCTTGCCACTAATCTCGGTCATTTTTTCCTCAAGATTTTTAAATTGGGCCAAAAGATTAGTTTTTTCGATTTGCGCTTGTTGCAAACGCCGCTCGTAGTCGTCGGTAATCGTTTTTAGCTTTGTTTCTAGGCTTTGTTTTTCTTGGCCGCCTTGATTATAAGAAGCGGTCATCTCATTTAGCTGGCGTAAAAGAGAGGTTTTATCAGTCACCAGGCGGTTTATTTGGTCGTTATGTTCGTCGATGGTTGGCGTTGCAGGGATTGGCGCGTTTGGTACTGGGTTTATTGAAATGTCAGCTTCTTTTGGTTGGGAAGCGATGACGTTACTTAACTCTGCCAGCTGGGTTTCCAGCTCGCTTGCTTCAGATAAAATTCTTCTGGTTTCATCGTCTGATTCCGCCGGTGGAATAATAGGTGTTGGTGGCGCCTCTGGCAAGGGAGACTGCCGGGTTTGGTCTACAGTTGTAATTTGGCCAACCGGTTGGGTAGAAATTGTTTCTGGCGCAGTAGAAATTTGCGGTCTTTGGACCAAACCACCGCGTCGAGCTAGTTCTTGCCGAGCGAACTCCTTTACCTTTTCTAGTTCTGTATGAGTGGTTTCTAGACTTGGCACCGAGGAAGGAGCCGTTTTAGCAAACAAAGTGTTGACGGTTGTTTGAGCGCCTGCTTCCACTGGTTTGTTGATCGCCTGACC
>JAUYHE010000015.1 GCA_030690175.1 bacterium | reverse complement strand
ATCCGAGAAAAGTTTGTCGGGAGAAGTAAGTTTGTATAGGTGGGGTTGGAAAAAGGCGTCCGTATCGCCTATGTTTCGATTCCCAATCAAAGCTTCCTTAATGTCTTTACCGTTTTTATTTAACACAACCCAGCGTTTTTCTACCATTTTAAGAGTTTAACACAGCTGAAATTTTTTGCACAAAAAAAGCGCGCCTTTTGCGCGCAAGTTATATATATTATAACATAACCAGAAACAAACAAGCAAATTTTTGCGGGCTTTTTTCGCTTTTGCCCAAAAAAATAATTATCCGTAACAAGATTTTAAAAAATTTGGGTAAATGTTTTTTTGTTGAGGAAAATTTACTGCCTTTTATCTAGCGACCAGATTGCCATTAGCATCCAGGCATTCCGGCACCATGTCGGTTGGAAAAGAATACGACGCGATTTGGTTGCAAGTAGGTTGGGCCTGACCATCGTAAACAATCACCCAACCCCCACTTGTTTTAGCTGCTAACCAATAACCTCCACCCACCTCGCTATCTTTTTCTTTCACCATTCCCTTAGCGTGTTTGCCCGTATTCTGGCTGATTTCAAAATCCAAATTGCTTTCGGCAATAGACGTCTTTTCTACCAAGGCGGTCTTTATCGCGGCGCTGTCGTCTGTGACCGCAGCAGAAGAATTTTGATCATCTGGTTTTGGACTAGCGGTAGCGACTTTTTCGGAACTTGTAGCCGTCTTTTGGGTCGCGGTCGCGGTCGTCGAAGATTCCTTATTTAAAAACTGTCTGTAGAAAATAAATATTAAACCGGTCAATATTAAGGCCAAGGAGATAACTAATAATATAACTTTATACTTTGCCCAGAAATTGCTCATCTACAATTAGTTTAAAGGCAAGGCGTGCTCCAGTCAACAAAAAGCTTGCTGTCTTGCCAAATGTTTTTATTGGGTTATAATAAAGACGCCTTCCCAACAATATATGGCCACAACAAAAAAATTATCGTCAAGATCTACTTCTGAAAAAACGAAAAAAGTTTCATTTAATTTTTCCACCTTTCAGAAAAATCTAAAAAGACGTTACGACCGTAGTCCCGTGCTTTTTGTGATCGGTGCGATAATTTTGGTCGCGGTTGCCGCTGTTCTGGCTTTATTTATTACCAATAAAGGTTTGTTTTTGGCAGGTAGCGTTGATGGGAAATTAATTACTACTCCCCAATTTTATTCCAAATTGAAAAAATCTAATGGCCCTGAAGTTTTTGATAGTCTCATCCGCGAGATTCTAATTAAACAAGAGGCCTCTAAAAAGGGCGCCGCCGCTAGCGATAGCGAGATAAATAAAAAGATAAAAGAACTTGAGGATCGGTTTGGCGGTAAGGATATGCTCCAGCGTGCCCTATCTCAAAACAATACCAGTCTGCAAGAACTAAAAGAGCAGATCACTGTCCAGATACTGGTCGAGAAACTTCTCAAAGATAAAATAGCCGTTTCTGATCAAGAAGTGGGAAAATATTCAAACGAGAACAAAGAATCGGTAACCGGGCTTTCCAAAGACCAAATCAAAGATCAAGTCAGATCACAAAAACTCAATCAAGAATTTTCCCAGTGGTACGAGAGTCTAAAAAGTAAGGCAAAAATTATTAAATACTTCTAATCAACCTCTAGACTAATTACCAAAAACAAATAAATAACCGGTTAATTAATTATTGAGGTCAAACCAACTCATCTTCGCTTGGATTATAAGGGCTGGGAGAAATCTCTTCTTGAGTAGTCTGGACGTCAGCAAATTCCTGGATTCGACCAATTATTCCAGAAGTGAGTCTTACTTTGTGACCACGGGGGTGAAAGCGCTTGCTAGTAAGAACGTCTTTTACCACGCCTTCGGTTAACTTGCCACTAGAGTAATTACTTTTTTCAACAATGCGGACCTTATCCCCAGGCTGTGGATATCGACTACCGACCTCATACGTCATCTTATTTCCTAGTTACTATGTTTCCAGTCTCATCAAAACACTCTGGGACCATAGAGGCCGGGAACCCTGGAGGATCTACTTGAGAGCATTCTGGTGTTGCCTGGCCGTCATAAACGATCGTCCATTTACCGCTAGTTTTAACAGCCAGCCAATAGCCGCCACCAACTGTTTCTCCTTTTGCATTCACCAACCCCTTTGCGTATTTACCAGTATTTTCCGAGATCTCAACGACTATTATGTCTATGGCTATTCCTGTTTTTTCCGAAACTGCTTTTTTCAAAAGAACATCATCGCTGCCTGTCTCATCTGATTTCTGAGTGCTTGGCGTTGCCGATTTCGTAGCTTCGGCGCTTTGGGTAGCTGACGAGGGAGTGGTTACCGATTCCTTTTTACCAATATTGGTGGCCAACAACCATATTATTATAAGAATCAAGAGGAAAATAATGATAAGAAGTAGCCACCAGTATTTTTTGAAGAAATTTCCCATCTGTATTTTAGTGTACCACTTTTTAATTACTTCTTCACCTAGTCTATAGGTAATGAGCGTCCTCTCTTTTTTTCAATTCTTTTGCCAGAACTCCCTAATAACAATTTTTCTGATACAATACATTTAGTGAACAAAAACCTGCTCATTGGGCTCATAATCTTCCTACTGCTCGCAGTAGTTGTTTTAGTTATTTTCTTTTTTGTTTGGCCCAAGAAACCAACCCCTCCTCCTGAAAGAACTAGCCAAAACGAAATCGGCAAAAACGAATCCTCTTGGCAAAGTGGTAAAGTTGCGATTGCAGGAAGGTACGCCGATGCAGAGATTATTGAAGTAGCAGATGGAAAATATCGTTTATATTATTCGATAGAGCCGGAGGTAAAAGGAAATAAACTGGAGATGTATTCTGCCGTCTCTTCTGATGGTATAAATTGGCGTCAGGAAGCTGGGGTTCGAAACACCTTTAAAACTTTCGCCGATGTAGTGAGACTGGCAGATGGTAGATATAGAATGTACTATCAAACCGCTGGAGAAATAAAAAGTTCTATTTCCTCCGACGGACTGGGCTGGAAGGAGGAAACGGGTATTAGGATCTCCAAGGAAAATTCGGAGGGTTTGAGTTTTGACAATGTAGCTGCCTCAGCAACCATTTTACTCCCGGACCAGAGTTATTTAATGGTTTACAGAGGACAAATCAATAAAAAATACGCTTCTGATGTGCCAAATGCCTCCACCCAGATTTTCCTCTGGGCGGTAAGTAAAGATGGTCTAAATTTTGAGAAAAAAGGTATCGCCATCGATAGTCGAAACGACTCTCTGTTGGGAATGATCGATGGGCCTGAACTTGTGAAGTGGAGCGATGACTCGATTCGACTTTATTTTTGGGGCTATAAAGGAGTCTATTACTCTACTTACCAAAATGGACAATTTACCTCTCCCACCCTTACCTTTGCTACTTCTACCGACTCTAGGGTGATGTTTCCCCCAAACCCTCCTGGAGATCCCACTTTAATCAAAATTGGAGATACCTGGTTTATGTATTACGGCCAGCACGAAAAAGGGATCTTCTACACCACTTTAAAGTAACTTTTTTGCTCTCATTGTTTTTGGAATATTTTCTGCGCGTTTTTGTAGGCATATTTTTCCTGCACTTTTGGGTCCAGCCTAGCAATAAAGGCACGGACGTAGCTGGTCAAAGTCCGACCAACCTGCAGATCCACCGTCCAGCGGGTGATACCGCGATCAGATCCCCAAATGACCTGGTCCGGGTGGCGCTCGATGAAGCCCTTCCAAGTTGCGACGTCCTTCTCAAGTAAAGGTTCGTAATCTTTAAAGTGAGCGGAAAATTGTTCTTTGGTCACTTGCGGCCGGAGTAACCAGACGTCTCCCCAAAGCTCGTCCACTTCGTAGTAAACATTCGGCGCGCTACTAAGAATATCTTCAATTTGTGACAGATCCTGGCGGCCATCTTGTTCCTGTTTAATCAACTGATCCCCATGAAAAATGAAATGAATCTCGGGATTAGCTTTAATCGCTTTTTTGTAACTTTCTCTCTGTCCCTCCCCAAGGTGGAAATAGACTGCTAATTTGTTTTTCCGAACCACAGGGTAAATTTCTTGTAAGCGCTCGGAATCGGGTGGTAGCTCCGGCGCCCCACCATCACGCGCATAAAGCCCGATCTCACCATAACCTTTGAACAAACCCGGATAGACCCCGAGCATTATTTCCAAAGTTGTCGCGTCGACTGTCGGAAAACCGTCTTTCGAGCCGTCGTTGTCCGGCGGCATGTTGAAGGGAATGAAGGTTTTCGGATAGCGCTCTATTGTTCTTTTAACGATCTCAAGGTGCGGACCAATCATCTCTTTGTAGACTGGAAAAAAGGCAATGGCTTGGCTCGTGCCGTCATGTTTCAAAACACAAACGAGTTCACTCATTTTGAGATTCAGACCCAGAGTGGAATTTACCTGCCTATCTTCAACACCCGGCTCGTCAGTAACCCCGCCAGTGAAAATGGAAGGGATGTGGATGTGACCGTCGATCAACTTTCCTTGATAGGAAGTTGCCGGAACAGTCGGCTGACCAGTGTCAGGACAGTCGGAGCGAGCCATTGCGGCTTCGATTCTCTCGTTCCAAAAGGGAGCGAATTTTGGTCCTTCATTTGAATCCTGCGGCGAGCGTGTCGGAAGAAAGAAATAATAAACTGCTGCAAAGACAATTATGAGCGCTAGGCAAAAGGCCGCAATTAGAAGTGTTTTCCTAGAGAGTTTGGGCATTGATTAGATTATACAATAATCTTGCGTAATTTAAGTTTCTATCTCAAATACTTTTTGCTTGGAGGAAAAGCCTGAAACCAGAGAAACTTGGGAGGGGGCAACGCCGAAATGACCGGCTAGGGCTTTAGCGATGGCCGCATTGGCCCGACTCTTTACCGGCGGTTCCTTCACTGACACGGTAAAATGAGTGTCGTCCGCTTTCTCGATACTTTCTGCTTTGGAGTTTGGCCGGGCTTTCACAAAAATTTTCATACTTATTTAGTGAGATTCACCTACCGTTACGGCAAAGGAAATAATAAGCAGAGCGATAAGAAGCTGCAGAAGGTAAAAATTGCGCAGATTGTTTTTTATTTCTCCCTCCCCTTGCGCCAGATCTGCCTCCACCCTTTTCTTTAAAATGAAAGTGGCTAGTAGACCGTCAGCCGCATAAAGAATCATCTTCAGCCAAAAGAATTCACTGTAAACAAAATGGTCTATATTGATGAGAAACAAATAAATACCGGTAGCAAGCTGCGCGTAAGTGGCCAGAGGAATAATTACTTGCAGGGGTTTTAATAACGCGATTCTGGTAGAATACAGGGGGCTACGGAAGGTGACGTAAGCGGCAACCGCGATCGCACCAACAAAAATTCCGGCACCCACGACATGTAAGATCAGGACAAACAAGTGCATGGTAGGTTGATTGTAGGCGAACCAGGTGGCAAAATCAAGAACACTCTACCGCCTTGGGCAAGCTCCTTTCTCTTTTCACCAAAGCCCAACAATGTTATTATTGTATTGTGGGTAAACTACTATTTGTACTGCAACTAGTTCTTATCGCTGCTTTGCTTTACTTTGCCGATTATGAAATGCTGTTGAGTAATCCTTACCTTTTCGTACCTCTTTTCCTAGCCACAATTTTTGGCTTTTACGCTTACTGGTCGATGAAAGCAGAGATCTACTCACTGTTTCCTGAACCCGTGGAAAATCACAAGCTGGTCACTGTGGGGGCCTACCGCTATACAAGACACCCAATGTACGCGGTCTACTCACTAGTCGGTTTGATACTAATGCTATCCAATTTTCAGTTGAAAACGTCAGTATTATTTGTTTTGCTTTTGGTTGTCTTGGAAACTACTGCCGATATTGAAGAAAAGTTGTTGGCAAAAAAGCATCCAAAATACCGTGAGTACCAAAAAATCACCAAGAAATTCATCCCCTTTATTTATTGAGCTTCTCGAACTGTGTCAAGGAAATTAGTATTTAGAATTGAGATCGATCTTGCGGATGCGAATATTCTCTGGGGTTACTTCAACTAGCTCTGAATCGTCTATATATTCTAGGGCATCTTCAAGTCCCATTGGCTTGGGAGTATTGAAATGCTCTGATACACCTTCCCCACGAGAGCGCATATTAGTTTGCTGCTTTTCTTTGACGACGTTTACTTTGATATCCGCTCCACGAGAGTTTTGTCCTATCACCTGACCTTTGTAGATTTTTGTTCCCGGACCGATAAACAAAGTTCCTCTATCCTGAGCGTGAGTCAGACCATATAGAGTAGTGCTGCCATCTTGGTAGGCTACTAGAGAACCTCTATTACGTCCAAAAGAATTAGAGGTATCTTCCTCAAACTGATGAAACATCGTGTTGAGGATACCTGTCCCTTTAGTGTCAGTAATAAACTCGCTTCTATAGCCAAACAATTTTCTGGTGGGAATAATAAATTCGACTAAAACTATACCGTCTTCATTGGTCATATCCTGCAAGAGCCCACCTCGCTCTCCCATTTTTTGCATAACAATCCCAGAAAAGCTTTCGGAAACCTCGATAAAAACTTTCTCGTAAGGAGCCAGAGTTTTACCATCCACTTCTTTAGTGATGACCTGTGGCCGGGCGACCTGAAATTCATAACCTTCCCGACGCAGTCTTTCGATGAAAATTGCCAGATGTAACTCTCCTCGGCCGGAAACAATCCAATCTCCGTTTGAACCGTCGGCTACTTTTAGGGCCATGTCTGTTTCAAGTTCTTTGTAAAGGCGCTCGCGAATCTGCCTGGAAGTTTTGAACTGCCCTTCTTTGCCGGCAAATGGAGAGGCGTTTACCGAAAAGGTCATATTTATGGTTGGCTCTTCAATATCTAGTAGTGGCAGGGCAACAGATTCATTCGGATCGGCAATTGTTTCTCCAATATTGATATCGGCTATGCCGGCGATAGCGACGATATCTCCGGCCTCTGCTTCCTTTATGTCTATTTTTTCCAAACCAGAAAAACCAATCAAAGCAGTTAATCTATATTTTTTCATTTCTCCGATTCTGTTTATATGGGTAATTTCTTGCCCGGCTGTGACTCGCCCGTTATAAATGCGACAAGTGGCGATCCGACCTTTGTAATTGTCGCCAACGATAGTAGTGGCCAGCATTTGCAAAGGTTTGCTCTTTTCTCCGGTCGGTGCCGGAATATACTCAATGATCGCCTCAAAAACCGGAGAGATATCATTCATTTTTGACAAGTCGCTTTCTTTTCCTGCTAAACCGTTTTTCGCCGATGAATATATAGTCGGAAAAAAAGCCGCTTCATCACTGGCCCCAAGTTCTACGAAAAGATCAAAAGTTTTGTTTACTACCCATTCGATTCGAGCACCAGCTCGATCTATCTTGTTAATAACAACGATGACCTTGTGTCCCATTTCAAGGGCGCGTTTCAAAACAAAACGAGTTTGAGGCATCGGTCCCTCCTTGGCGTCAACTAAAAGTAAACAACCGTCGGCCATTTTCAAAACCCGCTCAACTTCTCCGCCAAAATCAGCATGGCCCGGAGTGTCGATAATATTGATTTTCGTGTCTTTCCAGACCACGGAAGCGTTTTTGGAAAAGATTGTGATACCACGCTCTTTTTCAAGGTCGTTGGAATCCATGATGAGATTCGTACCCTCCAAATCCTTGTGGAGCTTGGTATGGCTTTGGCGCAGCAAAGCATCGACAAGTGTAGTCTTGCCGTGATCAACGTGAGCAATGATGGCGACGTTCCTCAATTTAGTCATAAGTATTTTTGGCACTAGAAGAGCAACTCGGCAAGAATAAAGATATTCTTTTTTAGTTTAGGAAATTGTTACCCGAAACTAATGCAGGTTAATTATAACTGACTATAGGATTGTAAGCAACCCTGTGCTGCGTTAATGTTGCAGTTTTTGTCACTTTTTGCTCTTTTTGCTAGCTTTCTTTTTTGGAGGAGCTTTTTTCTTTCATTCGTAATGAGAAATAACGATCATCCTCTTTCCAGATCAATCAAAACTTCACTTGCGTGAGCAGCTGGCTTTACTTTTTCGTAAATTTTCTCTATCTTTCCGCTCTCTCCGATCAGAAATGAAGTGCGCACGATCCCCAAAAATTCTTTTCCGAGGAATTTCTTCGGTTGATAAACACCGTAGACACGGGCGACTTCTTTATTCGTATCAGCTAGTAGTGTGAAAGGAAGATAGTGTTTCTCTGCAAATTTTTTGTGGCTTTCAACGCTGTCGGCACTAATTCCCAGAACTACCGCATTAATATTTCCAAACTTTGGAAAACTGTCGCGGATTTGGCAAGCTTCGATCGTACAGCCGGCAGTGAAGTCTCTGGGGTAAAAATAAATCAGAACCTTTTTGCCAAGGTAATCAGAGAGTTTGTGGTTTTTGCCGTTTTGGTCTGGCAACTCAAAATCCGGAGATTGGTCTTCAATCTTTAGCGTCATGATATGTTTTTATTAACTCTAGCTTTTCTTCTCTGGATAATTTTTTAATTCTAGACTCCTCTTTTGAAGCCTGCGAACGGTTTTGAAACTCCTTCGAAAAGACTAATTTCACCGGTTTTCGACCTCGGGTATATTTTGCCCCAAGCTCTGAAGAATCGTGTTCTTTGACTCGCCTTTCGAGATCCACAGTAATACCACTGTAAAGCGTCTGATCAGAGCACTCGAGAATATAAAGATAGTACATTTTCTCTATCTTAAACACAACTCACTTTTAGTGCAATTTTAAAGCAAGTATTTTTTCTGTTAGTCTGTTATGATTTTCTCTATGAAAGAAAAATGTCCCAAGTGCGGCTCTGACTTAGCGGAAATTACTACTACACCCTCGGGTCGGCAATTGCAGCGTTGTTCAACCGGCAATTGGAACGCTGAAACCAGAAAAACTGAAGGTTGTACCTTCGTTAAATGGTTGGTAGTTGAGCCCCAGCAATTGGATGAAAAATGTCCAAAGTGTGGTGCACCTCTAGTCCTAGCCATCACTCGTTTTGGTAAGAAAATGAAAAAGTGTTCGACCAACGTTTGGAACGCCGAAACCAAAAAAGCCGAGGGGTGCGATTTTGTGGAATGGATAAACGGAACTACCGAACCTTTGGATGAGGCTTGTCCGCAGTGCAGCAAAAAATTGGTTCTATTTACCACAAATGCAGGCAAAAGAATGAAAAAATGTTCAACTTCCGGTTGGGACAGTACAAAACGCGAGGCTACAGGGTGTACTTTTGTAGAATGGCTCAAACCTGGAGAATATGAAACTTACGACCGACCAGAACCACCAGAAGAAGAAATACCTCTCCCTCCAGAACCCGCTTCCTAATTCTTTAACTATTCTGCTTTGGGAGCAGATTTACTAAAGGTACGGAGGCACATTTGACATTTGTATGTGATAGAGGTAGATGCAGTGCCGGCTCCAGCCGGAACAGGTATTTTTGATAAATCTTTACTATTGCAGTAAGGACATTTTATACCATCGGCCATTTTTACTTTTTTTACTTTTCTGAAGCTTTAGCGAAGAAATGCAAAAAGTTATTTCTTTTTACTTTTCGTAAAGAAATGCAAGAAATCACTTTTTCTTATCTTTCTTTGGCTTTTTGACTTCTTTTTTTTGTCTACCTTGACTGTGAGCCATAAGTTGTAATTATACGGCTGCTAGCACTAAAAGACAAGAGATTTGGATCGTTTGCCCTAAAGTGTCAAGAAATTTGTTTTTCTTTTTGGGATCTTTGCAAAACTTCTTGAAACATATCTTCCAGAGTTTTTCTATCTTCAATTACTTCGCGCCGCCTAGCTGACATTTTAAATCTTTTTTCCATAGGCTCATCAGTGATATCGGCTGCTTCCATGAGATCAGTATATCCCTGCCATGTTTCTACCAGATACTTCATTACGCGTAGGGCTTGATCAGCATTGAGTCTGGCTAAATATTTGTCGAAATATTCGCCTTTTTGCTGAGGTGGTATGCGGTGCAGGCGGGAATTTATTTCAAACTTTGCATCGCGCCAAAATTTGGTAAAGAAATAATTGGAAGTGTAATAGCCAACCCACTGAAAAAACCTTCCAATATCCACAGGCTAATTGTAACAAAACTAAAATTCCCCTGTTTGCCTAAAGTTTCAAATAGTAAGCTCGTCGAATCTGTGTCAAGAAAAAAGGAGAGGGCAGGTTTTGATGGGGGTCCCTCTACTCTTCTTGAATCGGTATTTTCAACGTCCCCGACTCTTCTCTTACGAATTCGAAAAGAGCGTTGATCGTCTTTTCATCTTGGCCGAAGACTCTCCTCAGTTCGGACAGTATCAGCGATGCAGCCGAAGGGTCGTTGTAGACGGCCAAGTCCCTCTCCACCTCCTCTATTTCTTCCGGTTCGATCGACTCAGCGACGAGATCAATACCAACAAATTGGCCGGAATCTGTGTAGAAAACCTGGAGGATGAAGAGAGCGGCTGGTTTGTCCAGTTCCGTATGAAGAAGGATGCTTACCGTCTTCACCTCTTCACCACTGTGGTTTCCGTTATTTTGTGGCATCAGCGAAGGCGCACTGGTTTGAGCAGTAGACTGGTACATGCGCCGGAGGAATAGGCTTGCTGCATATCTCCCTTGCGCATCGCCTCCCTTTGGGGTGATCGACGGGTCTGAGCCAACCTTTGTCGTCGCAGTCGGCACAGCCCCAGCCACCACAATTGTCGCACTGAACAGAATCCCGGGGATAATTCTTATCCTTTGGAATATCCATGATCCCTCCCTTAAAGGCTTTCGAAAACTACCACATTTTATTATTGTTTGCCTGAGAAATCAATAGTGAGTAGTGAGCAAGGTCGAATCTATCGAACTGAACTGTGTCAAGAAATTCTTATTTAATATTTAAATCTATATTCCACTTGTATCTCTCGAAAGTAATTCGACAAAGGTCAAAAAAGTTATCCTGGCCCAAGATAAAGGGAAACGGGGGTGCTAAATCTGGGGAGAAGTTAGCTCGATTTATTGTTAACTTATGCCCTCCAATTTCTATTGTAAAAGGCTCTTCAAAAACGTAGGCTAAGAAGGTAGAGTTGTTTGCTGCGTTTGATTTTTGAATTTTGAGTTTTTTCCAATCGATATTAAAAAAATTTGCTAAATCTGTGCTGAAATGACTTGTATCCGCACCCGAATCAATAAGAGTAAGAATTTCTTTAGTAAAACTATTTTTGTAATGGTAACGAACGGGGATGTAGGGCTTCAAAACCCCACTGGCATCTCCAGGAAGTTTTACGTAGGGGAAGTTCATTTATGTTACGAAGTTTTGATAGTTCTCTGCGGCAGGAACAAGAATTCCTTCTTTACCCTTCTTTTCTAGGTTCTCTGTAACTTCTTTTATAGTTTTTCCAGTAGCCACTACCTCCTTATAATCTTTTGACACAGCAACCCAACCAGATTTATGATCCTTTAATATTTTTGCCAAGTTAATTGGTTGTTCCATAGAGGACCGATTATAACTTGCTCAAGTTACAAGAGCAAGATGTAAGCTTGCGCTTATAACACTATTGTAAATCAAACAAATCAGACAAGCAAACTTATTTATCCTGAGTTGAATCGAACTATGCCTGCCCGCCAAAGCTTTAGCGTTGTTGGGTCATGGACTTGTCGAGGACATAATCTAAAAGCTATTTTAGAATTACTGGTTACTAAAAACAGCTTCAAATAACTCTTCTTTTAATAATTCCTTTAGCCTTGGATTATCTTCAATTTTCCTATAGAAATTAAAATCTTTTTCATACATGTCGCCTAAATTTTTGTCAAAGAGTTCTTTAAATAGCAACTGTAAATTAGATTTCGTGTTATTTTTTCTACTTTCTTGAAAACCTTCATCGTTCTTAACAGCATCGGTAATTTTTCTAAGTTTTACCTTATCCTCTTCAGTAAAAGTTGTTCCGCTAGATTCATTAATACGAGATATAATCAAAGACAATTTTTCAATTTCAGTAGGGGCGACTGTTATACTTGGTCCAGCTGTGTATTTAAGTTCACTATCTTCGTCCTTTAGTATCAGATGTCCGGAGAATATCTTTCTAACGCGGTATCTATCCATATCAACACTTTCCAATACCTCTCTTGGTAAACCTTCGCTTCCTGAAGGAAGTTTTTTAAGTAAGAACCGAGAATAAAGATATAACTTTTCTAAAGCATTATCTTCAAAAGTAACGATTTGGGACACAAAGGCATATGTCTTAACAAATTGTTGAACCAGTTTTCTGAAAAGTTTTTGCTCCTCCTCTTCGAGGTTAGTGAATCTTGTAATTGCCGGGTCAAGTTCTCTATGCAAACTTGATTGGTCCTCTGATGTATACCAAAACTTTGCGAATTTTAAAATATTGCTCTCTTCTATAACGCTAAACTCTTTTATTTTTTGTTCGAGTGTATAAAGTATATTTGGATCAGTCCCCTCTGATAAAATAGCTGTTTGGTAATATGGCTGGAATGCTTTTTGTATAGCATCCGGATCGTTAACGAAATCAAGTACTATAGCTTTATCTTTGCCAGGATAAGCCCGATTTAATCTACTTAATGTTTGAACGGCACTAAGACCATTTAATTTTTTATCTACATACATAGTTTGTAGTAATGGTTGGTCAAAACCGGTCTGAAATTTACTTGCCACAATCAAGATTCTGTACTCATCAGTATCAAACCTGTCTCTGGTTCGAGATTCTGGGAACCCGTTCATACTTGTCTCGGTATATTCATTGCCTCCATCATCCACTCTACTTGTAAAGGCTGCTAAGGCCTTGATCTCGCTTCCCCGCTCTCTCAACTGACGATCAAACTCTAGTTTGTAGCGCACTGCGTGGAGCCGAGATTTAGTTACCACCATCGCTTTAGCTCTACCCTTAATCTCTCCCTTAACATTTTTCAAGAAGTGGTCAAGCATAATCTCGGTTTTTTTCTCAATAGCATGTTCGTGTAAATCAACATAACGCCTGAGCACTGCGGTAGCTTTACGTTTATCAAATTCCGGA
>JAUYHE010000002.1 GCA_030690175.1 bacterium | reverse complement strand
CGTTCGCGAATATCAACCAAATGCGGCGAAACATGCAACCCGACTTTTACTGGTCTCTGGAAACTGGTCTCTAAAAACCTTGAAATATAAAATGCCGTACTCCCCTTACCGCTCGTCCCTGCGACATGAATTGATTTAAATTTTGTATGTGGATTTCCTAGCTTCTGAAGTAAATTTTCAATCCGTGAAAGTCCCAGATCCTCTTTCCCCCAAACTAAAGGTATATAAGATTCCAACCAATCCCGAATCTGATAGTAATTCCTAAACATGAGAAGATTTTACACTAACTCCGTCGTCATTCTATTTCTCCACCCGTAATTTCCCGGATTCTTCCAATCCCTTTACTTCCAAACCCAAAGCCACAAGACCATACCGATTTGTCTTAAGCGGCCGGGAAAGTCTTCTTTCCAGTATGTGCCGGACCCGATCCCCACTAAGACCCAGGGACTCTCCTATCTGTGATCCCATCAAACCCTCAACTGTACCCATCCAAATAGCAAATATCTGTTTATCCACAAGAACCCTCTTGATCTGATTCGCTAAATCCCTATCATCCAATTTGGAAGCTCGGGATATATCGAGCTGATTATGAAAATAGCCGGCGCGAACAGCAAACGTGAGTCCGGTATTGAGATCGCCATACGCATATCTCAATCTATTAAGAGCGTCCTGCACATCCGTCTCTTCCACCTTCATACCTGCTTCAGTTAATTTCCCCACTATTAATTTATAATTAAGCCCCACTTCAATCAAACCCTGAAGAAAGGGTAGTAATTTCTCGAGAATCTCCACGGGTTTTTCCCCTGCTCCTGCTCGATTTCTTTCACCCATAGCCAGAAACTTTACCACAAAAGACAAAAAAATCCAAAAGAGCTACTTAGAGGGAACGATAAAAATAGCCAGAATGTAGAAAATTACTCCGGGGAAAAATCCTGTCAAAATCACAAGCGCCAGAAACACCAGCCTCAAAACCACCGGGTCAACATCAAAATACTCCCCCAAACCACCAATAACTCCTGCAAACACCCTATTTGTTTTAGATCTGTAAAGCTTCTTATTCGCCATGCGCTGAAATTATATCAGAGAATTTGGAATAATGTGGGCCTGTCAGGATTTAAAATCTTCGATTTTTGTATTGTTTCGCAAACTACAGAAATCGATGTTTCTGTAGTACTTCACAATATCCGAACCTGAGACCTCGACATTTAGGCCCGCAGATCTGCAAAGCAGATCGAGAACCACAAGAAATATTTTTACTCGCTGTGGGCCGTAATGGATTCGAACCATTGACCTTTACATTATCAGTGTAACGCTCTAACCGGGCTGAGCTAACGGCCCAGTAAAAATATTTCTTCTCAGTGTCGCGCTCTAACCAACTGAGCTACAAGCCCTCTGATTTTTCTAAAGAAAAATCGAGTCGGTCTGTTTTGCTTTGCAAAACGACTAGACTACAATCCCAGCTTTCCTCGTAATTCTTTTTTAAATCTTCCTGCACTCGGATATTTTAGTTCTCTTTCTCTCAAAAAGGCTTTTCCTGTTTCTTTGAACACCTCTAAGTGTATTAACTTTAACGGACGTCTACTTTTCGTCGCAAGTACTCGACCATTGTTATTCTTTCTAGCCTTTTAAAAATATCGCTTGTCTTACCTACGTACAGATTCTTATCCTTCAAACTATACAAGACGTAAACGTAGTAGAACATTAGTATTTGGAGTCTAGTTTTTAATGAAATTAAAAACCGACTCGGTTCGAGATTTCATCTCGAACTAGAGAGGCGCGAGCGGGAATCGAACCCGCGCATCGAAGTTTTGCAGACTCCAGCGTTTCCACTTCGCCATCGCGCCATATTTTTAACTTACCTCTTGCTTACCATTTTTTTTCTTTTCAACAATTCTTCTCTTGACTTTCACGACTCCTTCAGCTCCGACCGAACCAATCATAATCGCAAAACCCTCTACCAATCGTCCTGACAACATTACAAGGCCGCCTCCAAAAAGCAGACTTGATGGCGCAGTTTCAATAGCGCTGTTTGCGAGATGACCTGCTTCACGAACCATTCCGTTAACAAATTTTGGTCTCTCCACTTATTTTCCACCCTTCCACATCGCCCATGCTCCGCCTGCTGCAACGACTCCCACTGTTACTAACGCTCCTGATCCGATAAGTGCTCCGACACCTGCAGAGACTACACCAAACTTAAACAGTCTGGAGTACCATACGGATTCTTTTTCGCTATACTGTTTCCTTTCAGTCATGTTTCAGATCAAATTCTATCATAAAGCCACAAAAAAAGTGCCACAATACATGACACTTGATACTTCACAACACGCTTTACTTAAACTCCAAAAAGTGGCACCCATTCCTCGCGCTCCGCGCGAGAATTTCCAATTTACAATTTCTAATTTCCAAATAAATTTAAATTTCTTAATTTTTAAATTAAAAAAATGAAAATTCAATGAAAATTGAAAATTAGTAACTGAAAATTCTTGTGCGAAGCACAAGGTTCTCTAGAGACTATGTGCTGGACACATAATAACCCGTTGGTTTAACGAATCCAACAATCGTCACTTCCAACCACGTGAGTAGTTGGAATTTTTCGACTCTTAAACTAGGTTCAAGAGCCATAAACTCCTTAGAAAGGAGGTGATCCATCCCCACCTTCCAGTAGGGATACCTTGTTACGACTTAGTCCCCATCGCCGGT
>JAUYHE010000062.1 GCA_030690175.1 bacterium | reverse complement strand
AAAACAGATAAAGGATTTGGATTTATTTCTCGTGACGGAGAAGAAAAAGATCTTTTCTTTCACTCTAATGACTTGAGCGGCGTTTCTTTTGATGAGCTTCAAGTTGGGGCAGCCGTTGAATTCGATGTTGTTGATGGTGATAAAGGCCCAAGTGCAAAAAATGTAAAACTTGCCTAATAACGTCGCCAAGTAATTAAGAAAACCTAGCTTCATGCGAGGTTTTCTTTGGACAAGAAGCTAGCTGAAAAGCTAGTTTTTTGTTGGGAAAAAGTTCTAACTTCACCTACCACTCGGGCCACGACTTTTAACCTCAGTTTTTAATAACCTCGAGGGGCAATAAATGATTGCCCAATTAAAAACCGACCAAATGCGACAGAGTTTATGGTAAAATTACATTGTAGTGGTGGCTAAGATTTAATATGAAAAATAATAGAGGGTTTTCAATTGTCGTGCTCCTAGTAGTTTTGGGATTAATAGCAGGAGCCGTTGTAGCTGGGGTATATGTTGCGGGAGGAAACCCCGCTTTTCTTAAATTCGTTGAACAAAAACTCAAATCAATAAAGACTGCAAAGCCACTGATCGGAAATCTGACACCGGCCCGCGATCTTCGGGGGACTTGGACATCGTCTATTAGGGGCAAGGGAATACAATTGTATGGTCAATTTACCACCGGCCCCGGCACGACGAAAATTTATGAAGATGGAGATGTTGAGTTAATAATCAATACGCTGGCGGGCAATACTGCTTCCGGCACAATGCGTTACACTAATCTGTGCTCCTCTGGTAGTACAACTATTCCAGGCTATAGCAGCGTTTCCGTACCAAGACAGTGCGTTGCCGATACGGGCGCCCAGGCAATTCAAATAAGAGTCAGCGGTAGTAGGCTGGACTTTGGTACAGTTAGCGCCGGTGGCGGCACTTTTTCCATGCAAGGCAATTTTACGACCGATATTATCTCTGGAACAATGACGGCGACTACTCCTTATGGGGTTATTAAGGGAGAATTTCATCTTAACCGAAAGCGGTAATTAGATTTTTGGATATCCGCCGCAACCTAAATCCCTATAAAAAGTTCTAACATCATCCACGGCTCGGAGCCACGTGGCACTTAATATAACCGTATTGATTTGTTTATCACCCTATCATTTGCTGACCCTGGACTTTCACTTGCTCCTCTTACCAGTAAGCTAGCCCCAAGTTGTCAGTTGACAACAACTACAACTAGTCGTATCATATGAAGTGTGACAACTAATAACAAACAACGAGTAACCCTTTTTATGAATTCTTCTATTGCCAAGCACGCCAAGGCACAAGCAGTCGTTGAGGAAATAAGCTTGGCCGATCTGACAGAACAGGCTTTAATTGAATATTTACCCAAAGAAACAGTAATTAAGAAAACTCAAATTAACAAAGGTCGGTAGTAAAGAAAAAAGCCGTGACAATTTTAAAAATGAAAAAAACAAAGGAGGTGAAAAAATATGGCAGAAATTGTAAAAGAGACTGTAACCACACAAGATGATAATACAAACAAAGTGGCGACGGCCCCAGCTCA
This sequence comes from bacterium, assembly GCA_030690175.1. Taxonomy (GTDB): domain Bacteria; phylum Patescibacteriota; class Microgenomatia; order Woykebacterales; family RBG-16-39-9b; genus JAUYHE01. The sequence goes on along the minus strand of JAUYHE010000062.1, from coordinate 21,169 downwards.
AGAGAAAGCAACCAGTTCTCAGAGTGGCGCATATTTAATCTATTTCCTATTTGGAGTACTGGAAATACTCTTGGCTTTCCGTTTTGTTCTTAAGTTGCTGGGGGCGAGTGCCTCAAGCAGCTTTGTGAATTTAATCTATGGTTTGAGTGGGGTTTTTGTCTTTCCTTTCGAAGGAATATTCCGTATGATTTTTAGCAAGGGTGCAGAAACAACTTCAGTTTTTGAGCCATCAACGCTAGTCGCAATTATTGTTTACGCTATTATAGCTTGGGGAATTGTTATGCTAATACGAATATTCTCTGGCGAAAAACAACAAACGGACTAGTTTGTTTGGTATGTTTGGCTTGGTGATACGGTACGAAGAGAGGAAGTGAAAAATATGATTATTATTTATTGGATTATTTTTGGGCTAATTGCCGGAAGTATTGCCAATTTTATTGCGCCTAGTTCTCAAGGGGGAATTGTAGGATCAATCGTTCTGGGAATTATTGGGGCAGTAGTCGGTGGTTATCTAGGACAGAGGTTTTTTGGAGTTGGGATTACTGGATTTAATTTGATGTCTTTTGTGGTAGCGATAGCTGGCTCACTACTAGTGCTCTTTGTTGGTAGGCTAATAATGCGTGGTTAGTCTTCGTACGAAGAGTATCTTGGGTACACCCACGACGCGGAGCTATTCTTGAACGTCGCAATTTCCCCACATTAATTATTTAGTTTATACTTACATTAGGAGGTGACAAAGATGGAACAAAGAAATTTAGCTTGTAAAACCTGCGGCACTAAAGTTTTTAAGACCCCAGGGGAGGTAGATGATCATCACGTACAAGCCCACCCAGGGGTTCCATCCAAACCGGGTGAAAATCACGTAGAAGCGGGTCAAGATAAAGAAAATCAGAAAGCTAGCGGATAATAGTAATGGCAAGTAAGAAGTAGATCACGACGCTGATGACATCTTGAAGCGCAGTTGCAACCGGACCGCTGCCGAGAGCCGGGTCCTTACCTACCAGCTTGAATACAATCGGCAGTAGCGACGCGAGTACCGAAGCAATGGTGCTGGCCACAAAAAGCGCCAAACCGACTACCAAACCAATTTCAATTGATTTACTAATTAGGATTGCACCCAAGCCTCCCATAGCTCCCATTAATAATCCGAGAGTGAGGCCCACCAGCAGCTCTTTAAATAGGTATTTCCAGTAGTTAAGCTTAAGGGTCGCCAAAGCACGAACTGCGATTGCTTCAGACTGAGTGCCAACAGAGTCGGCTATATAGGCAACGACTGGTATGAAATAGGCAATGGCAACGGTTTTTTGCAGCGACTCCTTAAACCAACTGGATATTAATCCCAGTCCAAGTCCAACGACCAGCCCGATGATAAGCCAAGGAGCCCTTGATTTGACAATAAGGCTAGTGCGTTCCGAAGCAAGTTTCATTATGTGTGACCCCTCACCGCGGATACCGGCGGTCAAAAGAGCATCTTCAATATGTTCTTGGTGCATGACATCAATTATCGTGTGAGCCGTGACCGCCCCTAGAAACTTTCCATCTTCGTCAACGACCGGAATTCCAACCAAATCGTCTTTGACAGCTATAAAAACTGCTTTTTCTTGGTCGCCGTCTGGACGTAGAAAAATTTTGGCACGTTGCATCAAAGTTCCAGCCGTTTTCTTCGGGTCTGACTGGATGACCATAGCCATGTCTATAAAACCAAGCAGCTTACCACCACTATCAGTAACGTAAACGTTTCTAATACTATCCCAGCTTTTGGTCGATAAGAAATGGAGGATTTGACCAAAAGTATCGTTAGGTCTACAGGTGGGAATATTAGTCGTCATTATGCTTCCAACAGATTCGGGTTCGTACGGTTGGTTAGAGGTTTTCTGCATAAGGTTATTATATTAGTACTTCTAATAATTGTTAAGTCTTCCAACCTAATTTATAATATACAAAGCCTATGGATTTTTTTCCTATCATACTAATAATCGTCGGATTGGTCTTATTTGAAACGATCAGCAGTATCGATAACGCCATTATCAACGCCGATGTTCTTACCACCATGCAGCAAAAGGCCAGAAGGTGGTTTTTGTTTTGGGGAATTCTGTCCTCCGTCTTCTTAGTTCGCGGACTCCTACCATGGTTTATCGTTTGGATTGTGAACCCTTCACTTGGACCAATAGGGTCCTTGACCGCGTCTTTTAGTAGCGATCCAAAGGTAATAGCGGCAATTGAAAATTCCGCACCGATACTACTGATAGGTGGAGGGACTTTTTTGGTTTTTCTTTTTTTCCACTGGCTTTTTGTCGAACCAAAGCGTTACGGACTAGTCGGCGAAAGATTTATTCATTCCCACGCTGTCTGGTTTTACGCGGTAGTTGCGATATTACTCACCGCCATTGTTTGGTTTGCCCTGCAAAAAGACCCAATGGTGGCTTTTGGCGCGGTCGTGGGCTCGACGGTATTTTTTATTGTTCACGGCTTTAAGCAAAACGCCGAGGAACAGGAAACGAAGCTAATGGACGTGGGCCGCAGCGATATCAGCAAGATTTTTTACCTGGAAGTGATCGACGCCACCTTTTCCATTGACGGAGTGGTCGGCGCCTTTGCCTTTACTTTGGTAGTGCCGCTTATATTAATCGGCAATGGTATAGGAGCGATTGTTGTCCGCCAGATTACGGTTGGGAATATTGAAAGGATAAAGAAATACCGGTACTTAAAAAACGGAGCGATGTACTCGATTTTGTTTTTGGGAGCCATCATGATTTTGGATAGTTTTGGCTTTCACATTCCTCCCTGGGTAGCACCAGCGATCACGTTTGCAGCGGTAGGTTATTTCTTTTATAAATCAAGAAAGGAGATTAATAAACCTAATTTTTAGGAGCGGAGACTCAAAAACGTTCCACCACCGACAAAAAGACGAGGAAGCAATTAGGTGCCTCCTGGTTTTGATATAATAAAGTTTAGAGGAAACAGAGGACCACTTTATCAGGCGAGAAGGTGGGTCATGACACTGCGTTTGCGCAAACTTGCACCTGACCAATCTGTCCGGATGGAACTCGCCAAGCAGATAAGGCAAGCCGCCTCTGAAGGGAACATTGGGGTCTTAAAAGTTCTCTGTAATGGGCGACGAAAAGGGCTACTGACCCAGGTAGAGACGATCATCATGGTTCGTTGCTCTCTACCCTGTCCGGAAGAAAAGAAAGAAGAGGTATTAAAGGAGATTTTCGGCTGTACTTGCCGGAGTCGGTATTTACGCTGAACTTGCTCGTTCTCAAACCCGCAGGACTAAGTAGCCCTGCGGTCTTCGTTGAGGACCCCGATTTAATAAAAGTTGACCAAACCTCCCCAGCAGATTTCTAGGTTTCTTGACACTTATTTGGGTGCCTGCTATAGTTTTACTAATCGTGAAACGTTGGTCAACCCTAACCAAAACAATTCTTTTCCTTGTACTTGTAGTAAGTTTTCTGGTTACATCAGTAACAGCGACTTTTGCTATGTACAGTAAGTGGGATTTTTATAACCCATCGAAAGTCCTCACTGCGAAAGACGCGAGCCCGTCAGCAGCCAACAAAGATAAAAAGCAGGAAATACAGCAAAAATTAGACGCGGTGAAATTAAAGGTTTGCCAAAAAAGAGAGGCCGCTATTCGCAAGCGCTCGAGCAAGTTGGCTATTCGCGCTGAAAACATGACAACCCGTTTCAACAAAATTGCGAGTCGCGTGGAGGAATATTACACCAATCGTTTAGTACCAAAGGGAGTGACGGTCGAAAATTACGATGCTATCGTCGCGGACATCGAAAATAAAGAGGCAGCCGTAAACAATGCAGTTGCCAACGCAAAAATGGCGATTTCTAGTTTTTCGTGCGACGCGGATAATCCAAAAGGGAAATTGGCCGATTATCATGACAGCATGAAGGCAGTAATTGCGGCTTTGAAAGAATATCGCACGTCAGTGGTAAATCTAATTGTCGCGGTGCGAACCAAGGGTAAAAACATTAAATCACCAGGTGCAAGTAATTCGGCGCAGCCGGCTACCAGCTCGGCCGAGAATGAGTAGAAAATTTTATGGTGGAAATACCAACACCACAAGTAAATAGACCCCCAAGTCCAAGCCCAACCCCCAGTCCGGTGCCTAATGAGCGGGGGAAAAATATTACGATTTTGGTAATCGTAGTTTTAGTAGTGCTAGTTGTTTTTACCGCGATTTGGTTTGCTTTAAAGTCGCTCAATACCACTAATGAAACGGCTGGGCCTATGGTTACTCCGACTAGCCAGACAGATACTGTAGCTCCGGTACAAAGCGATTCAGATTTACAGAAACTGCAAAATGATTTAGAGCAAACTAGTTTCAACGATTTTGACACTACTCTCAACGCCAACGACGCCGATGCTGCTAGTTTCTGATAATAAAAAGCGGGCCTACCAGCTAGACCCGCCTGAGATTTGCCACTCGCAACCAGCAAGGTTTTGAGTAGAGACGATCTCCCCTTTTTCGTTTTTAACGTAACCGCAGGTTATTTCCCAACCATCGACTTTCCACTTACCAGCCTCCTTGATTAAGTCGATGTTGGTTACGGTGTAATGGATTTCAACCTCCGAGCCGCGCGTTACTTTTGCAGCCGACTTTACCCTAACCTGAGTGGTTGGACCATTGGGTATGGGGAAGGACAGATAATTTGTTTTGGCGTCTGGAGTTTCAGCGCCTTCCAATTTATCCGCCTTTGGGGCACAGAAGAAACAGAATAAGACATCGAACAGCTGTTTACGTACATCTTCGGTTAGCCAAGCTAGTTCGTCCTCTACATCAGTTTCGTCGCAGCCCACCACATTGGCACATCGGTAAGCAGTGTAGAAGTTATCGAGTGCAGTTTGGATCGCTGCTTTTTCTTTTTGTTCCTGCTCTCTTTTTTGCCTTTCAGCATCCGCCAAGCGTTGCTCGGGACTTTTGTTCTCCGATTTGTAGTCCTTACCGTACTGGGGATCACTACCTTTAAATTCGGCGAAGGTTAGCTTTACGGAGCCGCAGATTTGGGTGTTGTTTGGGCCGCAAAGCTGCTCAAGAATTATATGGAGATGAGGACCGGATCCTGTTCCGTTGTAGTTGCAGGTAAAACCAGTTGCGCCACTTTTGGCAACCGGTTGACCGGCCTTGATTTTGTCTCCGACTTTGAGTTGCGTTGCAGCAATCGAATTTACTTGGGTATGTAGGTAAAGAACAGCAAGTTTTGGCGCGATTTTGATGCGGATATAGTTGGCGTCATTCGCATACTTTACATTACACCCGCTCACATTCGAATCGTCTTTACTAGCCATCACCGTTCCATCAGCGATAGCTAGGAGCTGTGTGCCTTCCGGAGTTCCAAAATCAATAGCTTCTTGTGCAACCCCTTGGTGATGGCCGTGGCCAGGAAGGTTGGTGATCCTAAAAGGTTGCCCAAACTTCCAGGGGAGGTTCAATATTAATTCCTGTAGTAGGCTGGATGAACGCGGTTCGCCAGAAATCAAAGCAGAAACAGCCGAGCGCTCTTTGACCAGATCGAACTCGCTTTTTAGCTCGCTGCTAAGAAGGTCTTCGGGCAGCTGTTCGAGCCAAGCGTCAAAACCAGGCTCTCCGAGTAGTCTGTATTCCCACACCCCTGCTTCCAGCTGGCCGATGCCTATAAGGCCGCCAGTTCCAATCTCACTGGTCAGATTGTTGTTTCTGGGGACTAGTGTGAGCAGAACCCAGCTCGATGCGATCTTGTCCTCGCTGATGTACGGTTCTGCTTTGACAAGGATAAGGCCTTCATTACCCTCGTCTGTGGGTGAAAACCAGGAGCTTATATACTGCTCTGCCTTTGTTTTTATGTATCCTGGGTCTTGAACATCCGGCCCTTGGTTTAAAGTGTAGATTAATGTGAAAACCAGCGCCAGAGAAACAACAAGCAGCAGGCTTAGAGACACGGCATAGAATCTTGCCCGAAGGATCTTCAACTCTCTCCTCCAGTTTGGGGATGTTAAGTTGTTAAGTTGCCGGTTGGTTGAGTCGATTATGGCTAGTTTTTAGTAGAAAAACAAGCATATGATTGGTTGACCTTTGGTGTAAAATTAAGTGACTATGGTAGAAGGCAAAAAAGAAATTGCTTGGGAACTCATCCGCGAAACGCGGAACCAAAAATATTTTTTGGTCAAACGAAGCGAGGCTGAATATTTTATTTTTCGTACTCCGTCTAAATCTAGCGAAAAAAGCAAAAACGCTACTACTCTCGCTAACTGGGAGGGAGAAATAACTCCTTGGGGTGGTGTACCGGTAAAAATACGGGCTTTAATCGCGCGAAAAGAAGTCAAACCCGATCCCAGAGATCAGACAATTTTGGTTCCAGAAGAGTAGTTTATCAGTACACAAACCAGCCATTTTCTGCTAATCTAAACGCGACGTGATCCAGATCAAAGAAATCAGCGAAAAATCCAGATGGGAAGATTTCAATTTAGCTAATCCCAATCCTTCCTTTCTTCAATCCTGGGCGTGGGGAGAGTTTCAGAAAAACCTCGGTCGACAGTTTTACAGGTTCGGGATTTACGAGGGTAGTAAGTTGGTTGGGATGTCTTTAGTTTACGCAGAAGCAGCAAAGCTCGGATCTTATTTATATTGCCCGGCTGGGCCTATTTTAAAGAACCTAAAAACAGACCACTTTGCTAGGTGGGTGGAATTTGTATCCAGCCTCTCAAAAGAAAAAAACCACGTTTTTCTAAGGATTGATCCGAGAGTTCTGGACGAAGGAATCGAAACTCTAGTTAAGGAGGCTGGATTTACCCAAGCACCAGAGTATACCCAGCCACAGTGCACCGCGATTATTAATCTAACCAAAAGTGAGGAAGAGCTGCGGCATGGTCTAAGCAGTTCGACTCGGTACAATATCAACGCTGCGGAAAGAAAAGGGGTGAAGGTGAGGGAAGGGAAAAAAGAAGAGATCGAAGTTTTCCTAGCCCTTTTAAAAGAAACCGCGAAGAGAAAAACTCTGGTTCTACCTCACGAGGAAAATTATCATAAAATTCAATTTGAAACACTGGAAAAAGAGAGCCTAATGAAGCTTTATATCGCAGAGGACTCTTCCCAACCTCTCTCGGCAGCTTTGGTAGTAAATTATGCTGATATTTCTTACTATCTTCACGCCGCCAATGCGCTGGAGAAGAAGGAGCTTAGGGCTAGTTACCCACTTGTTTGGCACACTATACTAGAAAGTAAAAAGGCAAAAGTAAAAAAGTTTGATTTTTGGGGAGTAGCGCCAACAGATGATCCGAAACACCCATGGAGTGGGGTAACGAGTTTTAAACTTTCATTTGGCGCAGAGAGGGAGTGTTACGACCCACCGTGGGATCTGCCTTTTAGCAATAATTATCAACTAATGAAGGTGGTAGAAACTTGGCGCCGACCGGTGCGAAAGATCCTTAGGTTTGGACGCTAGCTTACTACAGTCAATGAGTAAAAATAATAGTCAACATCTGGCTAAAGATAAAACAAATCAATATATAGTAATAGGTTTGACCCTCTTTTCTGTTTTTTTGGCCTTTTTGTTTTGGCGCAGCCCCTTGACGGTTTATGATGCTGCTGGTCACGTTTCTTTGGTGCGAACTATCGCCAGCGATTTTTGGCCAAAATTTTCTGGTTGGAGTGGCAGCGAGCTGCTTGGCTGGCCAACTGGCGTGTTTTACCCATCACTTTTCCATTGGCTCGCGGCAGGGTTATCGTTTTTGATTGGAGTACCAGCAGCAATAAAGCTGCTTATTTCTGCAGCTATTGTCACGCTTCCACTTTCCATCTACACTTACGCTCGATCTTTAACCGAAGACAAATTTTGGGCTAGCAGCCTCACGTTAGTTTTATTTTTGCTTCTTTTACTTTTCCCAAATTTCCTTGGAACCGGTTTCCGCTCTCTTTTTCAAATTGGGTTGCTTAGTAATTTCTTTGTCTTACCATTCTTGTTCTTATTTTTAGCGACTTTACACAAACAAAGTAGCTATCTACTCTCCGCTTTGCTTCTCTCCACGATTGTTTTGACTCACATTGTTGCGGCAATTGCAGCGGTTGTTTATTTAGTTCTACTAATTAAAGTTAAGTTTCTGTCGAGACGGTTGACAGGGGCTGCCCCTGTCAATTATCTTAAGATGCTGGTTTTAACTGCTTTTTTAACGGCGTTTTTCTGGATTCCGTTTCTCCTTAATATCGAATACACTTCCGTTTCGCGCCACGTAAGTTCCTACTTTTTACCAAATATAGCGGTCTTTATTTTGTCAACATTGGTTGGATTTTACGCCTGGAGGAAAAAAGAGGAAAACACCTTTATTTTAAGCATGTTCAGCGCGTTTATTGCTTTTGTCGCGGCCGTTGACGCATTTCTGATCAGAAGCTACGGAACGAGTTTCATTCTTTACCAATTCCACATTTATAGATTTCAACCTTTTGCGTACCTGCTTTTAGCAACCGCGTTGATTTTGTTCGGTTCAAAATATGTAAGGTTGGATAAATGGGGATTCACCAAAACTGGAACTCTTTTTGGCGGGCTAGGTTTGATTACTCTACTTCTCCTGGTAAGAAATCCGGCAGCAATACCGGATACCAAGCTCGCAATTACAGACCCGCAGGGCGTCAAGGGAAGATTTCTTGAAACTTTTCGCCGGACGCAAAGCGATCCATTTTGGTATTTCCTACAAACCCAGCTGTCCTCGGCAGATAAAAAGGCGTTTTGGGCCTACGGGCTATTTACCGATTCTACTCCAAACGGACCGTATCTAGGTTCGTTGATCCGATCATTGAGCCCGGATTTATATCCAGAAGGCGAGGGAAATTTTCTTGAGGAAAAAATTATTGGAGAGGAAAAAGCGGGCTGGCTTCTTTCTTACTTTAGTATCAACCAGCTGATAAATCTAGAAAGAAACGAGGGAAAGTCGATTGGAAAGATCGAAAAAGGAAAAGAAATCCTCTATTTCAACGTAGAAAAAGCAGCTGAAACCGGAGCGTTTGAAATAGCCCAGTTGCCACTGAAGCCAATTGAAAAAAACTGGGAAAAAGAAGTAGAGAGCTGGTGGCTCGCCGCCGGTAAGATGGAAGAACTACCTTATTTTGCTAAAAAGGGAAAAATAAAAAGTGTACACACCGGGAGTGGACAAAATGTTCAGATCGTGGTGATTCGCGCCAATCGGCAGCAGACGAGGTTCAAATTAAAGATAAATTCCAACAAAGCGGTTCCAATCCTGGCAAAAATTTCTTACTTTCCGTATTGGCATGCTTATCAAGGTGGAAAGGAAATCCCTATCTACCGCGCTGCACCGAACCTGATGCTTTTTGAAGCGAAAGGGAAAGTGGAGCTAGTTTATAAAGAACCCGTCTGGGTTAATTGGCTTTATATAGTTTCCGGTATAACGTGGTTAATAGCTATTCTCGTCGTAATTCAAATGACAAATGTCAAATCCCGAATGTCGAATGAAGCACAAAATCCAAAATCTAAAAAGGGTTGAAGGTTGACAATAAACCCATAGTGTGATAAAATATTGCCTGTCCGTTAAAAGAATATTATGGTTACTAAGTAAAGGCACTTCGTAACTGGTCTTAAATGTAATTCATAACTGTCATTGCAGAAATGCCCTGAAGAATACATATTAAAGCCAGTTACCAGGTGCCTTTTTTGTACCCGAGTACTTTGATAAACCCAGATTCTATCACATTGGAGGTGCAACTTTGTGGTCTTCGAGTAACTTCGGGGAATTCATCCCAATCTGGGGTTGGCCGCCGCTGGTTGTAGGACTTTTCACCCTCGGACTAGATTTCGGAGTAGTTACTCTGATCCGAGTCCTGAAGGAACGAAAGCGCTACTTCACTCGTTGGTGGACTTTCAAGATCGGTGACACACTTGGCCTTCCAGTGTACGCTGGATTTGCCGCGGCTGTGATCAGCGACCACGAGTTCTCCGGTTTCTACACGCAGTGGTGGTATCACCTGGGGATTCTGTTGTTTGGTTATGCGTTCTGGGTTTGGGTCCAGAAGCAAAACCTACAATCGGAATTTGAGACCTGGGAGGATATGAAAGTTCCGAGTGAGGTGTGGCACACCTTCATTTTCGGGATAATGTTCTATCTTCTCGCCAGTGCCTTTGTCCCGCTCGTCATCGCAGCGGAATGGGATATGACGACGATTATGGCCCTCGCAGGCCTGGTTGTCTACATCACCTGTTTCGCCATCGACCAGACGCCTCTGGTTGACAAATCGAAGCCGTTTAGATTCGATAGAGAAGGAGGGACTGTGGAGATGTCTGGCGAATCTGGTCAGGCACTCGCTGAGTACGGGTTGATTCTCGCTCTTATCGTTGTAGTGTGCATCATCGCACTCGTCGGTCTTTCCGAGGGGCTCCCCTGGCTCATCGACGTGATCAGCTAAACCTGACAACAGAGAGGAATTCCGAAAGGAATTGTGGGAAGTGAGAGTACCCACCGCGAGCAATCGCGCCATTTTCTCAAGCAAATCTCTCAGGAGGTTTTCTTTGGAAAGAGCATGAGCTTTAGTTCGTGCTGATGTTATCCGGACGCTAAAGAAAAGGAGAGGTTACATGACCCAGACTTTCGAGATGATCGTTTGTCGCTGGTGTCATAAAAACACACCAGAAAGTGGAAGTTACTGCATGAACTGCGGTAGAAACCCGAAGCCACTTCGGAGTATGCTGTGGCCGGGCAAGAAACTGGAGGTTGCGGATGGGGCTGACCTCCGCCCGTTGATGAAGGCTATTTTCGGAGGGAAGCAGGAAAAAGTTTCATCAGCCGAAGCAGTACACTGGGCCTTGAGCCGGCTTCGTGAGAAGCGGGCGCAGGTTCTCATCCGCCTATACGGTCTTGATGGTGGAGGTGAACGAAATATCCAAGCGATCTGCCGGGAGGTGAATTTCCAGGGAGTGATTGTCGTCTCTGATACCACCATCTACAATAATCGTAATAGAGGGCTTCAGCAGCTGCGGGATTTAGAAATCCTTCAAGTGTTGCTGGGTCAGAAGCCGGTGCCCAGATAGCAGAGTAGCAACACTGCCAACAGAGACTTCGAAGCCATCGGAGTCTCTTTTCAAATCAAATAACTAACTTGCAAGCTCATACACCATCCCTTATGCTAAATGTATGCCCAAAGAATACGATTGTTTGGTGATTGGTGCCGGAAGTGCGGGAATGGTCGCCGCGGCTCAAGCAGCTGCCATGGGTGTCCGGACCGCCATCACCGAGAAATGGAAGCTAGGTGGAGATTGCCCCAATCGTGCTTGTATCCCTACTAAAGCCCTACTGCATTCCGCCAAACTTCTTTCCCAGTTTAAACAAGCAGAAAAATACGGAATAGTGGCCGAAAACGTCTCTTTTGATTGGAGAAAAGTGCAGGCGTGGAAAAATAAGGTTGTTCTTGAGAGAACTAAGTACGAGAGTGAGGAAACATTAAAATCTCAAGGGATCGATCTATTTTGGGGCCAAACAAGTTTCGTCTCTCCTACGCAAGTAAAGGTCGGAAACACATCTCTCACAGCTAGAAAAATCATCATCACCGCTGGGTCACAACCAGCAGTTTTCCCGATCGAAGGACTCGAAAAGGTAGGTTACATCACCTCTAACGAAGCGGTGGAACTAAAAAGGTTGCCAAAGTCGATAATGATTGTTGGCGCCGGAGCTGTCGGTGTAGAATTCGCGCAGATACTTATTCGTTTTGGTGTGGACGTAACCGTTTTTGAGGCCGCTTCTCACATTATCCCAGCTGCAGATATGGAAACAGCCCAGGCTCTGGGGAAATTCCTAGCCAAACAAGGAATTAAATTTTACGTAAATGCGAAAGTCCTTAAATTCGAAAAAGGCGGCGAGCTGAAAAAAGCAACCGTTGACCTCGGTAAGGGAAAGACAAAGGAGTTTACCGCTGAAGAGGTGATGATGGCGACTGGCCGTCGACCAGACTTTGACGTGCTAAATATAGAGGCGGCTCGCGTCGAAACCACAAAAAAGGGAATAATAGTTGATGACACTCTGAAAACCAGTATGAGCAATATTTACGCCGCTGGAGACATCACTGGCGTGATGCAGTTTACCCACATGGCTACTTACCAGGCGGTCTACGCCACTTACAACGCTTTAACTAAAAAAGAGCCACAAAAAGTAAATTATCGAGTGGTACCCTGGGTAGCTTTTTCTGACCCGGAAATTGCTGGGGTGGGAATGACGGAAGAGCAGCTAAAAGAAAAGGGGATTAAGTACGAAAAAAGTATTTTTGAATTTAAAAATTTGGGCAAATCCAGTACCCAAGATGAATACGATGGGTTTGTAAAACTTCTGGTCGATCCTGAAAAGCAAATCCTAGGTGGATTCATCGTCGGTCCAGAAGCAGGGGAACTGATCCACGAAATCGTCGTGGCAATGGCAGGAAACGTTCCAGCCGATGTTGTTGGCCGTGCTATATTCGCCTACCCCACTTGGTCCGAAGCCGTCGGTTCCGCCGCCGCGCAACTTTAAACAATTAGTGGGCGCATTTTAGATCGCTCCGTAATTTCGAAACTTACAGTTTCTTAGTACTCTCGCGTCCTGCGACCACTTCGTGGGCTAGACAAAAATCTAACCTCAATTTATTATGAATCAGTGAAGATCAGCCCCAGATTTTTAATTTATATATTATTGGTAGTAATTGTTGGAATAGCCTCCTTTGTTTACGCTAATAAAACGCCAAAAAATCCTCAACAACTTGGAACCGTTATAAGAAAAATAGAACCACTAAAAGCCGAGATTCCAAAAGCAGACACTGTTACCGCTTCAGTAACAGCAAAACCATCGACGGAAATTTCTTCTGGTGTAATTATCACGGAAAAAGGAGACGAAATACTAGTTTTGATCAATAAAAATATTCGTTTACCGGAAACCTACGAGCCGGGTGATTTAGTTAGTATCGACGGGTTGGTAAAGACAACACATAGCGGTCTGTTATTGCGAGCCGAGGCAGCCAAAGCCTTGGGGTCTATAACGAAAGCGGCAAAAGATGAAGGCGTAAACCTAATCGTACTTTCCGCCTACCGTTCCTTCTGGAGCCAGCAGGCGACCTTCTCTTCTTGGGTAGGTTCCGCCGGTCTGGCTGCCGCCGAAACTTTTTCAGCCAGGCCGGGGCACTCTCAACATCAACTTGGGACAGCGGTAGATTTTACCGCCGAATCGGTAAATCTGGGACTAACTGAAAACTTTACCCAAAGTAAGGAAGGCGCGTGGCTTTCCCAAAACGCCTCAAAATTTGGCTTCGTCCTCTCCTACCCAGAAGGGAAAGAAGCGATCACTGGTTATACCTACGAGCCTTGGCACTGGCGCTATATTGGGGTGGAAAATACCCAGCGTATGACCCAATCAGGCTTAATCCTTGAGGAATTTCTCCAGCGTTATGGAGTTATTTAGCTCTGGACAAGTTGGACAAGGCCTGGCCTTGTCACGATCTAGGAATAGGAACTGGGCTGTTGGTTGGTGGGGCTTGTTTCCTTGTAAGCTGCTCGAGAAATCTTTCAATCCTTTTCCTTTTTCGATAAACAAGATAACCCAGGAGCAGGGCCAGTGTAAGGGTAGTGAGACCAGCGTAGAGAAAAGCCACTTGTTGGTAGATAGGTTTTTTAGTTGGCACCACTCCACCTGGAGCGTAGGTGATTGTAGTTTCAATCGGCAACACCGTCCCAAGGGAACTTTGAGCTTCTAACTTGAGCGTATTTTCACCTTCTTTAAAAACGAGTTTTTTGATAGTAAACTCGCCAGTCTTTTTATCAGGGATTATTTTCGCTAGCTTCACACCATTAAATTGACCACTTACAATTGCTGTTGGGTCTGACACTCGACCCTTTATCGTGGCAGTTTGGCTGGAGATAGTGGTGGAGATGGGAGATAGTATTTCGATTTTCACCCCTGCTTCAAACTTGGTAAAGTGAATCACATCAAAAGTGAGGGTTCCTTTGATTTTGTCATATTTGGTTTTGCTCACAATACCATTTTTGGCTTTCTGACCATCAATCAGGATCACTGGGGTAAAGAGTTGTTTTAGACCGTACATAGTGAGGGTGGCCTTTTTATTTAGAGCCTTTAGTGTCTTTGAATCCACCTCAATCGCGCCTATTTTGGTCATTTTCACGTATTTATCCAAGGTCCTTAGCGCTTCAACCGTGGATTGACCAGATAAATCTAGCGCACCCTTAAATACAATAGTGTTTTTGCCGGGTACGTCCAGGGTGAAACCGGCAACCTTTTTTGGATCAGTCACTTTTGATAGATCGGTGGTTTTCGATCCTGCGGCAGTGAAGATAGAAGGTAATTTTGTGCTTTGAAATGAGCTGGTGCTTACACTTGGCTCCGAGGTTGTGGATGAGTTTGAAGTATTTGACGAAGAACCTGAACTAGACACTGCGACCAAAGAAAAATTTACAGTTGTACTGTAGTAGCATGTGCCTACTTTGGGGATGGAAACGTTTTTGGTCAAACTTTGATAACCACTAGCTTGAGCCGTAATTGAAAAAGTAGAAGTGGTCTCGTAAGGAAATGTGAAACTATAGGTTCCAGGATTAGGAATTGGTCCAGGGCCGGCTGCTTGAACAGGTTTTGTAAAGAAGAAATTTTTTGGCGGTAACAAAGCTGTCGTGGTTGAATTACTACCATAGGAAATAGTGGCGTTACTGATAGCCGATTCGGTAGCTGCATTTGTCACAGTTCCAGAAACCGTCATTGGTATTGTCCCCAAGCTTATTAGGGAAACATAATTAAATCCTTGAGGAAGATCAGTTAATTTGTATTGAACGTATCTATAGTTGAAAGGGCAGGATAAACTTTGCCAACTGGCGGAAGAAACCCCGCCGGTAGTACTGGCGCCTCTCACTTGAACTGTGGCGCTATTATCCAATGTTACAGCGGCAAGCCTCTCATTACCTAAGTCAAAAACGGATGAAATAAACTCTCCAGTTCCCGACCCGTCATCTTTGATACCATTACCGTCCACAACAACACTTGTTCCAGAGCCGTAATTTGCCCAACCACCATCTGTCCCCCAAGAGACAGTGTAAGTACTGCTCGATGTTCCTCCAGACCAGTTGTTTTGGTTCCAAAAGGTCTTGAAGAGTCCAGCAGCTTGAACGATTGGGGCGGTAGATACTTGGTGAGGAGAGTAATCTGTTTGATAAACTCCATAACCTAAATAAGCGGCGGAAACAGAGGAGAAAAGAAAAAGAACCGCGACGAGGTGGATAAGAAAGTGCTCGATTTTGCTGTGGGGGTGGGCAGACATTGGCAACCTAATTATAGGATTAGTTAAATTAAACTGTCAAGCAGGCTAAGGTTTTGAGATTATGATAAACTAAACGCCTATGTTGGAAATTCGCGATCTTCATGTTTCTTCAGATAATAAAGAAATTCTCAAAGGCGTTTCGTTGAAAATTAATCCCGGAGAAATTCACGTGCTGATGGGACCGAATGGTTCTGGTAAAAGTTCCCTCTCGCTTGCTCTCATGGGTCATCCCCGTTACAAAATTACATCTGGCAAGATTATTCTCGATCGTAAAGATATAACCGTTTTGACTCCAGATAAACGGGCAAAAGCGGGATTATTTCTGGCGATGCAGTACCCGGTGGCGGTGCCGGGAGTTTCGGTAACCAACTTTTTACGTTCCTCCCTGCGAAATTTGAAAGCTAATGTAGCACCTGCAGAATTTGTCAAAATTACTAAAGAGAAAATGGCAGCTCTTAAAATCGACGAGTCTTTTGCTACGCGAAGTATTAATGATGGTTTTAGTGGTGGGGAAAAGAAAAAGATGGAAGTGTTGCAGCTCTCAGTATTACAACCTAAATATGCGGTTTTGGATGAAACAGATTCAGGTTTGGACGTTGATGCTCTCAAGCTCGTGGCAGAAGGGATCAAAAAGACTTCCGGTCCAAAAATTGGAATACTGTTGATAACCCATTACCAGAGAATCCTTAAATACATCAAGCCTGATTTTGTTCACATTCTCATCGATGGTAAGATTGTAAAAAGCGGTGGACATAAATTGGCTGAAAGAATAGAGGAAGAAGGTTATGCCAACAAAAGTTGATGTCAACGTAGCGTACAAAGAGAAGTATGGGTTCTCAAAACCCGAGAAGTATGTATTTAAAACCCGCAAAGGGTTGGACGAGGGAGTCGTCAAAGAGATTTCTTTCCAAAAAGAAGAACCGGAGTGGATGAAGGACTTCAGGATTCGAGCCTATGAAATTTTTAAAGCCAAGAAACAGCCTACTTGGGGTGCGGATCTTTCGAAAGTTAATTACGACAGTATTTATTATTATTTAAAGCCAATACAAAAAAAGGTTCAGAGTTGGGAAGACCTACCACCAGAAATTCGCGATACCTACGATAAAATTGGGATACCAGAAGCCGAGAAAAAATATCTCGGTGGAGTGGGTGCCCAGTATGATAGCGAGGTCATTTACCATTCTCTGAAGAAAGATCTGGAGAAAAAAGGCGTAATTTTTCTGGATACCGATACCGCGCTTAAAAAGTACCCGGAATTTTTTAAAGAATATTTCGCTCGGGCCATCCCGCCGGCAGACAACAAGTTGGCTGCATTAAATTCTGCAGTTTGGAGTGGAGGTTCGTTCATATACGTTCCGCCTGGAGTGAAAGTAGAAGTGCCACTGCAAGCTTACTTTCGGATAAATGCAGCTTCCATGGGACAGTTTGAGCGAACTCTCATCATTGTCGATGAAGGCGCTGAGGTTCATTATGTCGAAGGCTGCACGGCGCCAATTTATACTACCGATTCTCTCCACGCTGCAGTGGTGGAGATTTTTGTTAAGCGTGGAGCCCGTTGCCGTTACACAACAATCCAGAATTGGAGCAAAAATGTGTTCAATCTTGTCACCAAACGAGCGATGGTGGAGGAAGACGCCTTTATGGAGTGGATTGACGGCAATCTTGGCTCGCAAATTTCAATGAAATACCCGTCCGTTTTCTTACGTGGTCGAGGTGCGCGCGGAGATATACTTTCAGTTGCTTTTGCTGGCGCCGGTCAGCATCAAGATGTGGGTGGAAAAGCCTATCACCTGGCGCCAGATACAAGTAGCCAGATAATTTCTAAATCAATTTCCAAAGATGGTGGCAGAAGTAGTTATCGCGGCCTGCTAAAAGTAATAAAAGGTGCAAAAGGCGTGAAAGCCAACGTGCGTTGCGACGCCCTGATTCTCGATGAAAAATCTCGATCCGATACTTACCCCACCATGCAGATCGATGAAGAAAACGTCCAAGTTGGCCACGAAGCTTCGGTTTCCAAAATCGGCGAGGACCAGCTTTTTTACCTAATGAGCCGCGGTCTTTCTGAAAACGACGCTACCTCTATGATCGTCAACGGCTTTATTGAACCAATCGTCAAAGAACTCCCCCTCGAATACGCCCTCGAGCTCAACCGCCTAATCCAACTTGAAATGATCGGCGCTGTTGGTTAAGTTTATGAAAAATATCTCAGTGACTTTGAGGGAAAACCAGGAAAAGATTTTGCCGCTGGTTTGGACAGGTGGTTCTGGCGAAATAAATGTTGACGCCAAACTAGTTGGTAGAGGAGCAAAACTGAATTTAATCGGCGCGTTTTTCCTAGCGGATAAAGACCAAGTTAAGTTAAATGTTAATATCGACCATATAGCTCCGGATACGAGTAGCGATACTTTGATCAAGTCGGTATTAACAGATAGAGCAGTCGGTAGTTTTTACGGCTTAGTTTCAATAAAAAAGGGAGCGAAGAATACCGATACTTTCTTTCGCGAAGACGCTCTTCTTCTTTCCGACACAGCTAAAGCTGAAGCGATTCCGTCTCTCGAGATCGATGAAAATGAAGTAAAGGCAGGGCATGCCTCCACAGTGGGTCCAGTCGACGAAGAGCAACTATTTTACCTGATGAGCAGAGGAATTACTCTAGAAGAAGCAAAAAGGCTAGTGGTGCGGGGTTTTCTCTCTCCAGCTTTGGAAAAAATTCCAGAAAAGCAAAAAGCCCCGCTAGAAAAAATCCTTGAAAAGGGTTTATAGTTGATAAGGGGAAAAGTTAAATGTCGGATTTTACCAAGGTCGCACAACTAAAAGAACTTAAAGAAGTCCAAGTCAAAGGTGTCCGAGTAAATGGCGAAGAAATTGCTCTTTATCGTTTTGGAGATGAAGTCTTTGCCACTAGCGATATTTGTACTCACGAGCAATGTGTGATTAGTGAAAATTATTACATTGATGGCGAGGAAGTAGAGTGTACTTGCCACGGTAGCCATTTCAATATAAAAACCGGTGAAAACACCGTTCCCCCAGCCGCCGAACCTCTAAAGACTTATCCTACAAAGGTCGATGGCGAGAACGTACTAGTCGAAATATAGGTTTGCCCCTTTATAACACCTCATAGTATTTACTTAACTAAAAAATCTTGCTATAATCCGCTCGTCAAAACGTCCTTGCTACCGGCAAGTCAGCGTCGAGTTCCAAGGCAACGAGAGGCGTGGGGAAGCGTACTCTCAAGGCAACGGAGCCGACAAGGAGACGCCGGAGCGAAATAAGGAGGGAGAAGCAGTGTACGTAACCATCGGATTCGCAATGGGGGTGGTGTTTGCCCTTGCTGTCGTCGTCTTGGTTCTGGCACAGCTAACCAGAAGCATCAGAGACAGCACCCTGGATTTCATAAGGCACGTGTATGAGCCGGCTCTTTACGCAGCCATGAAGGAGTACTACGACGATGAAGCATACGGTTCAGCGTACTACAAGCCCTGGCGTAGGATCCTATATTTCCTTACAGACCTGAGACTCTACTGGATACCCTCGATCCGTAAGAAGTTGGAAGCTGTCCATTCGGATAAGGAGGCCCAATTCGGTGGTAGTGTAAAAGTCTCGGTGAATTGGCGTTCGAGGGACGTCGGAATGCAGCTTCAACCCTGGACGTTTGTTTATCTTGACCATGAAGGCAGAGAGGTGGGAGAACGGGACACGATGAGCCGAAGAATGGCCATGAATCCTGATTACGTGACGCCATACCGCGCAGGTGCCGTAACTCTTTTGGTTCTGAATCCGAACGGCCAGGTAGCTGCGAAGCGCGAAGCATACACAAAGGAAGTCGAACCTCGTAGCCGTATCTCTGGGGGCAACTAAATTTACAACAAAATGGCGAGGAATCCGAGAAATCGGAGCTTCTCCTCCTCGCCATCAGCCTTGTAAATCTACTTCCTCAAGAGTAAAATACCCTAACGGTGAAAGTAGAAACAAAAACCAAACCAAACCTTGATACTGATAAAATCCGCAAGGATTTTCCAATACTCTCGCGGGAAATTCATGGCAAACCGCTTGTTTATTTCGACAATGCGGCGACTAGCCAAAAGCCAAAGCAGGTTATCGCGGCTATTTCTAACTATTATGAGCAACACAACGCCAACGTTCACCGTGGCGTGCACAAACTTAGCGAAGAAGCGACCGCTGCTTTTGAAGGAGCGCGAAAGAAGGTCGCGGATTTTGTGAATGCCGGGGACATGCGCCAAATAGTTTTCACCCGCAACGCCACTGAAGCGATTAATCTAGTCGCCTACAGCTGGGGCCGCAAAAATATCAAAAAAGGTGACGAAATACTGCTTACCCAAATGGAACACCACAGCAACTTGGTCCCGTGGCAACTGTTGGCAAAAGAAACCGGCGCGAAGCTGAAATTTATTCCAATTAGTGAAAGTGGTGAGTTGAGAATTCATGTTTTAGAGTTGGAAAAGTACGTAACTTCAAGAACAAAATTGGTTGCAATCACCCACGTCTCGAACGTTTTAGGAACAATTAACCCCGTAAAACAGACAATCGAGAAAATCTACGAACGATCAACTAAAAACTTTGAACTGAGACCGAAGGTCTTGATCGATGGTGCACAAGCGGTACCGCACATGCCGGTGAGCATTCAGCATATAAACCCGGATTTTTACGTTTTCACTGGGCACAAGATGCTTGGACCAACCGGCATCGGAGTTTTGTATGCGAAAAAAGAGTTACTCGAAGATATGGATCCATTTCTCTCTGGTGGAGATATGATTCTCGAAGTAGATTGGGAAAAAAGCAGCTGGAACTATATTCCTTGGAAATTCGAGGCTGGGACGCCAGACGTAGCCGGAGCGATCGGTTTGGGCGCTGCAGCGGATTATTTAAACTCCCTGGGAATGAAAAACGTTCGCGAACACGAAAAAGAGCTGACCGCGTATGCGTTGGAAAAGCTTTCCGCCGTCAAAGATCTAGTAGTTTATGGACCAAAAGACCCAGAAAAACGTGGTGGAGTAATTTCATTCAATATCGTAAAAAACGACCAAGTGGCTATTCACCCTCACGATTTAGCGTCAATTCTTGATACGGAGGGTATTGCTGTACGTAGCGGCCATCATTGTGCCCAGCCCTTGATGAAAGTGTTGGAAATTCCGGCTGCGGCCAGGGTGTCTTTTTATATTTATAATACGAAAGACGAAGTAAATAGATTGATTCCGGCGATGGAAAAGGCGAAAAGGATATTTAAACTATGATTGAAGATCAACTATACAGAGAGACGTTGCTTGAAATATATAGAAATCCCACCAACCGTGGGGAAATTACCAAGCCGGATTTGGAGGCAAAGCTAGTCAATCCGTTGTGCGGCGATGAGGTGAAGTTGCAGATAAAGTTAAAAAGAGGAGAAATAGTTGAAAAGGCTCTATTTAGCGGTAACGGTTGTGCGATTTCACAAGCTTCGGCTGCACTTTTGGCCGAAAGTATCCAAGGTAAGAAACTCTCCAGCGTTAATAAATTAAGAGGCAATGATATACTTAAGTTGATAGGGATAAACCCATCACCGTCACGAATTGGATGTGCGCTGCTTAGTCTAGAAGTTTTAATGGAGGCTCTAAAAAGTGGCTCTAAAAGTTAAAGTTGACAGGATGCTCTGTATAGGTACTGCGGATTGTGTCGCAATTGCACCGAATACTTTTGAATTGGACGATGAAGCGAAATCTGTTGTCAAAAAGCAAAACGGTGATAGCGACGAAAAACTTCTCGAGGCCGCGAAAGTGTGCCCAGTTTTAGCGATTATTGTTGAGGATGAAGACGGCAACCAAATTTTCCCCTAGTTTGTTACAATCAAATTAATGAAAAGAGTTGATTACCTGATTATCGGTGGAGGAGTAGCCGGG
>JAUYHE010000061.1 GCA_030690175.1 bacterium | reverse complement strand
ATCGTCCCGGTATCTGTCTGGAAAGTGGCCGAACAAGTAAAAGATGATCTTTCCGCTCGTGCTGCCGAAACCGGAGTAACAGTCGAAATCAAAAAAGAAGGCTTTGCACCGACAATACTGGCTGACAAAGATAAACTAGCCGAAATATTTACTAATCTGGTCGGCAACTCCCTAAAATTCACCAAGAAAGGTGGAAAAGTCACCGTATCAGCAAATAAGAAAGGGGATGTGGTGGAGGTTTCGGTCACTGATACTGGCGTGGGTATTGCCGCGGAAAATATCAGCAAGCTTTTCAAAAAATACGGCAAGCTCAATGAATCTTACGCTCTTACCGCTCCTTCCACCGGCACTGGCCTGGGCCTTTATATCACTAAACAATACTTGGAAAAAATGGGTGGGGTGATAAGTGTCCAGAGCGTCTTTGGCCAGGGGACTACCTTTACTTTCACCCTCCCAGTAGCTACCGGAAAAGAACTTGCGCAAAGCGAAGAACCTGAAGAATCGCTACCCGGTGTCGTCCTCAATCCCAAATTGTTTAAAAGAGCTGAAATGAAAAAAGCAGGCGCGCTGCTCACCAGTAAATCATGAAACTCTTTATAGCCCGCTCGTATCTTATGCCTCCGATCAAGTCGGAGCCAGATGCTGTGTGTGCTGCGAAAATTTTATGGGTTTAAAATTGTTCTTAAATACCACTGTTGCTAAAAAATGCCTGGCATCCCTGATTGACAAAGAGGGGAAGGTGGTCGCTCAAGAAGAAGACTCTCACCCCTTGCCGACAATCGAGCGTTTGCTAGCTAGAACGAAAACAAAATTGGAAGATCTTGAAGAAATTAGCTCTCACCCAGGCCCGGGATCTTTCACCGGCCTGCGTATTGGTGCGGCCGTCGCGGGGGCTCTAAATTTTGCCCTTGGCAAAAAAACAAAATCGCCTGATCTTAAATACGACTAACTAATTAGCCTAAAAACAAAATCAATAAAAGAAGCGCCAGAATTATCCTGTACCAAACGAAAATATTGAAATTGTGGGTGGAAACAAATTTCAGTAAAAACTTAATTGCAAACCAACCAGAAATTGCAGCCGCTACTGTCCCAACCACAAAAATCGACATATTACCCTGCGAGCTCGAACCAAAGAGATCTTTAGCGCTGATGACAGCGGCCCCGATAATTGCTGGGGTCGAAAGCAAAAAGGAAAAGCGGGTTGCTGCCTCACGATTCAGGCCTTTAAACAGACCAGCGGTAATTGTAATACCACTACGACTTACCCCGGGAACTAGCGAGATAGCTTGAACCGTGCCAATAATACCTGCATCAAGCCAGCCAATACTGGTAAAGGAGCGGTTTTTCTGGCCCGCTTTATCCGCCGACCACAGCAACAACCCAAACGAAAACAGCGTCACGGCTACAAGTAAGGGCTGCCTAGTATTTTCCTCGATGAGGTTTTTGAACCCTATACCAACTATACCCGCCGGTACCGAACCCAATAAAATCAGTAGGAGAAGTTTTGACTCAAATTCTTTGGTTAAATTTTTAGTTTTTAAACCAGAAAGAAAAGATTTGACCATTTTTACCCAATCTTCCCAAAAAAACCAAACCACCGCTACTGTTGTCCCCACATGCAAAGCCACGTCAAATTCCAAACTATCAACCACACCGCTCCAGCCAAAAAGTTTGGGGAAAATAATTAAATGGCCAGAAGAAGAAATGGGTAAAAATTCACTTAAGCCCTGGACTATTCCTAAAATAGAAGCGGGGATTACTTGATCCATCAATTTTGGGCGTAAATAATAACGTTATCCATTTTTACGTTTCCACGAACTACGAAGGAATGCACCAGAGGAAAGACGCGGCGGACAAATTTTTCGAAGTTTTCTAGTTCTTCCTGCCCTGAAAAAATCTTGTTTATCGTTACTGTTCCTTCCTCCTTTAGAAGCAAGGCTACGTTTTCTAAAAACCCACGGGTTTCAATTTCTTTTGGCACGGTGCTACCTACAAAAATATCGACACAAATAAGCTCGTACTTGTACCGAGCGTCCTTTACAAATTTTTTGGCATCTGCGGTAATAATGTTTAAGTTGGGTTCATTCATCGCAAAATATTTTTGCCCAAGACTTATCATCAATGGGTCTATTTCAACACCATCAATCGCGACCGGACCAAAACGTTTGGTAATTATTTTGGCAGTCGTACCCGCTCCTAGACCTAGTATCAACACCCTAGCGTCTTTCTCCAAGGAAAGGTCTTTGGGAATCATCTCATCCCAATAGGCCAAACCGGTTCGTCCGTTTGGTTTGAGGGATTGGCTTTGGGTAAAACCGTTAGCGACAAGACGCCGTGTGCCAAGGTGCTCGGTAACTTTTATCTCACCACTAAAACTACTTGTGCCTTTGTATAGTATCTTTTCCCAAATACTCATGGAGAACTTTTGGTAGTTTTATAGAGCCGTCTTTCTGCTGATGATTTTCTAAAATGGCTATTATAATTCGTGGCATTGCAATTGCTGTAGCATTTAGAATATGGACGCATTTGGCGCTGTTACCTTTCTTATACTTGATATTTAATCTACGAGACTGAAAATCAGTCGTGGTCGATATTGAGTGCGTCTCTCTGTATTTGTTTTGAGAAGGAATCCAAGTTTCTATATCAATTGTTGTGGCAGCCGGAAAAGATAACTCACTGCTGGCTAGTTGGACTAGCCGGTAAGGAAGTTCGAGTGCTCTTACGAAATTTTCAGCCAATGAGAGTAACTTCTCCAACTCTTTACCTCCATCTCTTGGTTCGACAAAGGATACCATCTCCAGTTTATCGAATTGATGAACCCTCAAAATACCGTGAGTGTCTTTACCGTAAGATCCGGCTTCCCTTCTAAAATTGGCTGAGAGCGCTATATATCTTTTTGGCAACTCACCTGCTTCAAGTACTTCATCGAGATGCATTGGAACCACGGCGTGCTCACCTGTTCCAATAAGATAAAGTGGCAAAGGCTCTCCTTTTTCTGAACCACCGATCTCAAAGTCACTTATTAAGTAAAAATTCTCGTTTCCACCAGCTTGCCAATAACCGAGTCCATCCGTTATTTGTTTTTTTATTAATACTGGTGGTAAGACTGGGGTAAACCCTTCCTTGACTAAGGTATCCATCACGTATTGAGTCAAGGCTAGCTCGAGTAGTACGGCGTCGTTCTTTAAATAATAAAATCGGCTCCCAGACACCTTAGTTGCCCGAGGTATGTCGATCATATCTAACGACTTTCCAATTTCGACATGATCCCTTGGAGTAAACCCAAATTTTGGTATCTCACCGACTTTTTTTAGAACTTTATTGGCCTTTTCATCTCCTACTGGTACATCGTCAAGTACAATATTTGGGATCTTGTACATTTCCTCGCGGTATTCAACTTCTATTTTTGCAAGTTCAAGTTCTTTTTTTCTGTGCCGCTCCTTAAGCTCCCTTCCTCGCTCAATATCTTTTTTGTCAGCAGCTTCTTTTCTCTGGCTATTTAAAAGTTCTACTTCCTGAATAAGTTTCCTTCTACTTTTGTCCAATTCTAGTACCTTGCCTACATCAGTACCCTCGATAAATCGATTTTTTATGACTTCTTTAATTTTCTCTTTATTTTCCTTGATAAAATGTATATCTAACATATTTTCTAGAGTCCAATCTCTTTGCTAATTTCCTTCATTGAATTTAAAATAACTTCAGTAAATTCAGGTAGGGAAATCCCAAGTTCATTTTCACAAGTTTTTATCTGTTCTCTGTTTGCGGAGCGGGCAAAGGCTGGCTCTTTAAACCTTTTCAGCACCGATTCCGCGGTCAACCCTTCTAGCTTCTTGTCGGGGCGAACCAAAGCGGCTGCCACAATCAAACCGGTCATTTCATCAGCAGCGTAAATCGCTTTTGCCATTAGAGTCTCCCTTGATTCCTTGTCAGCGTGACCGCGCACCGCGTCGATAATTTCTTTCGGGGCCCCTACTTCTTTCAACTTCTTTGTCGTCTCCTGCGTATGCAGCTCCAAAGATTTATTAGTGACCTCGTAGTCGGCGTCATGAAGTAAACCAACGATCCCCCAATCTTGCCGTGTTCCAGCATCTACCTTTCCTTGTTTTTCAAAGTGGCCGTACAAAGCGATCATCGCTGCCTCGGCAGCAAGACAGTGATAGCGAATATTCTTACTCTCCACCAAATCGTTTACTATTTTTACCGCTTCTTCCCGCTCCATAGAACTACCTGACAAGTACCTGACAAGGCCTGGCCTTGTCCCTATTTTATTTCTAATATTACCTTTGCCTTTTCTGCCAAGCCTTTTGGTACCCAAATGGTCTTGGACCCCTGTGGCACAGCAAACACACCGGCACTGGCTGACTCGGTACCCACTCTGGCGGGGATATTTACATTTTCCAATTTTTCGACCAACATCGCGGCTATTTCCGGACTTTCCGCGGTGTAAACCATCGCCTCTTTTATTATTTTTTCTTTGTCAGGTCCCACTTGCTACCTCCTTAAATCTTTTTATAACAAAATCTTTATCTAAACTTAATATCAACCAAGCCGCCTTTGGGCCAGAATTTTTACCCAAAAGGGCTCGATAAATTGCCTGGAAAACTTCTGAAGAACTAAGACCAATTTCCTTACCAGCTTGATAAATATCGTTTTGAAACTTTTCTGGGTCAGTTACTTCCTGCATTAAATCAATGATCCCAAGTAGTAATTTTTTTTGTTGCGAACTAAGCGCTTCTGCTTCTTTCGGCAGGTCTTCTTTTATTGTAAATTTAATTGCTTCGGGTGCAAAACGATCAAGATAGATTTTAACATACTTTACTCTCTCCTTTAACGCTTGTTTATCGTTTTTTGAAAGACTTGTTCCCTTTTGTTTCTCTGCCCAAGATTCCAAATTAATATTTGGCATTTGGACGATATTTACTAGATCTCGAAACTTCGGAACGAAATATTTTTCTGATTCTAAATTAATTACCGATAATTCGTACACTCGTTTCAGATCTGGGTCCTTGCTATTCCTGGCGAGATCAAAATCATCGAAAAGTTTCGGGGTGGTATGTTCTAGTTCAGGATTAAAATCGATATGTTGCTCTGGGCGCGGCCGAACCATTAGAAAACGTAAAATTTCTGGCGGCAAAATTTCGGCGGTTTCTTTTGCCGATACCCCGACTCCCGTTGAGCTGCTCATTTTTTTGCCGGAAAGTAAAAAGTGTTCATAAGGAATATTGTACGGGGGGTCGTAGTCAAAAATTTCACGAGCAATAGCATCGGCTGTATCACGGGTGCCGCCTTTTGAGGTATGGTCTTTGCCAGCGCCTTCAATCGTCACCCCAAGAGCCGCCCATTTGGCTGGCCACTCAACGCGAAAAGGCATCTTACCACTACCTTTGAAGGGCGAGATTTGTCCTTTGTGACCGCAACCGACTGCCCAATCCACTTTATTTGGGAAACACTCATAGTAAACAAATTCTCCGTCCCATTTATTAGCTACCGTGGTGCCAATCCTGCCACAGTTTTCACAAATAGGTTGAAACGGAATAAAGTCGCGGGGCCGGCGGGACCCAGAAACTTTTTCGTATATCTCTTGGACTTTTTCGGCCGCTTCTAGCGCCTGTTTTATTTGTTTATCGAGTTTCCCCTCCTCATAAAGCTTCGACGTCCAAAGAATCTGCGGCTTTGCTCCAAGGGTATTAAAAACACTTATAAATTCATTGGCGTAAAATTCGGCGTAAGAAGCAGCGCCTTGTGGCGCGGGAATGTTTTTTAGAGGTACTCCCATATATTTTTCGTATTTTTCCTTCGGTAAATAAACCGGGAGGGAATCCATTGGGTCTAGATCATCAATAATGTAGGTATAACGAACGTCTACCTTTTGGTCCTTGAGAGTTTTCAAGATGAGATCGTGAATAACTACTCCGCGCAGAGCGCCAACGTGTACTCGACCAGACGGCGTCTTGGCATCATTAACAAGTTGGTCTTTTTTAGTAGTTGCGAGTTCTTTGGCGATTTTATCTGCCCAAAACATATTTTAAGTATAGCATTCCCCGTAGCCAATTTCTTTTCGCCAATCGCTAAAGTAATTTAGGTACTCTCTAATGTTGCGCTAAGGTTAAACATTATTCGAATGTTGCGACCACTTTGTGGGCTAACGCTGAAAGTTCGCTGCGAGGTAAGAAAATTAAGGGGGTTGCGGCCTCTACTATTTACGGGAACAGTAGAGGCCGATTTACTGAGCAAGGGCTCGCGACGGGCGCCTATAGACAGTTTTCAGCATACTTAGGTACCTCGCCTTCACCTGTTGCCAGTAGAGCTTAGCGATCTTGTGCTCGATTCGATCATTTAGTCTGTCCGCAAACGACCGTATGTTGTAGGAAGTTACCTCCATACGACCGGCGGCCGCGTACCAAAACGCGACGTGGGCATCCATCACTTGGCCCATGTCGTGGACAAACTGCGCCTCTTTCTTTCCCTTCCCCTTGCGAAAGAAGTAAAGAGTGAGGGCATCTTCGATCTCACCGTCAATCTTCGGCACGTCCGGCTGGAACGATGGGCTGACAAACTCCAAGGCGGCTTGAAGCTCCTCTTCTCTCTCATGGGCGGAAAAGCCAGCGCTGATGAAGCGTCTTATCAGTCTACCGACGGTGCTAATCGGGTTCTCGTCTGTCTGACCCTTGACCCTTGGTTCGTCTAAACGAACTGCCTTGTGTCGATCATGGTTGCGAACCAGCGAACAAAGCAGCTTTTCGTCCATTCCAAGGTTGAACTCCTGGGAAGTCCAGGCGCACAAATCCATCAGGCAGCTTATATGACCACCCATGTGCTGAGCGTTTTGGACGCCACGATGGGAATACCCCGCTCTCACTGAATCAGACAGTGGAAAGCTCAAGGTTTCCATCAAGAGGATCAGAGCGTCCATCCGCTCTTCGCGTGTTGGTCCTCTCCTCGCCACTTTCTCCGACCTCCTTCTAGACTAGGTTTTGGGGCGAGTCTAGTTTTCTCTGTTTTGGGGAGTGATTTTACACTATTTTTCTGGGTATTGCAAGATTAGAGAAGGGATTTAAAACCTTTTTGAAAATAGTAGTCATCCACAGCTACAACAAATTCCATTAGCAGCTGATCGTCTAAAAGTTCCTTAAGTTGCAGCCAAAAGGAGGTAATCGGAATATTTTTGTCCTTGGATTGATACTCCAGGGCTTGGAGAAGAGCCTCGATTCTATCTACTTGTCTAAAAAAACGGCCTTCCCTACTAGTACCTGTCTTATACTCAAGCCAGTAATATTTCAATTCATGACGAAGCTGGTGAGGTAAAAATTTCAAGATTTTATCAAGTGCAGTTGCTTCCCTGTCCAATCTTTCTTTGGCCAAAAGGGCTTTTTGAGCTCTGGACCCAACCCAAGGAAGTATCTCAACAATCCTTTTCTTCTCTTCCTCGGTTTTCGCTTTTTCTATTGATTTATCATAAGGGGTTATATCTCCGACTCCCGCTGTGTAAAGATCGTGTATTACTGTCATTACAATCAACACTTCTTGATCCAATCTTTTCCTACTTGAAAAAACCCAAACCATAAGAGCCGAACGGAAGGAATGGCCGGCTAAAGATTCGGGTTCTTTGACACCCCTAAGTTCCCAACCTTTTCTTACTACTTTTTTGACCTTTCCAACTTCTAAAAGAAACTTAATTAATCCTCTGTCCCTAGCGCTTTTGACCGCCTTTTCCCCACTTTCGAAATATTTTTTGACTGAATCAACGAAACTTAAGATTTCTTTTGATGCGGTAATTTCTTTGAACTGAACGAAAAATTGGCTTAAAGACTCCTGACTTAAATACTCTTTGTACTCAAAGGCTTGAACCAGATTTTCTAACTTATCTAAAACCCACAATACTCTTGCTTCTCTAGAGGTCTTTTGCTGGAAATCAAGCCACAGATATCTGATTTCATGCTTGAGTGAATCAGGTAAATCGTTTGTGAGCTGGTTTATAGCCTTTTCTTCCTCTTTAAACCTTTGCGTAGCAATTGCTCCTTTTTCCCCGATCGGTGCTCGCAATATCAAGGCCGGGTATTTTTTCACTAGCTCTTTTTTGCTCTTGGTTTCGAGAAGCTTATCGTAAGGGCTTATATAATCTATGTGCACAGCCGAAAGACTGTGGACCAGGGCTAGCTTAAGAAGCTTTTTTGTATTTAACTTACCTATTTTCCCGGCTATCCAGGCAAGAACCAAAACCCTAAAGGCATGGTCTGCTACAGTTTCCGGTTTTTTAACACCACGTAAAATCCAGCCTGGTCTTTGAACAGTTTTAAGTCTACCTGCTTCAATAAAAAAACGAATAAGTGCGTTCATATCAATCCCTGATTATATAGTAACTTCTGGTTGATTTCTAGGACTTTTGGGAAGAAGTAAGTAGAGTTTGGGGCAAACTAGTTAATTAATTCGGTGGTCGCAGAAGACTCGAAGTTAATTGATCTCAAGGGTTTTTAGAATTTAAGGAATTCGCAAGATTGTTGAGATCTAATTGATTTCGAGAATTTTTAGAACGGAGTTCGCAAAATATTAGCTTAGTTTATTTCCAATATTTTATACGTAGATCTAATAGTGGAGGCAACAGTAACTACATCGCCTACTTTTGAGCCGATGAGGGCTTTACCTACGGGGGATTCGTTGGAGATTTTACCCTGCATGGGATCAGCTTCGACAGAGGACACAAGTACGAATTCATCTTCCTCACCTTCTACCTCTACCTTTACTTTTGAACCAATTTGAACCGCGTCACTTCTTTTAGATGTGTCAATTACCTGGGCGTTTCGAAGAATATCTTCTAGCTCCAGTATTCTTCCCTCAACAAACGACTGCTCCTCACGCGCGGTATCGTATTCGGAATTCTCGCTAATATCGCCGTATTCTCTAGCTTTGGCAATACGAGCCGTTACCTCTTTTCGTTTGACGCTAGTAAGGTGTTCGTGCTCTTTTTTTAGTTTTGCTAGCCCTTCGGCTGTTAAATAGACTTTGTCCATATATTCTTAACACTTTTGGTGGGTTCTATTGTCTATTAAAATTTGAGACAAAAAAACCCCGTTCTCACTCGGGGACTTCATTGTAATGTTTGGTTCAAGCAAAATTCAATACTCAAACCCGAGATGGTCCAAGCACGTCTTAGGTAGGAAGACAACATACCCAATATTAGCAGTAAAGAAGTAAAATGTCAAGGACCAAGCTTGCTCTATTTGCGCCTAAAATCTGGTGACCCCGGCGGGATTTGAACCCGCGATTTCCTGGTTGAGAACCAGGCGTCCTGAACCGCTAGACCACGGGGCCACAACGAATTCCGAGTAAAGAATTAAGAATTCGGAACCAGCAAATTATATCTTTTTTACTTCTGGTAGTCAAAATTACTTGATAATTTGAGCGGAGCGAGAATTACTAAGCGCTTTAGCGCTTGACAAGCATCTTGTAAATAAGGTACCTTAAAAAGAAGGAGGACTGCCTAATTTAGGCGCCAAGTAATGGCCGACACACCTACTGACCCAAACATAAACCAAGAACCCGGAGCCCCCGAAGCCTCGGTACCAGAATCGCCAAATCCAGCGGCGGAAAACACAAATCAAGACCAATCTTCTGGAGCCGCGCCCACCGAACCAGTACCCCAACCGCCAAACCCGACACCACCACCACCGCCAGTTCAAGATGTGGAGACCCCGGCTGCTCCAGATCTGGTGGCTAGTGAACAAACAACCCCGTCAGATCCTGTAGCAGCGCCTGACCCGCCGCCAGCTGTAGCTGATGATCCAAAACCAGACGTGATAAGTAGCGGGATCGAAACTGGTACAGCAACCCAACCAGACCCACCGGTAAATTTAACTGGTGAGTCGCAACCGGGCACTGATCAAAGCGGTGTGGCATCTGACGGCCCTGATCCACAACCCATACCTCCAGAAGCACCGAACCCTCCCCAGCCCTTGACCGCTGAAGAAGTAGGCCCACCTTGGCTACGAACTGATCCAAACGTGCGGGCGGCCCAAGACTCCGCTGGTGGAACAAGTATAGAAAACCCGAGTTTATCACCAACCTCCCAAGAAGCACCTCCACCGTGGCAGGGGGTGCAACCTGAACCGATTGGGGAGGAAATACCTCAAGAAAGCCACTTTCCCGTTATTATTTTCGTTGTTTTGGTTCTGGGAATTATTGTGGCGATTGGCGTCTTTCTTTTTACCCAAGGAGCTCTACCTTTTGGGGGGTAGAACAAATCATTGACCAAAATTACGAGCCCGCTGTGCGAAAGAATCTATTGCAACCTTTAATTCTTCTTTGTCAAATTCCGGCCACAAAACTTCTGTAAAATACAGTTCCGAATAAGCCCCTTGCCAAATCAAAAAATTAGAGAATCGTTTTCTACCACCAGTGCGAATGATTAAATCTGGATCGGGTAAGCCGCTGGTGTAAAGATTTTCTTCGATATCGCTTTCGGCGACTTCTGAAGGCTCTTTTTTTATCTTTTGTACGGCTGAAACAATCTCGGCTTTACCGCCATAATTTATAGCAATGGTGAGAGTAAGCTTGGTATTACTTGCCAATCTTTCTTTAGATTTTTGCAGCGATGTTTGTAATTCCTTTGGAAGTCCTTGGATATCGCCTATAAAGTTTAAACGAACTCCGTTTTTATCGAGCAGTGGTAATTTTTTTCTTACTACTATCCCCATCAACCCAAATAGGTAACCTAGTTCTGTCTTCGAACGCTTTCTTAAATTTTCCGTAGAGAGAGCAAAAACTGTTAAAAATTTTATTCCAAGTTCACCGGCGGCTTCGACAGCTTTCTCAAGTGCTTTTGCTCCGGCTTCGTGTCCCTTGAAAGAAGGTAAGCCTTTATTTTTGGCCCACCTTCGGTTGCCGTCCATCACAATAGCAACGTGCGCGGGTAATGATTGGTAAGCCATGGCTCCAAATTTTACTGCAATAGCTTCGTCATTACAACTGGCTTTGACTTCATTTTCCAAAGAAGTTAAACTAAAGTTACCAACGTGACACGAACTGCTCAAAATAATAAACCCAACATAATCAAGGGTACCCCAAGTAATCTCTCCGAAAAAGGAAACGAGGCGCTTACTACTGAAGTAAAAAAACTTTTTAATGATCTTCAAACCTCACGTTTACCTCCAGATCTAACCGAGGAAGTCCGTCAAACTTTAACCCGGCTTGATCGCGCGATGCAAAACTCCCTCTATCAAGCTGAATTTGAACAGGCGGCAAAATACATTGAGTGGTTGGTGACACTTCCGTGGGATAAAAGAAGCGCGGATAATTTGGACTTGGGGCGAGCTAAAAAAATTCTGGATAAAAACCACTACGGGCTTGATCAAATCAAAGAACGAATAGCCGAGTACCTGGCGGTTTTAAAATTACAAACCGAAAAGGAAAAAGGTGGGGTAGTTCGCTTTTCGCGCTCGCCCGTACTTTGTTTTGTTGGTCTCCCGGGAACCGGGAAAACATCGCTTGGAGCTTCTATCGCCGAGAGCCTAGGTAGAGAATTTGTCCGTATCCCAATGGGCGGTCTGAATTCTCCGCTCATCTTACGTGGTCAATCAAGAGCTTATCCAGAGGCCGAACCGGGAATGATTATGAAGGGTTTACGTAGGGCTGACACCAAAAATCCAGTAGTACTGTTGGATGAGATCGATTCCATCGCCCAAGGAGCTGAAAGTGACGTGATGGGAGTACTACTCGAATTACTTGATCCGGAACAAAATTTTGCCTTTACCGATTATTATATCGATTATCCTTTTGATCTTTCTGAAGTGCTCTTTGTCTGCTCTGCCAACAAAGCCGGTAATTTATCCGGAGCGGTGATGGACCGACTTGAGGTAATTATCATGCCTCGTTATACTGACGATGATAAAATCCACATCGCCCGAGATTACTTACTTCCAAAAGAAATGGAAAATGTCGCTTTGAATAGTCAAGTTGTCAGTATTGCCGCCGAAACCTGGCCTCATATCATCAAGCCTTTTGGTTATGATGTAGATATCCGATCGCTACAAAGAACTATCAATGGTATTTTACGACGGGTCGGTAAAAAATACGTGGAAGGTAAATTAAAACAAGTCACGATCACCCCGGCCACTTTACCAGAATTTCTCCCTGATTTTGTCTAGTTTAAAGTGTTTTCTGAAGAGCGGTTAATCCTAATGACTATGTAAACTACCATTCCCCTGACAAGCTTCACAGTCCTCTCTCTTACTTAAACGTAAATTTAAATCAATTAAAGCTGCTGTGCCTAATAATAAAATTCCAAACACTTGAAACAAAATAGTTGGCGCAACGGCTACATTCGCGTAGATTACTCCTGCACCACCAATAAGAGAAAAGGCAAAAGGGTACAAATTTTTATGTGATTTGTAGCTTAGATAAAAGCTTAAAATACTTATCAAGATGAGAGTGATTAAGATAGGTGTTAAAATCCTTGCTAAGGCAAAAAGAAAGCTGACCTGCCCTACAGCAATAAAAGCAGCGGTGAATATACATAACGGACACATAACAACTAACGGGGTAGCAATCCAGGAAAGGAAATTTCCAAAACCAGAGGAAAGATTCTTCATGGTAGTTATCTAAATTTCTTTTCTCCTGCCTCGATTCTGACGGGTAAGTGGGTTTCTTCTGGTATTATTGGGCAGTCCCAATTTTCGTTGTAAGAACTGTATGGATTGTAAGCGTAGTTAAAATCTACTACCAATTTGTCCCCCTTCCCTTCAATTTGAAGCATTCGACCATTCTCATAGGTTTCTTTACCTGTTGTCTGATCTTTAAAAAGTAGGTAATACTGGTACTGTTCAATTTCCGGATCTTCGTAAACAACTACTTCGAGATTCTTACCATCGACTTGAAAAGAGATTTTTCCGGCCTTTTTGTAAATTTGTTTATCCCCACCGGTTGTGTGGATTATAACTTCTTCACCAACACCTGGAGTATTTGTTTCTAAAGGCAATTCAAAATAAAGATGCGGATTTGGAGAAAAGTAATTTAGGCCAACAAAACTTTCCTTTTGTTTTTCAGTAAACGGAGACTCTTTATCTTGTCTCCAATGCTCGTCTTTTTCTTTCCTAAATTTTATTAAACTTGGCTCATCCATAAAAATAAACTACTTTTTTGATTAAACAGTGACTAAGTCCTTTTCCGCTCGGTTGAGTAAAACTGCATTAGTTGCCACAATTATTGAAGAAGCGCTCATCAAAAGTGCAGCAATTTCCGGCCTCAAAGAAATACCAAAGCTTGGGTAAAGTATACCAGCAGCAATTGGGATGGCTAGAAGGTTGTAAATGGAAGCCCAAAAAAGATTTTGTTTCATCTTAGTTACTGTTGCTTTGGAAAGTCTAATGGCACGAAGTACATCAGCAGGATCTGATTTCATAAGGACAACATTGGCGGTTTCGATAGCTACATCAGTCCCTGCCCCAATAGCAATGCCAATATCTGCCTGGGCCAGAGCGGGAGCATCGTTGACCCCATCTCCTACCATTGCTACAAACTTACCTTCTTCTTGAAGCTTTCTAACATAGTTTGCTTTTTCGGCAGGAAGTACTTCTGCAAAGACTCTTTTAATACCAATATTCTTGGCTATTGATTGTGCTGTTTTTTCGTTATCACCGGTGATCATCGCTATTTCTATCCCCAACTGATTCAACCTTTCGACAGCTTTTTTAGCATTTGGTTTTATTGGGTCGGCTACACTAACCACGGCTGTCGCTTTCCCGTCAACTGCTAGAACCATAATTGTGTTTCCCTCTGAAAGTAGCTCATTGATTTTACTTTCCAGGTCTCTTAAATCAACTTTGTTTTCCTTCATTAGTTTAACTGTACCCACCAAAACACTTTTGTCATCAACCACCGCTTTTACTCCAAGACCAGATAAGTTCTCAAATTTCTCAACATTTTTTGGTAAAACTAGCTTTCTTCGTTCGACCTCATCTAAAACAGCTTTGCTCAAGGGGTGGGACGATTTTGCTTCTGCTGCTCCAATCAATCTCAAAGCCTCGTCCTCGTTAAGGCTGTCGACAGTTGCAATTGCTGTAACTTTTGGCTTTCCTTCTGTTAAAGTGCCGGTCTTATCAAAAACAACTGCTTGAACTTTGGAGACTTGTTCCAAGGTTGGTGCATCTTTAATTAAAATGTTATGTTTGGCTCCAAGCCCAGTTCCGACTGCAACAGCCGTCGGTGTAGCCAAACCCAAGGCATCCGGACAGGCAATTACTACAGTTGAAATAGCAAAGGTTAAAGCAAAAAGGAGTGGTTGACCGAGAATAAAAAACCAAATTGAAAAAGTTAATAAACCACCACCAACGGCAACAATAACCAAATATTTTGCAAACCTGTCCGCAAGTTTTTGCCCAGGGGCTTTGGAGTTTTGAGCCGTCTCAACCATTTTAACTATTTGGGCAAGGGCAGTATCTTCACCAATTTTTGTTGCTTTAAACTGCACTGATCCTGAGGTATTAATAGAACCACCAATCGCACTATCACCTTTTTTCTTTGCAACCGGAAGTGACTCACCGGTAACCAGGGATTCGTCAATGGCTGTTTCACCGTCAATAATTTCCCCATCAACTGGCACTTTGTCACCAGGTTTTAGGACTACAATGTCGCTTAGCTCCACTTCTGAGGTTGGTATCAGTTGCTCTTTGCCGTCTTTAATAACTCTTGCTTGTGGAGGAACGAGAGCAAAAAGGGCTTGTAGGGCATCAGTTGTACCGCGACGAGATTTCATTTCCATCCAGTGGCCGAAAAGAACGAAGGTAATTAGAAGAGCGGCGGCTTCATAGTAGGAATCGGTACTTCCCAAGAGGGTAAGTAAAACACTAAAAGCGTAAGCAGCGGTAATACCCACTGCAATTAAAACTGCCATATTCAAAGTCTTTGCTTGCAGAGCTTTGTAGGTTGAGTAAAGAAAAATCCAACCAGAATAGAAAAAGACCGGGGTTGTTAAAATAAGAAGGATCCAGGTTGCGGTAATCGGCTCGGGCAAACTCAACTTAAAAAACTCAGTTCCTAACGGTGAGTAAGCAATTATCGGGATAGATAGAATCAAGGCAAAGAAAAACTTGTTACGGATATCCTGCTCCATCAATCTGGCCATCTCTCTTCCAGCTAAACCAGCATGCTCCATACCCATACTCATAGTCATACTCATTTTGAACCTTTCCCAAAAATTCATTTCGGTAGCCGGTTTCATCTCATGACTCATATGAGCACTGTGATCCTCTCCTTTGGAAGTTTTCTTTTCAGTTGGTACAAGAGTCATTCCACACTTCGAACAAGAACCCGGCTTGTCGGAGACAACTTCTGGGTGCATTGGGCAAATGTAGTTATTACTTTTTTTACTTTCGGATGTTTCCATTTTTAAACTCCTAAGTCAGATTACAGTAAGTGTCAATAATTTTATTATAAAGCCTAGCAGGGTCTTCAAAATTATGTCTTATCACTGAACATCTTCGTAATCATTACTAACAAAAAATTTATTGCCTGCTGACCAAAGCTGAAATGCTTTTGTAGTAGGTAAAACCGATGCAAAGTAGCCAAGTGCGGCTGCCCGTTTCAACCACCAGGCTTCAATCCCTTCTAGAACAAGGCCAGCAATTTCTCCGACGGCAAATTTTCCTCCAAGAGGAATAATAAATTTCGGTTTCTTTGGTTTATACAAAATCAAAGGTTCGTTTTTTATTAAGTGGTCAATGTTTTTTGCAGTATATTTGGCTTGATCTATCGCTGTTTGGGCCGTAGCAGCCACTTGAGTACTATTTTCTTCATCGAAACAGTAAGCCAGATCGCCAACAGCAAAAACATTTTTTAAAGGAATAATCCGTAAAGATTTATCTACTATTAAGCAAGTTTTTTCGGTATGAACGCCAGCTAATCTATCCACTAAGCTATTTGATCTGACCCCAGCGGTCCAGATAAGTAAATCGAAAGGAAGTACCAAATGTGGGTCGGTAAATAGAGTTGATTTACTAACATTTGTAATCTTACTATTTAAGTAAATCTCTACACCTAACGACCTCAACCTTTTTTCGGCCGCTTGTTGGACAGATGTCGAGGCGCCATTTATTAATACTGGGCTAGCCTCAACCACCGAGAGTCTAACCTCATGCTGTTTGTGAGCATGGATCTTGCTTAAAGTTCGTAAGAAACCAACTAATTCTCCCGCCAATTCACAACCAGTAAAACCGCCGCCGCCGACGATGATATTGATTTTTTCTTTCTCTTTCTTACGAGCAAATATTTCATCGATTTCGTTTCTAATATTCAAAGCGTCGTCAACACTTTTTAAAGGAAGAGAGAATTGTTTGAGGTCTGGAATATTAAAATAATTTGTTTCAGATCCTAAAGCTAAAACAAGAAAGTCGTAACTCAGCCTTTTCATACCCCTTAAAACAACTTCTTGAGATTTAAAATCTAAAGAAACTACCGAGTTAATAACGATTTTCATATTTGTGTTTCCAAAAATTTCTGCTAGTGGGATTGCTACCGACCCTTTGAGACTCTCATAAGTAAGACGTGGCACCTGTTTTCTTTGACTTTCTGGCAATGAAGCAGCCGCTATTTCATAAAAATCGGGATGAAACTCATGATAAGCGTTTTTGTTGATTAGAATTATTTCTAATTCTGGGGCAGACTTTGCTAAATCTAGGGCAACTCTTACCCCAGCAAATCCAGCTCCAAGAATTACAATTTTTGACTTGGCGGGTTTTTCCATCAATTCAAACTAAATTTTCATGAGGACAAACTTTTTTGTGGTTTCCTTCCTCCTCTTTGGTAAGTTTTCCATCTTCTACCCAAAGGACCTTGTGGGCGATTTCTTTGATTCGGCTATCATGGCTGACGATAATTACTGATTTATTTTGTTCGCAAGCTATCCCGCAAAGTTTCATCATCACCTCGTGACCGTTTTTTGAATCAAGATTGGCTGTCGGCTCGTCAGCCAATAAAACAGCCGGGTCAGTTATCAGAGCTCGAGCGATTGCAACCCTTTGTTTTTCACCGCCTGAAAGATCGGCTGGTTTATTGTTCGAACGATTTTCTAGACCCAGAATTTTTAGCAAACTCCTTGCTTGCTCTAAAGATTTTTTTCTAGAAACACCTTTAGCAATCAAAGGCACGGCTACGTTTTCGGTAGCTGTCAAGGCTGAAAGCAGGTTGAACGATTGAAAAATAAAACCAATGTTGTTCAACCGAAACTTTGGTAGTTTGTTTTCCTTCAATTTTGTAATATCTTCACCGTTCACCGTTACTACACCTTCTGTAGCCGATAAAAGACCGCCTAGGATCGTAATCAGGGTGGTTTTTCCAGATCCGGAAGGGCCCATCAAAAGGTAGATTTCTCCAGGATTTACCGTCAGCGAAACATTGTCCACCGCTTTCACCTCACTAGGTCGGCCTTTGTCGTAAATTTTGGTTACGCTGTTTGCTATCAAACTCATGCCTTGAACACCTCCGCTGGATTTATGTGGGCTATTCTCCTACTTGGGACAAACGCCGCTAAGATAGCCATCAATAAAGTAGCTCCAAAAATCCAGACTATATCTATAACTCTAAAAAGAGTGATAAATTCTGGCACAAATTGTCCAACAACAAGGCTAAGTGAAAAAGCGAAACCAAGACCAATCAGGTAACCCGCTACACCAGCTACTAAAGCCTGCTGGACAACAATTAGGTAGAGTTGGCTGTTTCTTATTCCAATCGCCTTTAGAACGCCATATTCACGCGATTTTTCAATTGTCGAGGTAAAAATCGTCAAACCAATCACCGCCACACCTACGGCAAAACCAATAAGAACTAAAACCAAAATAATAGGCAGAAAAGTCTCGGTAACAATTTCAGTATTTTTATCGACAAATTCTCTTCTAGTAAAAACTTTAGTGCTTGGAATCAGCTCTTTAATTCTCTTGGCTACAAAGCCACTTTTTGAGTCATCCAAAAGGGTAACCATAAAATAGTTCGTTACACCCTGCAGTTTAAAAAGTCTTTCCGCGTCTTCCTTCGTAACAAAGGAATACTGAAAGGTAATTAAGCTTCCTCCTTCAGAAATACCTGCTACTTCAAATTCTTCTGTTCCGATAGGGAACCTATCACCGATCTCTAGATCGTTATCATCAGCAAATATTTTATCTATAATAATTTCTCCGTTGGAGGGGGCAGATTTACCTTTTATTACCCGCAGTGGTCCACCAACTCGCGAGGAAGTGTCAAAACCAACTACGTAGGTTGCAGCTTGTTTCCCGTTGAAATCCACTTCCAATTGTCTCCCGCTAAAAGCGGCCACCTGAGAAACTCCTTCTATCGATTTGATCTTGTTTTCATCCTCTAAAGAAATTACGGAGACACTGTGAAACATATCCTTTGAACCTTCCTGAGCGACCCAGAGATCTGCGGGAAGATTACGTATATACTCTCCCATTTTGTTTTGCCAGCCCTGATACAAACCAACCAAAACAATAATTAGTAATGCGCTAAAAGCGACTCCACCCACACTTATTAAAAGTCTAGTTTTTTCTTGAAAAAGATTTTTTAAGGCAATGAAAAGCATAAGTTTAGGAATCTCCTCCTAGGGCTTTCTTGATGTAATCGAGTATTTCTTGCTCGGTAGACCTCATGGTTGGGTAGTCAGCAATCCAGGCTATCTTACCGTTTTTATCAACCAGCACAAACGTGTGACCAGGCCTGTCTGAATGCATCTGTGAAGGTAGACTAAGAACGCCGTACGCTTTTGAAACCTTCCGATCGAAATCAACTAGCACCGGTATTGTGGTAATACCTTCTGCTCTCAAAATTGGACCCCAGTCAGCGGTAGTGTCTACACCGATAGCGATAACCTCAGTTTCAACTGCCTTAAATTTATCACTATTTTTCTGCATGGTTCCAATCTGCTTCCAACAAGGCTGACACATCACTCCCTCTTGAAAGTAAAGCAAGACATTCTTTCCTTTGTATTGGCTGA
Source organism: bacterium (assembly GCA_030690175.1). Taxonomy (GTDB): domain Bacteria; phylum Patescibacteriota; class Microgenomatia; order Woykebacterales; family RBG-16-39-9b; genus JAUYHE01. The sequence continues at coordinate 1,079 of JAUYHE010000061.1, read as the reverse complement.
GGGAAACTGTCGAACCGTTCGTGGCTGGTAATGTAAAATCTGGTGCCTGATCCCCAAGCTTTAAATTACCAAGAGAAGTCATATTTGAAGACGATACGTTTTGGCCACTTGGGCTAGAGTTAACTACGAGGTAACCAAAAAATATAATAGTTGCGACTGCAGCAAGAACAATGACTGCTTTTACAATCAGCCCTTTCCTTTGTTGCGATTGACGCTGTTTGGCCTGTTGCTCCCTAAAAAACTTTAACCGTTCTTTTTTAGGCAGTCTTTTTATTTTATCTGTCTCTGCTTGAATCATTACTACCTCCTTCAGGTCTTTTAACTTTTGAAAAGAAACCTTTATATATGAATAACGCTGCTATCAAACCTAAAATAACTAGGAAGATAAAATCAGGAAACCCCTTAGACCAGGCCGCAACATTCTCAATTCCCGCAGCTACATAGCTAGACAGCCATCTCTGCCAGCCAGGTGCGGCTGACTCGGTTCCGGTAATCCCTAAATAAATCACAAAAATACCAAAAAAGAGGAACATAACACCCGCTATTAAGTTTGTGGTATGCACTTGATAATCTTTACCAAACAATTTGAAATGTAAGATTTTCCCTCGAACCAAGGGGCTTTTCGACCATTGGTAGCTGTCCCAGAAGTAAGCCATAACAAATAGGGGAAACACCATTCCAAAGACGTACACCAGAGCAAGGATACCAGCTTGGATAAGTGTTGCAGAAATAGCTGTAAGGGTCAGAACACCCGCTAAAACCGGGGCACAACAGCTACTTGCAGCACCAGAAAAGACTCCTAAAATAAAAACTGAAAGTTTATCCTGGGGGTTCCATTTTACGCTTGTTTTGGCAAAAGGCAGCTCAAAAGTCTTTCCAAGTAAAGAAAGCGCCCCAAGAAAAACCAGAAAGGACCCACCTGCAAAGAAAACCCACTCGTGATACAAGCTAAAAAAAGAGGCTAGGGCGGCAATCCCAATCCCGATCGGCACGATCACTACTGCCACACCAGCGGCAAAGATCGTTGTTACTTTTAGAATATCCACCTTACTTTTGAAGGCGTAGGCAAAATAAGACGG
>JAUYHE010000022.1 GCA_030690175.1 bacterium | reverse complement strand
CCTGGCTCAACCAGGAATCAGCGATCAAAACTGATTAGCTAGAGGGCAAGAGAGAGAAGTGGAATTCTCGGAGTAGCGGTAAAATGCGTAGATCTCGAGAGGAACACCGGTTGCGAAGGCGGCTTCTTGGCTTGTTTCTGACGCTCAAGCGCGAAAGCGTGGGGAGCAAACAGGATTAGATACCCTGGTAGTCCACGCTGTAAACTATGAGAACTCGGTGTAGGAGGTATCGACCCCTTCTGTGCCTAAGCTAACGCGTTAAGTTCTCCGCCTGAGTAGTACGATCGCAAGATTAAAACTCAAAGGAATAGACGGGGACCCACACAAGCGGTGGAGCGTGTGGTTTAATTCGATAGTAAGCGAGGAACCTTACCTAGGCTTGACATCTAGAGAATCTTTTGGAAACAAGAGAGTGCCTCACGGAACTCTAAGACAGGTGCTGCATGGTTGTCGTCAGCTCGTGCCTTGAGGTGTTCGGTTAAGTCCGTAAACGAGCGCAACCCATGTGCTGTGTTGCATTTTTCACAGCAGACTGCCGATTCAAAGTCGGAGGAAGGTATGGATGACGTCAAATCAGCATGGCCTTTATGCCTAGGGCCGCACAGATGCTACAATGGTCAGTACAGCAGGTAGCAAAGCAGTAATGCCGAGCCAATCCTATAAAGCTGATCTTAGTTCGAATTGAGGGCTGCAACTCGCCCTCATGAAGTTGGAATCGCTAGTAACCGCGCATCAGCCATGGCGCGGTGAATATGTTCCTGGGTCTTGTACTCACCGCCCGTCACACTATGAAAGATGGGAGCACCCGAAGTACCCTTAGCTTTTAGCGGGGTCCTAAGGTGAAACCATTGATTGGAGTGAAGTCGTAACAAGGTATCCGTAGGAGAACCTGCGGATGGAATATCTCTTTTATAGAGCATTATGAGAAACTTTTTAGTTTTTCTAGGTCGAATATTCTACAGATTTATCTGAAGAATATGTCAGTTGCAATTTATTGTAGCTGAGTTGGTCTGGTATGATAACCAGATTGACCGGCTTCTCTACTACGCTTGGAATGTTAAAGACTTTGAAAGCAAAGTCCGATACCGAAAAATTAGAAGTGCAGGTTGTTTGATATATGGGGCTGTAGCTCACTTGGCTAGAGCGCCTCGTTTGCACCGAGGAGGTAAAGGGTTCGACTCCCTTCAGCTCCACCATTTATAACAATCTGTGTTTTTTTTGTATAAAAAACCTTTATGGGGTTGTTGACGTATCTTTGTTTCGTGATATGATTGCTTCTTAATTTTTAAGTATAATTATGGAAGTTCAAAGTGTTTTTGAAGGACTTGATTTTCAGGCTCGTGGTATTGCTGAGAGAATACCTGCAGAAGTTAGGGCGTGTTTAGATGATGCTTTTCGTAGAGGAGATGCGGATGTTTCCATGTATACAGAAGAATTTTCTAAACTTAATCCGGCTCAACAAGAAGATGTTTTTAAGTTTTTGCTTATAATGGATGATGTGGCGGGAAAAGGATTGTGTCGTCATTATGTAGAACGTGGATTTAATCCTAATTCTGGATATATTTCTGCTATAAATAAATGTATTGTCGCTTTTAAGCTTTTACAAGCTATTTCTTTTTTTATTGGTGGTGCGGATAGGGTTCGTTTTTATGGGGAGTATGTTTGTACTTATATGGATATGCGTGAGACTTATGAGGCTATTATTTCTATGCGAAGCGCTGCTGCGAAAAAAGTTGAGGGAGTTGAGGGAGGGACGGAAGAATTAGATGTTTGCTAATTTTATATGTTGTTTCGGGAAGTGGTGTTATACTTTTTTTATGTTTGAAGTTTTGTTAACTCTCATTTTGGCGGTTTCCGTGAGCTTTGATTTGAATATTTGGCTTAAGGTTGCTATTTTTTGTGTGTGGGCAATTTTGGTTTTGCCTGGGATGTATGCGATGATTTTTGGTGCGCCGTATGTTCGAAGTTTGAAAAGAAAAGACTTTGCGATTTTTGAACTTGGGAATTTTGGGGAAGGGGATAGAGTTGTGGATTTGGGATGTGGAGATGGTGTTTTGATAGGACGTATCGCGAAAAAAGGGGTTTCTTTGGCAGTTGGATACGAAATGTCTATTCCGACTTTTTTGTTTGCGAAATGGCTTTCGTTTTTTCGCAAAGGAAAGGCTGAAATCAAATATGGAAATTTTTGGAAAAAAGATCTGATGAAATTTAATAAGATTTTTTGTTTTCTTTTTGATCGTTCAATGGAAAAATTTGAGCGTGAGGTTTGGCCAACTTTGAAAAAGGGGACAATTGTGATTTCAAATGAATTTAAAATGCCCACGCTGAAGCCTAAAAAGGTTGTGGATAGAGTTTATTTGTATGAGAAATAATTCTCAATAGGGAAAAACTAAACTTTCTACGAAAAATGTTTTACTCACTTGTTCGTAAAAGCATTTTTCTTGAAAGTTTTCCTACGGCTACAGCAAAATTCACAAGCTCATTTTGCTTGCGCCTGCGGATCGTTTTTCTCGCTATTAAATGGTGGGCGATAGAAGACTTGAACTTCTGACCTCTACATTATCAGTGTAGCGCTCTAACCAGCTGAGCTAATCGCCCTCGTACGATTTTGCATATAATACGCCAAAAATCGCAAAAACAAAATTACTTTAAACAAAAAGTTTAGTCAATTAAAAAAGAGGGACTTTATTATGTATTTATTCTCTGCTAGAATCCTTTTGTAATTAACCTCATTTTTTTATGGATCGTTTCCTTGCAATTGCTTTGGGTTGTCCGGCGGCGTTTTTGATTCTTTATTATAGAAGGGCTATTCGTGAGTTTATTGGTAATGTGGATTTTGCAGAAAGTTTCCTTGGGGCGGGAGGAACAAATACTTTTGTCGTTTTACTTGGGATTTTGACGTTTATTCTATCGCTAATGTATGGCTTTGGTGCGCTACAATCCCTGCTTATTGGAAGCTTCGGAAGATTTTTCTAAAATAGTGTTGACTTTAGTGGATGACATCCATATAATTGCTCCGCATTTTGAGTTAGTTGAGTTAGATTTTTACCCTATTTCATGCGAAAAAACTGCTGCTTGTCCTTAAGGTTAACAACGTAAGTTTCTTTCAAAAATTGTTAGCTTTGAGGATGTGCAGAAGGCACATCTTTTTTTTGCCCCTTAAAAATCAGGTTTCAAATATATATCTAATATATTTCGAAAAACAATCAATAAGAATCAAAGTAAGTTAGTTAAGTAAGCAAGTAAGTAAGTAAGTTTGATCGTCAAACAAATGTAATTTCTGATACCAATTACTAGTTAAAGTAATTGGATCTCTCGAATAAAAAATAATCTACTTATGAGCATAAAGTGAATGCCTTGACTCCAAACTCCGATGAAGGACGCAGCTAGTTGCGATAAGCTTCGGTGAGCCGCTAAGCAGGCTTTGACCCGAAGGTTTCCGAATGGGGAAACCCAGTCCCGGTTATGCGGGCTAAGTTATACTGAATACATAGGTATATCTAGGACACTTGGTGAACTGAAACATCTAAGTAACCAAGGAAAATAAATCAAATAGAGATTCCCTTAGTAGTGGCGAGCGAAAGGGGAGTAGCCCAAACTTTGTTCCACGGAACAGAGGGTTGTAGGACCTCAATATGATCTTTATTACTATTAGACAAACGTCTCTGGAAAGAGCGACCAAAGAGGGTAATAGTCCCGTAGTCGAAAATAGTATAAAGCTCTAGAGTGTTCCTGAGTAGGGTCGGACACGAGAAATCCGGCTTGAATCTGGGAGGACCACCTTCCAAGGCTAAATAGGTTTGGAGATCGATAGTGAACAAGTACCGTGAGGGAAAGGTGAAAAGTACCCCGGTTAGGGGGATGAAATAGAATCTGAAACTTTATGCTTACAACGAATCGGAGCCTGCGCAAGCGGGTGACGGTGTACTTTTTGTAGAACGGACCAACGAGTTAGCTGTACGGCGCTTGGTTAAAGGAGTAATACCTGGAGCCATAGTGAAAGCGAGGGTGAATAACCCGTTTATAGTGTCGTGCACTAGACCCGAAACTGAGTGAGCTACTCATGGCCAGGCTGAAGGTTACCTAGCGGTGACTGGAGGGCCGAACCAACCGTCGTTGTAAAGGCGGTGGATGAGCTGTGAGTAGGAGTGAAAAGCTAAACGAACTCCGAGATAGCTGGTTCTCCTCGATATATCATTCGGGTTAGCCTTGTAAATTAAGCTAGGGGGGTAGAGCTCTGTTTAGGCTAGGGGACGAAATAAGTCTACCAAACCTAGATAATCTTCGAATACCCTTGTGAATTTTACAGGAGTGAGACTATGACAGCTAAGTGCCATAGTCGTAAGGGGAACAGCCCAGATCGTCGTCTAAGGTCCCTAATAGAGCTTAAGTGGTAAAGGATGTGAAGTCGCTTATACACCTAGGAGGTTGGCTTAGAAGCAGCCATTCCTTTAAAGAGTGCGTAATAGCTCACTAGTCTATGCGATTTCGCGCCGAAAATATAGCGGGGCTCAAAGCTTTAACCGAAGACGCGGGTGTCACAGTGCTTCGGCATTGTGGCGCGGTAGAGGAGCGTTCCTGTCAGCATCGAAGCTCGAGTGTGAACTTGGGTGGAGCGGCAGGAAGTGAAAATGTTGGTATAAGTAGCGTGATTCGGGTGAAAAACCCGAACGTCGAAAACCCAAGGTTTCCCAAGCCACGTTAATCGACTTGGGGTTAGTCGGTCCTAAGGCGAGGCCGAAAGGCGTAGTCGATGGATAACAGGTTAATATTCCTGTACAACTTAATTTTCGTCAGAACAAAACATGCGGGGCTTATTGTTTGATCTTCATAGGATTTCGGTCCTAAGTTGAAAGAACGATTTGAACCAATTGTGGCGTTAGCTCAGGGGAGACGTGGATGGATAGCCGGAGCGTGTTAATGAATTCACGTGCAAGTTACAAGTTTATGCTCTTTGAGGTAAATCCCTTAGAGTTTATGAGTAACGATGCAAAATTCTTCGTCTTTGACGGAGAGATTCCGGGGGGTTCATCTGCCAAGAAAATCCTCGGTAGCGAGAAAATTAAGTTACCGTACCGCAAACCAACGCTGGTGGGTAGGTCGAGTAGACCAAGACGATCGAGATAACTATTTTTAAGGAACTTTGCAATACAACAGGTGTAACTTCGGGATAAACCTTGCCAGTTGTTTTATTATGACTGGCCGCAGTAAAAGATTTCAGGCAACTGTTTAACAAAAACACAGGTCTCTGCAAAGTCGCAAGACAATGTATAGGGGCTGACTCCTGCCCAGTGCCAGAAGGTCACGAGGAGAAATTCACGTTTCGAATCTAAGCCCTGGTGAACGGCGGCCGTAACTATAACGGTCCTAAGGTAGCGAAATTCCTTGTCAGGTAAGTTCTGACCCGCACGAATGGAGTAATGATCTGAAAACTGTCTCAAAAATAGACTCGGCGAAATTACAGAGCTGGTAAAAATGCCAGCTTATCATGGAAAGACGAAAAGACCCCGTGAAGCTTTACTATAGCTTGGCATTGATTCTGGGTATAGCTCGTGCAGGATAGGTGGGAGACTTTGAAGCCTCGACTTCGGTTGAGGTGGAGTCATCCTTGAGATACCACCCCTGCTATACTTAGGATCTAACTTTTCCCATTAATCTGGGATTAAAGGACAGTGCTTGGTGGGTAGTTTGACTGGGGCGGTCGCCTCCTAAAGAGTAACGGAGGCGCGCAATGGTTCCCTAGGTCTGGATGGAAATCAGGCTGATAGTGCAAACGCATAAGGGAGCTTAACTGCAAGACCTACAAGTCGAGCAGATGCGAAAGCAGGTGTTAGTGATCCGATAGTGGCACGTGGGTGCGCTATCGCTCAACGGATAAAAGCTACTCCGGGGATAACAGGCTTATTGATTCCAAGAGTTCACATCGACGAATCAGTTTGGCACCTCGATGTCGGCTCGTCGCATCCTGGGGCTGGAGAAGGTCCCAAGGGTTTGGCTGTTCGCCAATTAAAGCGGTACGCGAGCTGGGTTCAGAACGTCGTGAGACAGTTCGGTCTCTATCTTCCATGATCGCAGGATATTTGAAGGATGTTGTCCCTAGTACGAGAGGACCGGGATGAACGAACCTCTGGTGTATCTGTTGTCGCGTCAGCGGCATTGCAGAGTAGCTACGTTCGGATGGATAACCGCTGAAAGCATCTAAGCGGGAAGCTATTCCTAAGATTATATATCCCTATAGCCCCCCTGAAGACTACAGGGTTGATAGGTCGCAGATGTACGCACAGTGATGTGTTGAGTCGAGCGATACTAATGGGCGATTGTGATTATTTTTATACATTTAAGAGATCCTTTACTTTGACTAGTGATTGGTGTAAGAAATACTATGGTATAAGTTTGAGCCTGATTTAAGGGCTGAAAACGATATTTGAAATAAAAGGTACTATCTTGGTAGTTTAAGAGGTTGGGGTACACCTGTTCCCATCCCGAACACAGCAGTTAAGCCGGCCTTCGCCGATGATACTATAGCTTGTCTATGGAAAAGTAGGGCGCTGCCAAGATAATGCTTTTTATTTCATTTAAGAAAACCTTTTGGAAAAGGTTTTCTTCCTTTCCAAAACGTTAAGGGGTTTTTTGCGTTTGGAACCCACGAGGCCCACCATAAAAAACGGAAGACTTGATAAGATCAATCTGTTTTTATTTTTGTCCTGTCGCGTTTGGAGTTCCGACTAGATCGGGATTGTCTGGTTGTTCGCGCTCAAGGTCGTTTTCGACGGCTGTGTTTGCCAAGTCTTTCAGTTTTGCGCTTCTTGAAATGACTGGATTGTAGATGTTGTAGAAAAGTTCGATTATTTCTTGAGTGTTTAGTTCCTCGGCTTTTAGTCCGCATCCTTCAAGACCTGATTTAACTGTGTTTACTCTTTGCATTAAGTCTCTTTTTAAATTTTGGAATTCGCCGTGTCTTTGTTTTATGTCTGAAAAAGATTCTTTTTGCCCGAACAATCTGTTGAAGAAATTTTGAAAGCTTGAAACGCCGCCTTCTTCCATCGGTGTTCTTGCTGGAGTGTAGGGGATAATTACGTAAAATTCTTTTTCCATGATGTCTGCGTAATCCACTAATTTCTTTATGTACTGCGCATATTCGTATGTTTGTTCTTGAAGAAGTTTGTTTTCTTGTTTTTCTCCAAGTTCTTTGACTTGATCGATATAATTGTCGATATCAAGTTTTTTTGAGCGCACTACTATCTGAATAGGAAAGTCTAATGCATTCAAAAATGATTGATATCCGCTTATGATAGCGTTTTGTTCTTGTTCGGATTTTAGATTGAAATTGATACTTGTTGTTTTCAAAATGGATCTCATTCCTCCGTTTTTCAAGACGAGTACGTCGTCGCGAATTTCACCTATGCGTAAATTTGCTTGAGTGCTTGAGGATGCATTGTTTCTGGTTTTTTGTGCCGGAGCTATTTGGTCAAGTATGTTCATATTTTTTAATTAGTTTTTTCTTCCGGTGAAAGGGTTGTTTCGGCTTCGTCGATGCCTCCATGTGTATCAAGTACGCGTGATAATTCTTTTAATGATTCTATTTTTGCGCCCATTTTTCTTGTAAGTTCTTTTTTCTTTTGTTCTTTGTATGGGGTTTCAAAAGGGGAGATAAAAGGGTATCCACTGCCTTGAATCCATATTCTTTTTTTTGGTAAGAAATTGAATTCAGTGTATGCCATTATGAATGTCACAAAATCTAAATTGTGAATTTTCAAAAATGCAAAAGCGAGAGTGATTGCAATGACGATTACCATTGGTGGAAGCCAAATTGCCATTGGGTAATTGTTCGCCAAGCTAATGTAAATTCCGTATGCGATTCCTCCACCGATTCCAAGGATTCCTAACTGCTTCAAAGTCAACGGTCCGATGATCGTGTCTTCTCTCTGTACGTCCTGAGGAACTTTGTATTGTTGCATATTTGTTTTTATTTTTCATATAATTTTATCACAAAATGGGGAAAATTGCAAACCTAGTGTATCGAGAAATTATATAGTACACAGACATTTAGGACACAGTGGTATGCTAAAAGCGCTAACCAATAACAAAAACACTATGTCCC
>JAUYHE010000021.1 GCA_030690175.1 bacterium | reverse complement strand
AAAATATGTGCTATGGCAAGTCCAATGTTTTTAGCTTCCCAGTCCCCATAATTATTCATAGCTCTAAGTTTTACCTCGTCCCAAAATGCACTGTCGTTTGGTATGTCTAAGCCATATATTGTCATAATTTTTCACCTCCTTCTAAGACTTTAAAAGTTGATAACTGCCAAAATTTTGTCGTTTTCAGTCGGGTATAATTCAAAAAATTTGCCGTAAGCCCTCGTTGGTTTTCTATCCAGACCTTTAAGCAATTTTGCCACCTTGTAAGGGTTTAAGCACAAGCGGGAAGCGATTGTTTCCGCATAGTCAATATAATCTGGTTCGATATTGACAAAACCAGTGAATTTACCTTGCTTTTTTAATTGTTTGGCTTTTTCAAGCATACCGCCTTTTAAAATTCTCATTTTTAAGCTCCCGTTAGTGTCCTTGTCGCCTTGCGTTGACAAAGACACTCGCAAGGCTCAAACTAAGCAAACCGCACGTGTATAGGCATTCAGTTTAATAGGTTTATTGTCAAGATATATCGTAGCTCCCCGTGGGTCGGTCTGAAAAAAGATTTTAGCCTTTATTCTTTTGGCTATAACCTCCGCTTTTTTCTCCCATTTTTCCGCCAGTCTATCGTTTTTTTCCCAATTGTAGCCGTTGCAGGAATTAGTGTAAAAGCGCCTCAACTTTTTGCCTATTTTTATCAGTTCGATAATGTCGGTTATGTTTTCTGGTTTAAATAGTTTATGGATACTTAAAGCCCCAGCAGTCCAGATGTTTATATTTTCGTTTTGCATATTTCTCACCCCCTCTCGTTTAAGACTTTTTAAATACTTCCCAACCACTTTTTAACTTCGCTTAATGTTTCGAATTGATCATCAAGTAAATTCCCCACTTCGTATCCTGTTTTTTCCTTGTTTTCCACTATTTCATTAACCCGATAGTGGAGCCTAGCGGTATCACCGAACATATCAGTCCAGGCATAAGTTGATCGTACTAGGTAAGGATTGCCAGTTTTTCCGCTATACATGAAAAAGTATTGTCGATCATGGAAAAACCTTTTGTTGCCGATACTGAACCAAGCGGGATTATTAGCTTTTAACTCCCGTAGCATAAATTTATTGTTTGTTATTCTCATTTTTCTCACCTCCTTTCTTAAGCTCCCGTTAGTGCCGTCTTACCCCTTGCGGTAGCAAAACGACACTCGCAAGGCTCAAACTAAGCAAATTCAACTATTGAATAAGACAACCCATTGTACCCATTGCCCTGCCAGTCTTCGTGTATCATCTCCTCAATACTGTACCCGCCGTGCTCTGTTATGTTTGACTTTGCAAGGTATGTTATCAATGCTCCGATTGCCTGTTCAAACTCCCGACCTTCTCCGGTGATTTCATTGTATAAATCCGGGTAATTGTTGGGAGTAAAGCTCATAAATCCATCATAGGACGTATAGTTTTCACGCAAAAACTCCTCAAACTTTTTGTCATTTTTCAATGATTTCAAAGTATTCAGAAGTTTTGTCTTTACTACCTCAATTGTAAAATCAAGGACATCAGTTTTAAAATTGTACTCCCGTGGGGATTCAAACGTCCCGTCAAAGGTTAGCTTTTTTATAAACGCGCAATTGAGTTCGCTCAATATATACCCGGCGTTTTTCTGATATACCCCGGCTATGGATTCCATCAAGTCAACCTGCTCATAGTCAACTTCAACCTCCTCGGTTCCCTCCTCATTGTATTCGGACACTTCCCAGCGTGATTCATACGTCCCGCTAAAAAGTGGTACCAAATTTGTATTCAATTTTATCTGCATATTTCTCACCTCCTTTTTGTAGCTCGTTAGCGGTTTAGAGGCTTGCGCTTCTAAACCACTCGCAAGCCGTCAAAGTGATCTCAAAAATTCTTTAGCAAATTCTGGGTCAGTTTTTGCGCGTTTTACGCATTCTTCAAGCAAAGCAACCTTGTCGTCTACTTCACTTAATACGTTACCCGCTATTCTGTCTTTTTTTGTTTGATGGTAGGCAATCATCGCTTGCGTTAAGTCTTGCGTATCGCCATATCCTCCGTTATTTATCAGATTGTTAAAAAATGTTTCGGTATCAATTCCACTATTAAAATATGTTCCAAAAAACCCAGCCCGATTGTAATGCGCTATAAACCCGCAATGTAGGCTCAAATGTTTATAAACCCTATCAGTAAAAAGTCGGTATCCCTTCGGGTCAATCTCCCCGCCATAGTCCGAGCCGATCGTTTCTTTTGATCTTTCGCTATCAGCAAGCCAGTTTATAAAACTAACCCATTGTTTATAGGTCAACTCTTTCTCTTTTTTGGTCAAAAATTGAGCATCAGTAAAATTCATTTTTTATCACTTCCCTTCTGGGCATGATTGCCAGTGCCAGACTTGACACCGGCTCGCCTCGGTTTCGTTTAACCTAGCATTAAGCAAAAAGCAATAAGCGATTAAAGCTAAAATAATGAGAATAGTTTTTGACTTCATGGCTTGCTAAAAAGTAAAGCTATAATATCTTTAATTAGATTGATTTTATGTATAAGGTGTAACATATCAGCTTTTTGTTTTCTTGCCCGTGTAGGGCATTGTAGAGGCTCGTTTTTCAGCTTATAGTATGAAAAACTGCTTTTTGGCTTCGGCCTCTTTTTTTAAGTCTTTGATTATCTCGTCAAGTCGGTCAAGTTCTTTTTTGGCTTTTACCTCGTTTACCGGATAACAAAAATTAAAACTAGTGCGTGTGTAGGTCTGATTCTTATTCATAGTTTAAATTTTAAAATATCGGTTAAAAATATCGGTTTTAACCCTATACTGCCATACGCCATTAAAAAGTATAGTCGTGGTGCCCTCTTGAACTTCGCTTGTGACCTTCACGCCTTCGGCCTGGGCTTTTTTAACTTTCCTTGCGTATCCCATGAGTTTAGCGTGACGGGCTTGCGCTTCCCGTACTTTCCAGAAGTCGTTGTGGTCGGTAAAAGACAACGTTTCGGCGCAGTCGGTTCCGATATGGTATATCTTGTTTTCTTCAGTTCTAACGGTAGCTATATTGACAATGAGCTTCCCGCAGTTTTCACAAGCCGAACCACCGCCGTCTAAAAGTGACCCCGTGTATTCGATACTGATTAAGCTATACTTATGGTCAAGAGGTAAGTTGTAGCGCCGGACATCTTTACTGTCAAGAGCGGTCAAGTGGATATGGTTATTTTTTAACCATCTCCCCCAAAAACTTGACTTGAAGCACGGCTTGCAGATGTATTTTATTTGGCCTTGCCCGTTCTCGAAACTGAAACTTGCTTTTTTGGTTTCGTTTACGCAATAGTCGCAAAGTTGATTATTCATGGTTTTACCTCATAACCCCCCTGACCGTACAGACACCAGTCGGAAGGGGTAAAATTATAGTCGCGGTCAAGACAAGTCGCCAGACGTTTTTCCATGGCGTTGTCTATGGCCTCTTGAGTATTCCGGTATTCATACAGTCGGCCGAAGTGTAAGGCAAGATATAAAGAGGCTAGGGTTAAGATAATGATGGTTGTTTTTTTCATAATGTTGGTTTACCTTCTTGGTAATGTTAGAAACCCAATGACCTCCCCGAATTCTTTGACTGTGACCTTGCGTGAGTACCCATACTCCTTATAATATCGCTTATTGGCCTTGCTTATTCTCACTCTTTTTAAGTAACGTTTAAGTATATTCATATTGTGTGTATTATAACATAGCTTGTCAAGTTTGTCAAGTATTGTGTGTCGTTTAACTCCGAATAAGAAGGAAAGCTATTTTTAACTTATTAGGTGCGGGCTGTAGGTTTTTAATTCTGTATTCACTTAGTCGATCGCAGGTAATTGAACGACACCCGCTAGTTTATAATATGCTCACTATTTACTGTTAAAAATATAACTATCCCATTTCTCTTTAGAGAATAAATGGTTATCTTCTTTTAACATGGTCGCGAAGTCTTTGATGATAGCTTCGATATACGGTCTCACTATTTCCCGGTCGTCTGTCATCGAAGTTAACCCATACGCTTCCTTAAATTGATCTGCCATTCTGATATAATCTTTTTTTGTCATGTTTTCCCTTCCGCTTTCCCTCTTATCCGTAGTCAAATTATCAAGGTGCTAGTGTGATTATCATACTACTTTATAAATAGCTTGTCAAGTATAGGGTCTTAAGATAGCTTGTCACACCAACCCAAACTACCCATAAAACTACGCCTTTTATCGCATTGTAAGGCTCCAACTGTAAGGCTATGTACCGGCCCAGGCGGGCTCGTAACTGAACTATCCGGATATAATCCCCCCACCACCCGTCCCCCATCTAATCAAAAAGATGTATAGTGAAATGATATAAAGACTTTAAGAAGTAAAGATATATAAACAAAAAGAGGTACATAGACTATACAATAATAAGAGGAGATAGTGGGAAGGATCCAAAACCAAAAAGAAAAAAATAGATAGGTAGGTATGAAGGGAAGGCGGGGAGTGTAATACATTATTGATACTATAGGTATTATTGAGTTAGCTTCACAATAAAAACAAAAAAAATAAAATAGCTTCGGTATATGACGTACTATAACTATAGTGTGTCGTATCCACGCTCACGCCTCCCCCCTGGGTTCGAAGATCTGAAAATATAGGCGCGACGGGGTATGGAGTCCTCCTCCAAATCTGGGCGATTTTTCCCAAAACTGCCCTGCATCGGGTTACACTATGGAGGCTAGGAGAGGCTATCCTAATTAGCCACGGAGGAGCTGTAGTGACCTACACGGGGCGGAAAAATAAAAAGTGGGGTAGGATAGGGGCAAGTATTCGTCTTGGATCAGTTGCCTGGAACCAGTTTTTCGGGGGGGAAATTTTTGGGGGAAGGGTTGGGAAGACTGTAGGGAGGAAAGTCGAGGCTAAAAAATTTGGGAAGTGGTTGTGGGAATCTTTATTACTATGGGATAGGGGGGTCGGAGACAAACGGTATACCGCAAAATTGCCTTTTGGCTTCGGGTGAGTCATAAGGGCGAAAAAACTATAAGACAAAAAGACAATCAGGTAACTCTGGGTGTTTGAGCCTATGGCATTTTCTACAAAGATAGATTAAGGTAAAGAGTTTTAATTGTAGGCTAGGGTTGATGCTGACGGGAACTTTATGGTGAATATGTCGAGCCTTTCTGCTACATCCCTTTTCCTCACAAATTCCTCTTGATCGTTTGAATACTTTTGCTTTTAAATCTTTTGGAAGACTTATTCGTTTGCTGGAATTTTTGCGGATTTTTCTTATTGTTCTGGTTTTAAACATCTTCTTGCATTCATCGGAGCAATAAGTTTGTTTCTTCCAAAACAGATTCCCGCATTTACAGATTTTGACAAGCATTTATGACAACTATAACACAATAAGTCAAAGGTGCGGAATGGTTTTGACAGGTGGGGAATTTTTTGGTAGGATAGGGGCGGCGACTTTCTTTCGCTTGCGGTCGCTTCCGAAAGATCGTTTCGCCGTAAAGAGGGTTGCGTCGGGTTTTGCCTGACTACCGCCTTCGGGCGGGAAAACAAAACCCTCTTTTTATTTGGAACACCCCGATCCACATTTTCCCCCTTGCAATTCCCGTCGGGATATGGTAGTATACATACAACATTATTAATTAAGGAGGTAAAATGAGAAGTCTGAATAATCGAAAGAAATCTTCTTCGGTTTTGCGGGAACTATTAGACCGGGTTTTGCGGGGAGAAGAGTTGGTAAAAGAGGAGGTTATCAGGGATTACATCAACCCCAACAGTCCTTATTCGTATCTTATCGCCAAGTCGAAGGTTAGGGGTTGGTTTAACTACCTGAAGTTGGTAATTACTCAAAAGCATAACCTGTGGTTTGGATCAAAAAGCGACGGGGTTTACGGAATTTTAGGAACGGAAGGCGAGTTCAGGAAGGTTCAGACCGCCTACTATATTAGGGTCAAGGGAATAGTCAAAAGGGCAGTCAGAGTCAAAAACGAGGCGGTGGAAAAAGGATTTATGATCGGTAGCGTAAAAGACGAAATTTTGGCTCTCCCCAAGGTTTCAAGTGGGAAGGCGGGCAAATAAAAATGCGCCACGATACGATCGACATGTCCTTGGTCAAGGTTGACCCCAACAATCCCAGAAAGGTTTTCAGCGAGAAATCCATCGAGAATTTGGCCAAAAGCCTCAAGGTAGAGGGTCTGATCCATCAGATCGAGGTCGACGGCGATTACGTGATTATCGTTGGCGAGTTGAGGTATCGGGCGGCAAAATTACTGGGGTGGACAAAAATCGGGGTAACGATCAATGACGGTTCTCTACCGCCATACGAAAGATTAAGGAGACAGATGGCGGAGAACCTTCAGCAATCGGGAGCCAAAGGCGGGGGCGAGTCCATGAACGCCGTCGATACCGCCAAAGCATGGGCGAGTCTCTACGAGCTTAAAACCGGGGAAAAGTATGAACCCGGTTCACACTTATTCGAAACGGGAAGAGGAATAAAGGGGCCGTTCCTGCAGATCGCTGAGGAAGTCGGTGTCAGCAAAGAAAATGTTTGGCAATATCTCAACTTATTGAGCCAACCGAAATATGTGGTTGAAGATTTATTGAAGGGTAGACCGAGGACTTATTATCGGGAAGCAGATATGGCTCCCGACGGGGTCAAAGAGAAAATCAAAGAGAAAATTGCTGCGGGTGATTATGACAGTCGGGATCAAATCAGTCGTGACGTGGCTATATCTAAAAAAATTCCCGATTTTTCAGTTATGGAGTTAGAAAGGCAAAAGGCAAAGGAGTCGTCTTTTTCCAACAAGATACTAAACATCATTGCAAATCTGGGACTTTCCTTGGAAAAACAACCGCTTTCCCAGATTGATGACTTACGGGAGAAAGAGCTAATTAAAAACCAACTGATTTGGATAAAAAGTAAAATAGAAGATTATTTAGGCTCAGAAAGAAGCGTGCAGGCGGAGGAGGGGGAATAAATGACCCAGAATTACAAAAAACGATTAGTAGAGTTGGCTGAAGGGATCGATAGACTACAGTTTAAAACGGAAATGGACATAATCTTCAGAAGCAAACTTAATTATCTTATTGGTTATATTTTAGCATTAAGTGATGAAAGAAGTGGTGGTACTAGACATCGAGATAGAGTAAGAAGTGGTAGTGGAGGAAGCAGAGGAAGTATAAGAACTGAAGGAATTTGTAGTGGAGGTAGTGGAGGTTTTCAGCGAGAAATCCGAGGAGGTGGAGAAAAATGACGATTAATTGGAAATGGTTTTTTATCGGGGCGATTATTGGATTTCTGATCTTTCAGTTTTTCGTTTCGTTTTAAAGGGTAAAATATGCCGCATTTGAAATGTCCTATTGAAACATGTTCTTTGGTCTTCGCAGGGTCGCTTTCTGACATCGCCCCGCAAGCCTTGTCGCACCTAGAGGGTTCTCATCAGGTCATCGACCTTATCTGGGACGACATCGCCCGCATGATAGAACAGCAAGCTAGCGGAGAGGAAGTGATACTCGCTTCTCCGAAAGTCGAGGAAAAGAAACCCGTTCCCGCGAAAGAGGTTAAACCCAGAAGGGGCGATGACTGGTGGAAGAAATAAATGCCTGATTATATCGTAATCTCAAAAAATGGGAGTTGGATTGTCAAAAGAGATAGGGGAGACAATTACAAAATCAAAGAAGGGTTGGTTTTAGGGAAAGAGCTTTTCGAGGTCGAAGCCAGTTGCAAAAAAAAGGCGTTGGTCAAAGCCCAGAAGTTGCGTTTCGAGCTTTCTCAAATTGAGTTGGCAGAAAAAGGGACGACGGTTTCCCAGACGACCAAAACCGTAACGGAGGACAAATGAAAAAAGATCGAAAGGAAAGATTGATTGCCCAAATTAAGCCATATAGGGCATTGAGCGTTGAGCAACAGAAAATGGAAAAAGAAATCATTTTAAAACTCTTCAAGGAATTTTGGCAATTGAACCCTACGGAACAAGAATTTTATGATTTTGTTGCGAGTTTAGTGCTTTTTCCAGAAATAATATATCACATGGTGAAAAAATGAAAACACCCAGCGTCACTCCTACCACCGAATTCGTGATCGTCTGCAAAAAATGCGATAAAGAGAAACGAATGCACAACACTCTTTTGTATGTCGATTGGGAGAAAAGGTACTACATGATTACCTGCCAGACT
>JAUYHE010000014.1 GCA_030690175.1 bacterium | reverse complement strand
CTTTCATCTTTATTCCTATGCCAGGTGAATTATCACCCATCGTCTCTGGCGAAAAGTGGGTGGAAGTAGATCGTGCCAACCAAATCTTGCATGCTTACGTCGACGGTAGAGAGGTGTTTCAGGCACCAATTGGCGTCGGCCTGTCTTGGACACCTACACCACTTGGTGAGGGTTATAAAGTACTGGACCGGATCTTCAATGAGACCATGAGCGGAGAAGGCTACCATGTCCAGAATGTCTTGTTTACTATGTACTTCACAGGTGATATCAGTATCCACTTGGACT
Source organism: bacterium (assembly GCA_030690175.1). Lineage (GTDB taxonomy): Bacteria > Patescibacteriota > Microgenomatia > Woykebacterales > RBG-16-39-9b > JAUYHE01. The sequence continues at coordinate 2,811 of JAUYHE010000014.1, read as the reverse complement.
GGTGGCATGATGACAGCTACTTCGGAAACGAGCCAACCAGTCACGGTTGCGTCGGTCTCCAACTTCACAATGCCCAGTGGATCTGGCTTTTTGGGTTTGAGGAAATGCGAGTCAGGATCTATGAATAAGGTAAGAAGGGGGGGATCATTGGCCGAGGTCTTGGGATATTTTCCGGACTTCGGCTGCTTCTTTTATAAATACAAATTTATTAACCCTTGAGCATATCTTGCAGACCGCCAAGACCGCCCATCATGCCTTGCATGCGCTTGGCGGCTACCTTTTGGGCTTCATCCAGAGCTTTATTAATAGCGTCTTTGAGCTTGTTGGGGTCGACAGCTGGCGGGAACTCTATCTTTTGAATTTTTTGGGCGCCATTGACGCGTACTTTGACGTCTCCTACTTCCACGTCGATTACTTCGCTCTCTAGCTCTTTTTTCAAAGCGTCCGCTTTTCTTTTTAGATCGTACATTTGTTTTAGCTTATCAAACATATTTTCCTCCTTACTCCAGTTTACCAAAAATCTGGGCGGGATCAACTTCCTCTACATTTTCTGTTAATTTAGGAACCTGTTCTTTTTTAACTTCAGGTGCTTTGGGGCTGACAATTCCTTTGAGTCGTAGCGGGCTACCGGTAAATTTTTCCAGTGCTTTCTCAATTACTTCCCGATATTTCTTCTCTTCTATCTTTTCTTTATGAAAACGATAAGAAAATTCTAACACCAGTGTATCTTCATCGATATCAACTGGCTTGGCACTTCGCAAAAACATTTCCAGTGAGCTGTTTAAGGGTTTGATTTCTTTTAAAAACTTTCCCCAACCGCTTTGCAAATTTTTTAAAATTTTACTATCCTGGCCCGTTGATTTTTTTGGCGTTGGAAGAGCTTCCCCTATTTTTTCTGTTTCGATTTTCTTTTTTTGGTCTTCCTTTTCTCCATTTTTTTCCAAAGCCTCTTCTACAGATACTTTATCCTTTATTACTGGTTCATTTATCTTGTTATGAGTAACATCGTTACTCTTTTCTTCTATCTCAACGGGATTGTTAGGATTTTCTAGCGTGGCTTCGATTATGGCAATCTCAATCGGCAATTGAGCTATAGTAACATCGCGAAGATCGACGATTGCCTTATTAAAAAGGTCGTTGATTTTAAGTATCTGGACTTTGCTCAAACTTTTTTCCATATTTTTTAGAATTTCAAGCTCTTCCTCGGTAATCGATCCGATTATTTCCGCGGCTCCCGCTTTGATGAGAAGCAGCTTGCGCAATACTTCAAGTATGGCTTCAGCTAGGACTCTGATACTACCCCCCTCTTTAACATAGGCGTCGAGCCAAAGGAGCGCTTCTCTTGTCTTTCCTTCCTGGATTAATCTTAATAAATTAGTAGTTACCCGTGCTTCTATCTTTCCCAATACTTGACGGGTTTTTTCGATAGTCGCTGCGCTGTCATAAGAAGCAACTTTTTCGAGTAGTACCTCAGCGTCCCGAAATGCTCCCCCCGCTATTTTTGCGATTTCTTCTAGAGACTCTCTCGACAGCTGCCAACCTTCCTCTTTAGTAATTTTGGTCAGTTTCTCTAATAGTTCCAACGTGGTGGGTATTTTAAAATCAAATCGAGTGCTTCTGGAAGCAATTGTGGCTGGAATTTTTTGCGGTTCGGTTGTAGCAAGAATAAAGATAGCGTGTTCTGGCGGCTCTTCCAAGGTTTTAAGAAGAGCGTTGAAGGCTTCAGACGTAAGCATGTGAGCTTCATCAATAATATAGACCTTGTATCGACCAAAAGCGGGTGCAAGTTTTATTTTTTCGCGCAAATCGCGTATCTCATCAATTCCCCTATTGCTCGCCGCATCTATCTCCAGAATATCAAGATGTGATCCCTCGGTAATAGAGACGCAAGAAGCGCATTCATTGCATGGTTCGCCAAAAGTTGTTGTTTGCTTACCGTGGGCTGTTTTCTGGCAATTAACTGCTTTTGCGAGTATTCTAGCAACAGATGTCTTGCCGGTACCGCGCGGACCCGTGAAAAGATAAGCGTGGGAAATTTTTCCGGTTTTTAGTGAAGCTAAAAGAGGCTCTTTTATATGTTCCTGGCCAATTATCTCTGCCAAGGTTTGAGGTCGGTACTTGCGATATAACACCATAACTTACGTATTTTAACGATAATTACCATCAAAAACAATCTTGTGTTCTTGCCCAAAATACTGAATACTAAATAATAAATACCGCTTTTAATGAACGTTGAAGAAGCATTTGAGAAAAATATTTCTGACATTCCTCTTACCATCGAGGGCAAAGTAACCGAAATTCTGGCTGATGACAACGGAGAAACACCCCACCAGCGTTTTATTGTAACGATCCACTCGGGCCACACTGTTCTTGTCGCTCACAATCTCGAACGAGCCTACCGTGTACCGGTAAAAGTCGGCGACCGGGTGGAAGTGCGTGGAACTTACGTGTGGAACAAATACGGTGGAATTTTGCACAACACTCATCACGACGATCGCGGAATCCATGAGGATGGTTGGGTAAACTTTGTAGGAAAGAAGGTTGGTAGCCCACGAAGTGGTCGCAGCAGCCGAGAGTACTAAGAAACCTTGTGTTTCGCAGTACGAAGGATGCTATAAACTTTGCCGGCCAGAAACACCAGTAACCTGCAGAAATTCGTAGAGCCCCTCTTCCGTGCTAGGCACGAGAATCGGGGCTCAGTCTGTGTGATCCTGCTTGAACTGTCTAACCAAGACGAGCAGAGCAGGTTGAAACGGTGGCATTCCACTCCCGTAAACTCTCTCTGCCTCATTCAAGATCCAATTCCGATCG
>JAUYHE010000004.1 GCA_030690175.1 bacterium | reverse complement strand
TCTGTCCCGCAGGAAATGAGCAACAACGTCAGCATCATCACCAGCACGTTAAAAATTAAAGTGTGCATTTCTCCTCCAGTGTCTTCCGGTTTGCAAGGCGAATTTTAACGACAAAGGAATATAAATGCAACCGTACCCAATTCTTAGATATTCATTTCAGCCGATACTCAAGCACGTGTAAACTCGATTACCGACCTTGACGCGGGCTGTATCAATTGGTACACTTTGCTCGTTATGCCAAAGACCATCGCAGCTCTAAAAGCAAGAAGAAATCTTGGTGAACTTTTAAATCGGGCCTATTACAAAGGCGAAGACACTATTATAGAAAAAAGGGGGAAACCAATCGCTAGAGTAACTAGAGTGGAGCCTACAGAGACCGACGGAATAGACGTGCTTATGAAAACCGCAGGAGCTTGGAAAGATCTCAACGCAGAAATTATTAAGAATAAGATAAAAAAAGCGCGCAAAGATAAAACCTCTAAAAAAGAATTTTTAGCTTCTTGGTGAAATATTTAATCGATGCAAACATCATAATTGATCACCTCAAGGGTAAGCCTTCGAAAGTCTCGTTGCTGCAAAGCATAGGAAGCCAAGGTCTTTGCACTAGCGTTATTTCAGTTGGCGAAATACTTGAGGGTTTAGTCGGACAACCAAAAGAGGAACAACGTCGAGGCGATCTTGAAACTTTTTTAAAAGCGACAAAGCTATTAGATATCGACAGAAAGATAGTTGAAATGTTTGCGAGAGTTAGGTCCAATCTAAGGAGTAGAGGTAAACTGATTGAAAACTTCGATATTTTAATCGCGGCAACTGCCTTGGCGCACAATTTAGTTTTAGTGACGGTTGATAAGGACTTTGAGAAAGTCGAAGGGTTAAAGTTAAAATCTATCCGATAGAATCCTCCATACTTTCAGAATTTTCGAGCTTCTCAACTCTTCAAGTATTCTTAGATTCTGCGCTAGGCAACTTCTGCCCAGCTAAATTTGAAATCACCGTTTTTATAGATTATAATCGATCCTACCGATGCTAAAAGCTGCCCGGTTTCTCATTCCAGCTGCTCTCCTCTTTGTTATTTCTATTTCCGCTGCGCGCGCGGATGAGCTTCTTGATGTCCAAAATAAAATTGACGCTAAAAACAAAGAACATTCCCAGACCCAAAACGATCTTGATACGATCAAGCAGCAGATTGCTTCCTTGTCTGGTTCGGTTTACGGGACCCAAGCGCAAGCTGATGAGGCCAACAAAAAAGTTGAGGATATCCGCCAGAGCTTAAATAAAGTGGAGCAAGATTTAGCCAAAAAGAAAGACGACTTGCAGCTGGCTATAAATATTCGTGATGGGCAGATTCGTTACATTTATAAACATCCAGGGAATAGTCCCTTGGAACTTTTTATCACCACCGATGGTTTTGAAAATTTCACGCAGCTGCTGGGTCTGCAAAAAAAGGTCTTGGATACCAGTAAGGAGCTGATCAGCGTTATAAATGAAGAGATGCTGCTGGTAAAAAAGCAGCGCGATGAAGTCGCCCAGGCGTCGGCCGATTTGGAAAAAATTGCCGCGGATATCAACGCGCAGTTAGCCTCTTTGCAGGGACAGCTTTACTATCAATCAAACCAACAAAATGTTTTGTCCGGGCAACTAGTCGAAATTCAAAATAATTTAAAAAATCTGACCGGACAACAAACGCAATTAATTGCGGCCAAGCTGGCCGCCGCTGACCGCAATCAAACCGTTGGCGACAGCGCGCCGGCTTCGGAGCCCCTACCCAACGCTGGTTTTTCACCGGCCTACGTATTTCTTACTTACGGTTACCCACACCGGGTTGGCATGAGCCAGTACGGAGCTTACGGTCGGGCTCTGGCCGGGCAAGGCTACGTAACGATTCTAAAGGCTTATTACTCGGGCGTGTCGGTGGGAGGCTACCCGGTACCGGGTACAATTAATGTCGCTGGCTACGGCAATATTTCTTTTGAGGACAATTATATGCGGGGAATTTCGGAAATGCCTCGTAGTTGGCACATTGAAGCTTTGAAAGCACAGGCAGTCGCGGCCCGCACTTATGCTCTCAACTGGATGCAGTCTCATCCGGGACAGGCCATTTGTACCACCGAAGCCTGCCAAGTGTATCGAGCGAGTAGTGCCAATTGCTCTGGTACCTATAACAGTCGGTGGTGTGACGCGGTCAACGCGACGAGAGGAGTCGTAATTACCTACGCTGGCAGTCCAATTACGGCGTGGTTCGCTTCGACAGCGGGTGGTTACACCCTTTCTTCCCAGGAAGTCTGGGGCGGCTCCACCCCATACGCCTTGGGGATAAGAGACTACGGTCCGAGTGGTGCCTACGACGGACCAGCCTACGGTAACTCACCTTGGTACCATACTTTTTGGAACGGAAAATACTGCAGCGGTGCCTTCCCTTGGCTTACAAAGGCGGAAATAAGCGATCTTTTCAACGCCGCCATGCTTTCCCAGGCAAATAGTAGCTATAATCAATATCTCTCTCAAAGTCCGGCCTGTCCTGGCAGAACGCCTGGTTGGAGCGCAAGCCAAGTAGCGGGCCAACTGAACTCCCTTGGAGTAAATGATGTTGGTACGCTTTCCAACGTGATCGTTGCTTTTGACGGCCGCGGAAACACTTCTTCCGTCACCTTTGTCAGCAATAAATACCCCAGTGGTAAAACATTTTCCGGAAGTTTTTTCCGGTCAATATTCAACCTACGCTCGCTGGGGAACCTAGTGATCATCACCTCGCGTTATGATATTCTGATTAATTAAGGCGCTTTGCGGTCACGTTCACCGCTTGGTAAAATGAATTTATGGATAATTACCACCACCTGCGGTTTGAGGGTGAGGACAACGATGAAACTACTCTTTTTTTTCTGCGCGCCCATCCGTTGACAAATTTGGGTTGGATAATTCTCGTTCTGATTTTTTTAGCGCTGCCGATAGTTTTCAAGGTGCTGCCGATAGACGCTTTAGTCGTGATTAACCTTTCGGCCCGAAATATTTTTTTGGCTGCGACCACTTGGTATTTAGGGGTAGCTGGTTTTTCTTTCCAGCGGTTCCTGGGCTGGTACTTTAATATCTACATTTTAACTAACAAACGGATAGTCGATATCGATTTTTACGGTCTTTTTTACCGTAGTGTTTCGCAAGCCTCGCTAAGTAACGTGGAAGACATTACCTATACAAAGGGCGGCCTTTTCCAAAATTTTTTTGATTACGGTAACCTCACCTTGCAGACAGCCGGGACGGCTCCAAACTTTGAATTTACGTCTATTCCTGACCCAGAAGGTAATCAGCAAAAAATTATTGATTTGGTTACTAAATACAAAAAAGGACAATTGAAATAAACAGATTATGAACAGTAATCTACCCAGCTGGATTTCATCAGGATTTCGGATTTTTTCGAACGCGGACCTGGCAGCGGAGATAATACTTCTAGCTACGGTTTTACTTTACACTCTGTTTGCGATTTTGGTTTACAAACAAGTAGGAATATTAAATAAAACAATTATTACTTCAAAAGGAGTTTTGATCAACGGCCTCGCCCTCTTGCATTTGGTAGCTTCAGTAGTAATCTTGATATTAATACTAGTGACAATTACTAGTTAGTAGTAGTTAATTTATGGAAAAAACTCTTTTTGCTCAAGCTGGAGAAATTCGCGGAAAATCCGAAGAAGGATTTTTCACCACCTCATTTCAGTTTACACCTGAACAAGAAGAGGCGCGCCAAACTAGGGGTAGCGTTTTTTTCCTGATTCACTTGAAAAAATCAACGGAAGACGCGTCTTTAGCCTCCGCCCGCAACGTTTTTGCCAGCTTTAAAGATAAATTTTATACAGCTACTGGCAGTAATTTGAAGGCGCTTGAGGAAGCAATTGATGTGGTGAAGGAAGCTCTTAAGACGAGTGGTTTAGAGGGGGATTTTGTCGCGGCGAATTTGTGGGGTTCAGTTTTGTATCTGGCGAAGATAGGTGATGCGGGTGTCATTTTGGTTCGGGATAAGCAGGCCAAAAAAATTGAGGTTGTGCAAGTTGCTTCAGGGTCCCTAATAAACGGCGACTTGGTCGTTCTGGCTGACCCACCATTTTTAAGTAATATCGATCCGACTTCTTTAGTTGAATCTGCCTCTAGGGAAGATTTTGAGGATTGTCTGGATTCGATACGAAAAGAGTTTGTCCAAAAGGAAGGTACCGCCTTTGGGATCCGCTTGTTGGTTCAAGAGCCTATTGAGGCAGTCCAGCCGCTCTTGATTGCTGATCTTGATAAAGAAGTAAAAAAAGGCGAGCCCCTGCCCAATTTACTAGCCGACCAGGTGAAACAAAAATGGCCCCGAAGGTTGCCAAAAATTAGCTTGGACCTTTCTTTTTTGAAAGGTAAAAGTGGTCCGGCAAAACAAATTTTGGCAAAGAGCCTTCGTCTTGCCCGGGAATACACGCGGCGGCTATCCTTTTTAATACTTGCTCCATGGATGCCTCGAAGTCCGGGTTCGCTGGATGAAGCAGCGTCGAAAAAAAGACAACGAATCGCTCAGGTAGTGGTAGTTTTGGCCGCGATTTTATTACTAAGTGTGATTGTGGGTATTTTTAACCACGCCAGAAACGTAAGCCGGCAGAAAAAGACCGAAACAACTACTTCGATTGAGAATAAACTAAAAGACGCCGAAAATCTAAAAGATATTAACCCGTTGCAAGCCAGAAACCTAGTAGACGAAGCTAGCAAAGAAGCAGCAAAATTAAACGCCAAAGACCCAAAGATCGTCAAGTTGCTGGAAGAAATCGATACGCTTTTAGCAGCAATAAATAAAATTTATAAGGTGAAACTAGAAACCGTCGCCGACTTGGCCGCTCTGAAAGGAGGAATAGAAACCACCGATCTAAAATTGGCTGGTGCTACTCTTTTCGTTTTTGACAAAGGGACTGGTTCAATTTATAAAATCACCTTGCCCGGTAAGGAGCCGTCGATTTTAATATCAGAAAAGAAGGGTTTGCAAAATTTTGCTTCGGTTACAGATTTTCTTTATTTACAATCTAGTTCTGAAATCACGAAAGCTCCCACCGACACTGGTAACGAAACTGCTCAAGCGCAAGAGTCCAATGATTGGAAAAAATTGATTGCCGCCGACACTTATCAGGAAAACCTCTATTTACTAGACGCAGTAGCAAAACAAATTTGGAAGTATGTTTCTCTTGGGAGTAGTTTAGCTGGGCCCCAAGATTATTTAGCCGAAAAATTATCTAGCGAACCGGTCAGCTTTGCAGTAGATGGTGCTGTCTGGGTAGGCGATAAAAAAACCGTAACTAAATATTTTTCTGGTAAAAAAGACAGCTTTTCGGTAAAGAACGCGCCGAGTAAATTTGGCCAAATAATTGATCTTTACACTCGGGAAGGGACGGCAAACTTGTATGTTCTAGATAAGAACCGGGAGGCGGTTTTTGTGATCGAAAAAGAAAGCGGTAATTATTTGGGTCTATATAAAAACGCCAGTTTAGCCCAGGCTCAGTCCTTGGCGGTAGATGAAGCTAAAAAGCAAGTCTATATCCTAAAAAACAACGCCATTTATTCTTTTAAATTGAAATGAAATCAGTACTTAATAAAAAGGCTAGCTTCAACTACAATCTTCTCGAAAATTTTGAGGCCGGCGTGGTGCTCACGGGTAACGAAATTAAGCAGGTTAGAGCCGGAAAAGCCTCTTTGGAGGAGTCATTTGTAACTATAAGAAACGGCGAAGCCTCTTTGGTAAACGCCCATATCGCGCCCTACGAAAAGGGAGTGTTTGAGTCTGGCGGACCGAGGCGAAGCCGAAAGTTGCTACTTCACAAAAAGGAAATCGATTATTTGTTCGGAAAACTCGCCGGTAGTAATTTGACGGTTATACCGACAAAGTTGTATTTTAGGCGCGGATTTGCTAAAATACAGATTGCTCTCGCTTACGGTAAAAAGAAGTACGATAAGCGGGAAGCAATAAAGAAGCGGGAAGGACAGCGAGAGGCGCAGAGCTTATTACGGAAGGCCAAACTCGTGGCACAACAACAATCTAAAAACTAGATTCTAGTCTCTAGAGACTAGAATCTAGATAAGGGGATGTATATATTCGACGGGAAGCGGTTGCTTTTAGTGCAAGCCGATGTTGATCACCATCATCGTAAAAATAGTGATCGAACCAATAAATGCCAACAAAAACTTGGCTCCTTCTTACGCAGTAGCGTAAGTAAGGCATCCTGCAAACCTTTTTCTTAGCGAAGGCTGCGGGGTGTAACAACAGCTAAGAGGACTGATCCAAAACCGGTCACTTTGGAGAAGGTCCTTAAACAAACGACCTTTCTTTAAGCTGATCTTGCTAACCAGCAGGCTTAAGGGAGAAACATGGTTAGATAAGCTTGTAGTATCTTGAAGTAATTTCTTTTTCGGACCCGGGTGAAACCCCCGGCATCTCCACCATCACAACCCCGACCCCAAAGGTCGGGGCTTGTGTTTACCGGGTAAAATTGAGTAGATGAGTTTGCTGGATTTGATTTTTCCAAAACGTTGCGTGGTTTGTGGGAGGTTTGGTAGTTACCTTTGCGAAAAAGATGAAAAGAAAGTAACTAGCGCCAAATCTTTTTGTCCAATGTGTCTAAAACCAGCAATTGGTGGAACCACCCACCCAAAGTGCAAAGGTAAACTTTCGTTGGACGGCCTGATTTGCCTTTTTGATTACTCTACGCCAATTAAAGAAATAATCCACGAGCTTAAGTATCGATTTGTCAAAGATTTGCAGGAAGTCGCTCGGGTTCAGTTAAAAAAATCAAAACGACTGGATAATTTTGACTTAAGTTCCTTCACTTTGATTCCGATTCCATTATCTTCCTCGCGAAAAAATTGGCGTGGGTTTAATCAAACCGAGATTTTGGGTAAGCTAGTAGCCCAAAAATTAAAAGTCCCTTTTGCACCTGATATATTGGTTAGAACTAAGAACACAAAGCCCCAAGTAAAACTGGCACGTCGCGAAAGAATTCGCCAGGCAAAAGGAGCCTTTCAAGTGGTCGATCAAAAAAAGACGATGGAAAAAAATTTTCTGGTTTTTGACGATGTCTGGACTACTGGAGCCACGCTGAAAGAAGCGACGGCGGTCTTGAAAAGAAAACGCGCCGCCAGAGTGTGGGGATTAGCTTTGGCAAGCTCGCATTAAAATGGCGGTTCCTATCCTTATGATTGTCCACCTAGTTACAAGAATTATAACCAGACTGGCAACCACAAGTGGAGAAACTAACAACTGAAATATAAAAGAGCTTCCAAATACCTAGAAAGGCACCTGGTAACTAGATCGCTCTAAAGAGCGCTCTGCGACCTCGCAAAGCGAGGGCTAAGAAAGAATAGCAGCTTCGAGGGTATATTCCAATAAGCAGGCAGAGATTCAATCCAGTTACAAGATGCCTTTACTTGTAACTAACATCAAATTGTTAATAGCAACAAGTACAGCACAAAATTGACTAAAAGTCAAGAACTATGGGTTACGTTCGTGGTAGTTATTGGCTAAACTCTAAAACAGGAACTTTAAGTGTCTCTTGAGGACGGCCTTTTTGGACCAGTTCGTCAATTCTTTTTGATATTTCGGCAGAGTAATATCGTTCGCCACATTGAGCACAAACTTCCACTGGCACGTCTTTAATCACGTAAAGGTTTCCTTCCCAACGAAAATCTACGTCAACGTTCTTTATTTCAGTTGTCCCCTTGCAAAAATAGCATTCTTTCATATTCTGCCCTCTAAACTCCTGCTTCTTGTTTTGTAATTACTCCATTTCGGTAGTTTTGGTTCGTAGACGGTTACTAGCAATATTCTATCATTTCTGCTGCCACAAACAACATGCAAACTGCCACTTTTTAGTTTTGCGCCAATCAAGACGCTTTTGCCTCTTGGGTCTTTTGGATAACTTTCAATAATTTCACCAGTAAAAATAGTTTCTTCAATTTCCTTGATAGCTATATGTTCTGCTTGCCTTTCAGTATGGGCATGCTCTGAAAGGTCATATTCTCCAGAACTAACTTTGTTTCTTATATAGTCTAAATCCATTCGGATGGATTAAACCATAAAATGGATTAAACCATAAAACAGAAGTTCAGACAAGCTTGGTCATTAAAATTGGCAGGCGTGGCGGAGAGGGTGGGATGACGAACCTTCGGTTCTAATTTCGCCTTGCGAAAGCGAACCCTGGCGGAGGGTGCAGGACTCGAACCTGCAAGCCCTTGCGGGCCCCAGTTTTCAAGACTGGTGCCTTACCAATTCGGCGCAACCCTCCCAAAATCAGAACACTTAACTGGGTGGACATCTCCAAAAAATGGCGGAGGAGGTGGGATTCGAACCCACGTGAGCCTTACAGCTCGCAGGTTTAGCAAACCTGTGCACTGGACCGCTATGCGACTCCTCCACAACGGTAACACTTACTAGTGCGAAGATTTTAACAAAAATACCGCCTGAATTCAACGCGGGCCCTAATTAACCCTAGGATAGTTAAAAAGAGGTTACCGTTTAGAAATGATAGTGGTAAAATATATTGGTAGGTACTCACTGGAGGATAAATGACAGAAAAAGAACCCAATCTCACCGATTTAAAAGGCGAAGTAAATAGGTTACAAGAAGAAATTCACCGCCTTGAGGGTAAAAAGCAAAAAAGCGTCAAAAGCCTATTTCGTTGGCAAAGTTTTTCCAGGCCTTACACCAAACGAAGTACCAAATGGTTTGTCTACACCCTTTTGTTGGTGGCGATCATACTACTTGTTTTGCTGTTTGTTCGCGAATTTTTCATTATTGCTCCGGTACTGGCACTTGCCTTTGTCGCTTATATTTTGGCGACCGTTCCGCCAGAGATCGTCGAAAACGAAATTACTACCCAGGGGATTAATAACGCTAGCCACAGCTACCTTTGGAACGAGCTAGATGATTTTTGGATTATTGAAAAAAACGGTTTTACGATTTTGTATATTGACACTTTTATCCAGTGGCCAAGGCGGTTAATTATTTTGATAAATACACAGGATAAAGAAAAAATAAAGGATATTTTAGCCCGCTATATACCTTATCGAGAACTCCCAAAGACAAGTTGGTTAGATTCTGTCGCCGATACCCTTTCGCACGGTTTCCACAAGCTCACGAGTTAATTTAATCTAAGATTGATAGACGGTATTCTAGGTGGGATTTGAACTCACAATAATCTATGGCGCGCCTGGAGAGACTCGAACTCTCGACCTCAAGCTCCGGAGGCTTGCGCTCTATCCACTGAGCTACAGGCGCTTGGCGGAGGGAGGAGGATTCGAACCTCCGTGGGGATTGCTCCCCCCAAGGTTTTCGAGACCTGGCCAATAAACCGCTCTGGCACCCCTCCTGGCGTCCCTCGGGAGACTCGAACTCCCAACCTCCGGGACCGCAACCCGACGCTCTGTCCAATTGAGCTAGAGGGACATTTGGGAGCCTAATTTTAGCAGATTTAGTGGTAAAATCAAAATAATGACAAAAGAAGAAAAAATCCAAAACGTAATTAGGACAGCCTATGAGTATTTGGGAAAGCCGTATAAAAAAACGGCGAGGTTTTACGAAGCTCCAGAAGTGTTTAATTGTTCCACGTTTACTAAATTCATCTTCGAAAAAGTAGGCAAAAACCTACCCAAAAAGGCGATTACCCAAGCTTCCCGAGGAAGGAAAGTTAATCGAAAAAACATCAAACCAGCAGATCTGGTCTTTATTCGAGGAAAAGCCGGTTATTATAATAGCAAGTTTCCAGATGGAATTGGTCACGTGGGAATTTTTATAGGAAACAACAAAGTAGTAAGTGCTAGGGCCCTTCCAGAAAAAGTTGTTGAGGAGCCATTAAGAAACTATCTAGAGAGGGAACAGCTTAGGGTAATAAGAAGGTTAGTATGAAATACGAAACATCTGCTGGTGGCGCCGTTTACAGAAAAACTAATTCGAAGATCGAATTTTTAATCGTTCAGCATTCTGGCCATCATCGTTGGGTATTGCCAAAAGGTTGGATTGATCCTGGGGAAACTAGGCAGCAAACTGCGGCCCGTGAAGTAAAAGAAGAAGCCGGTGTCGAAGCGGAAATAAAGAATTATTTGGGCGAATTTACGATTTTTTATACCAACCCTGAAAAAGAAAAGGTACGCAAAACCAGCCATTTTTTTCTGATGGAATACAAAAGCGGTGATCCGGTCAAAGATCACGGTTGGGAAGTCGAAAATACGCAGTGGCTTGCTGCCAAGGAAGCGGCAGAAAAGCTAGATTATCCTGGCGAAAAAAATATGGTTGAAAAAGCGGTAGATCTTCTTGAAAAATAAACCTTGTTAAAGTAAAATCTCGTAGCTTTGGAGGGGTCGCATAGTGGACTAGTGCACACGCTTGGAAAGCGTGCATGGCCGCAAGGTCATCGAGGGTTCGAATCCCTCCCCCTCCGCCACCTTCGATTTGTCTTGGGGAATCTTGCCTTCCTTTTACCAATCAACTAGTATAAAGTGGCAAATGGACCGTCAGTTGGACGAAGTAAAACAAAAAACCGACATTGTAGCTCTTGTTAGTGAGTACGTAGCGCTGAAAAAGGCCGGCAGAAACTACAAAGCTTTGTGTCCGTTCCACAACGAAAAAACCCCTTCTTTTATGGTTTCGCCAGAGCGCCAAATATTTAAATGTTTTGGTTGTGCGGAAGGCGGTGACGTGTTTACTTTTTACAAAAAAGTAGAGGGCGTCGAATTTGGGGAAGCCTTACGCTTCTTGGCCCAAAGAGCCGGGGTGCAATTAAAAGAGTACCGGCCTACTCGGATCGAGCAGCAAAGAGAGAAATTGTTTGAAATTCACGAAATTGCTGGCCAGCTCTACCATCATCTACTACTAAAACACCCTTCCGGAGAAAAAGCACTTAAATATCTCCAAGCACGTGGTATCAAGCAAAAAGCCATCGTCGATTTTAGACTCGGGTTCGGCCCCGGGCAAGAAGATTTTTTAGCAAATTATTTAAATAAAAAAGACATCAGTAAACAAGACGCGATAGCAGCCGGATTAGTGTTAATTTCAGCCAACAAGCTAAAAGATCGCTTTCGAAATCGCATTGTTTTTCCAATTTTTGATACCAGAGGAAAAATTATTGCTTTTTCGGGAAGAAGTTTGGGAGGCCAGGAACCAAAATATTTAAATAGCCCAGACACGCCGTTGTTTAATAAAAGCCGGTCCCTGTACGGAGTCCATCTAGCAAAAACGGACATCCAAAAGGAGGGAACGGCTATTTTGGTAGAAGGCAATCTGGACGTAATTTCTTCTCATCAAGTGGGCGTGAACAACGTAGTCGCACCGTTGGGAACAGCAGTCACCTTACCTCAAATCGAAATTTTAAAAAGATGGACTGAAAATCTGCTTTTTGCCTTTGATACAGATCTGGCTGGAGATGCGGCAGCGAAAAGAGCTATAGAAATAGCTGAAAATTCTGATATGAACATTAGAATTGTCCAATTACCAGAAGGTAAAGACCCCGATGAAATAATCCGGAAAAACCCTTTGCTTTGGAAGAAAGCGTTGAAAGAAGCGGTCCCAGTTTACGATCATTTTATCGCTGCCGCGATAAATAAATACGGGGTTAAATCTTCAGAGGCAAAGCGGAAAGTGGCTGGCGAAGTGTTACCGCAATTGGCCTGGCTAGAAGATGAAATTCTCAAAGCCCACTACCTACAAGTCTTAGCGGCAAAACTAGCTGTCGAGGAAACTGTCTTACGAGAGGTGCTGAAAAAATACAGCCAGGGCAAAGTGGAGGCTCTTGGAGCCAAGGAGCTTTTCGAGAAGCCTTTAAGCGAAAAAGGTGTCTCTCTTATCGAAAAATACCTACTCGCTCTCATCATTTATAGCGGCCAATTTTCCCATTCTGTAGATGAAAATATTTTTAGCACCCTACAATACCGGGAAATATTTAAACTGGCCAAAGCATTTTCCGAATCTGAAGGTAGGTTTAAAATAAAGACCTTTGTCAAAAAAATTCCCCAAGCGTTGCTTTCTGTCTTTGATGACCTACTATTGCTGGAAATAAGCGAGGATATTTTAGAGTCAGAAGAAAAGACCAACCAGGAAATAAATTATTGCACGCTCCGCCTAAAAGAGATAAACTTACGAGCTAAACTAAAGGAGTTAAACCTCGCTATCAAACAAGCCGAAAGCGCCGGTAATCAGGAGAAAGTAAACTCTTTAAGTGAACAATTCCAAGCGCTATCAAAATCTTTGGTGGTTGTAGATGAGGTCAAGTATGGCCAAAAAAAATAAAGAAGAAGCCCTGAAAAACTTAATAAAAAGAGGGAAAGACGTTGGTTTTGTGACTCAGGAGGAAATTCTTGAGGCTTTTCCCGAGGCCGAAGAACACGTTGAGGAGCTAGACGCGCTTTACACTACTTTAGCTGAAGAAGGTGTTGACGTTTTGGAGACAGGTACTCAGGAAGAAGTAAAAAGTGGGGATCTGGAAAAAGAAATTGAGGTTTTGACGACTTTGGCTGGTGGCCAAATCACCGATCCAGTCCGGATGTACCTGAAGGAAATCGGGCGAATTTCACTTCTGACCGCCCAAGATGAGGTGATCCTGGCCAAAAAATCTGAAAAAGGCGATTTAAAGGCAAAAGAAAGACTGATCAGTTCCAATCTTAGATTGGTAGTGTCAATTGCTAAAAAATACGTCGGTCGTGGCCTTTCCCTTCTGGATTTAATTGAAGAAGGTAATATTGGACTGATGCGCGCAGTAGAAAAATTTGATTGGCGAAAAGGGTATAAATTCTCTACCTACGCAACCTGGTGGATCCGCCAAGCGATAACCCGAGCGATTGCTGATCAAGCCAGAACTATCCGAATCCCAGTCCATATGGTGGAGACCATCAACCGTTTTATCCGCACCAGCCGAAAACTTATGCAAGAACTTGGTCGGGAACCGACTCCAGAAGAAGTGGCCAAAGAAATGGATATCGATCCCGAAAAGGTAAGAGAAATTATCAAGGTTTCCCAAGAGCCCACTAGTCTCGAAGCGCCGGTTGGCGAAGAAAAAGATTCTACTCTTGGCGATTTTATACCCGATGAAGAAATTCGCCCGGAAGAGCAAGCCAGCGTAGAACTTCTTAAATCACATCTCTCCGAAGTATTGGATACTCTTAATGATCGGGAGAAAAAGGTTTTGCGGCTGCGCTTTGGTTTGGAGGATGGGCGCCAACGCACCCTAGAGGAGGTTGGAAAGGAATTTGGAGTTACCAGAGAAAGAATTCGCCAAATTGAAGCAAAGGCACTCCGAAAACTACGACATCCCACCAGAAGTAAGAAACTAAAAGACTATCTGGAATAAAAAGATTTAGCCCTCGCGTTTAGCGAGGTCGCAGGACGCGAGAATACTGCGAAACTTTCAGTTTCAAAGTATGAAGCGGCCTATTTAGAATAGATGAGCGAAAAATTTAGACAAACACTGATCGGGTTTATTTGGCCGGGGCCAGTAGCCGGTCCGCTACCCATAAATTTTTTTAGGATTTTAGCTCCCGTTTTAGTTTTTTACATCAAACCAATCCTAGCAGCTTTGGTGGTGGGGATTATTAGCGCCCTTCTCGCGATTTTTTATTACAGCCTGCTGGAACTTACTGGTGGTAAGGAATACCTCGAAAAACTGCTAAAAAAATTACCAGCCAAAATACATGCGAGGATAGAAACAAGAGGACCCTTAGCTTTGTTTGCAACCAGCCTAGTAGTTGGCATATTTCCGTACGCGGTAACTTTAAAATTACTTAAATACCCAGAAGGTGCAGCACGTTTCGTGTTGGTGCTAGCAGCCCTTGTTAGCGCGGCTGTGTGGACCGGTGTAGTCTGGGGTAGTATTGTCACGCTACTCAGACAAACAGGCGGTTTTGCTTTTTAGGGCCTCGTAGGTTAAAATAAATTGCCATGAACGAGAATTTTACTTCCCCTTCGTATGGTCAACTTGGTTACGAGGGAGTGATTGACAAAATTGCAGATTATATTAAGGCCGATACAAATTATCGATATAAGATTATTGTGGGTACAGATAGCGAAAACAGAAACGGTGGTGCTGAATTTGTGACCGCGATCGTCGCCCATCGTATCGGAAAGGGGGGCATTTATTTTTGGAATCGAAAGAAACTCAAGAACGTGGTGGCAATTGCCGATCGAATAAGCAAAGAAACTCAATTTTCGATTGAGCTAGCTTGGAAATTACGTGACACTTTTCGCCACAACGGCCTGTCGGCTTACGAACCAGAGGTTCATCTGGATGTTGGCGAGACTGGAGCCACTCGGGATATGATTCGTTGGGTAACGGGAATGGTGCTAGGCAGCGGGTTTTCTTTTAAAATCAAACCAGACTCTTTTGGGGCCACTAAGGTTGCCGACCGTCACACCTAACTAGTAATTAGCCACCAGCGACCAGTGGCTGGGAGACGTCGCGGTGGGGTTCCTAATGAAATTTATTGGTAGTTGCAAACCCGCTGTAACGATCAAGGACCTTGTCGAAGACTCTAAAGGAAAAATAAAGTAGGGCAGCGACGACTAAAATGTAGATCCAATCAACAGTGTCAATTGGGGATAGCTCAAACCAATTTGAAAAAATAGGTACGTAAACTATTACGAGTTGGAGCGACACGGCAACGACGATCGATATGGGCAACAGAAGATTATCAGTCCAGGAAACATCATAGTCACTGCGGATATTAATTAGCCTAACTAGTTCGAAGATAACGATAGCGATAAAAGCAGCCGCTCGGGCCTCACTAAGGCTTTCAGGAAGATTTAGGTAAAAAATAAGGAGGATAGAGGCAGTTAGAACCGCCCCAAAAAAAATAATTTCGAACCAAACTCGCTTGTTGATGATCTGATCTTGAAACTTTTTTGGGGGGTAGTGCAAAATTCCTTTTTCAGCCGGGTCTAGCCCTAGAGCCACCGCTGGTATACCATCGGTAACAATGTTTATCCACAGTAGCATGACGGCCGTCAAAATTATATCCTGAAATAGTATCAAGGCAAGAAAAACAACCAACACCTCACCAACATTGCAGGAAAGAAGATAAGCAACAAATTTACGGATATTATCGAAAATACCTCTACCCTCCTCAATAGCGGCAATGATGGTATCGAACTTATCGTCGAGCAGAACCATGTCACTAGCTTCCTTAGCGACATCAGTGCCAGTGATACCCATCGCTACACCAATATCAGCTTTCTTCAAGGCCGGGGCGTCGTTGACACCATCGCCAGTCATGGCGACTAAGTGGCCGCGTTTTTTTAAAGCATCGACAATTCTAAATTTATGTTCTGGGTTGACCCGGGCGTAGATTTTTATAGCGTCTACTTTTTCGGCCAACTGCGCGTCAGACAATTTTTCAAAATCGCTGCCGATAATCGATTCACCTTTGATGCCAATTTCGGTAGCGACCGCCTCCGCCGTGGCCAAGTGGTCTCCGGTGATCATCACCACATCGAGGCCACTGTTGCTGGCTTTACTGATGAGGTCTTTAATATTTTCCCGAGGTGGGTCCATCATCGCCTGCAAGCCGATAAAGGTGAGACCATTTTCGATTATTTGGGGATCTTCGCCAGAGGGTATATTTTTTATTTTTTTATAAGCAAAGCCTAAGACCCGCAGCGCTTTAGCGGCCATTTTGTCATTTTCGGCTAGTATTTTCTTTTTGTCTTCTGCACTTAAAGTAGCGCGGTCCCCATCTTTAATTAGGGAGCTGCATTTACCAATAATGACCTCTGGTGCTCCTTTTGTATAGACAAACAAGCCTTCCTTTTCTTCTACGATCACGCTCATCATTTTTCTTTCTGAATTAAAGGGCACCTCGTACGTTCTTTTGCCGGTTTCCTTTACGCCCCCTTTATAGGCGCTTACTATCAAGGCCCCTTCGGTTGGATCGCCAAGCAGCTGACCCTCGTTAAGGCGCGCGTTATTACAAGCAAGTCCTGCTTTGAGAACAGGAATAATCTTTTGGGTTTCGGCCGGTCGATTGTTTAATTGAAACTCTCCAACCGGATCATAACCGTGACCGGTTACGCTATAAACCAGGCCATCAAAATATATTTCCCGGACGGTCATTTCGCCGCTGGTTAACGTCCCGGTTTTGTCAGCACAAATTACATCGACACTTCCCAAAGTTTCAGTACTGCTTAATTTGCGGACCAGGGCATTTCTTTTAAGCATTCGCTGGGTTCCAAAAGCGAGAGAAATCGTTACTACAGCCGGAAGACCTTCAGGTATTGCCGCCACTGCCAAAGCTACCGAAACGATAAAGGATTTTAGCAGCCTGTCTAATAAAGAAAGATGAGAAAAATCTTGGGCGAAAAAGATGATGAAAATAAACACGACGGTACTTATTGCTAAAGTGCCGTAACCTAAAATACGACCGAGCCTGTCGAGTCGTTTTTGGATTGGGGTTTCTTCCTCCTCCGTTTCCGCCACAATTTTAGCAATCTTACCAATTTGAGTGGTGTCACCAGTGGCCACGACGACACCCATGCCGCGACCACTGGTGATTGCCGTGCCTGAAAAAGTCATGTTTTTTTGATCGGCGATTTGCAGGTTGCCAGTCAAGACCTCGGCCACCTTGTTTACCGGAGTGGACTCACCGGTGAGTGAAGCTTCATTGGTTTGGAGCTGGGCAACTTCAAGAATACGAATATCGGCTGGTACTTTTTCGCCTTCTTCAAGAATCACAATGTCGCCTGGTACCAAATCTACTGTGTCAATTTCTCTTTCCTGATCACCCCTTACAACCCTTGCCTTGAAAGCAAGTAATTTTTTGAGTGCCTCAATCGCTTTTTCGGCCCGGAATTCCTGGATGAACCCCAGAAGCGCAATCATGATCACAATTGCCAATATCAAACCGCCTTCAATTAGGTCGCTGCGATCTTTTTCTCCAAAAAGGTACACGAAAAAGGTAAGGGCAGCGCTAGCCAACAGAATTATTATTAACAGGTTCTTGAATTGATTTATGAATATTTCAAAAGGGGAGATTTTCTTTTTTTCAGATAATTTATTTTGGCCGTACTGCCCGATGCGTTTAACCGCTTCCTCGTCGGTAAGCCCAGACGCGTTGGTAGAAAAGAGCTGAAAAACGTCTTCTTTTTTTAGAGAATAAGGATATTTAGATTCTTCCAAGGCAGCTACCTCTTACCACAGTATAGAGTATTGTTGATTTGGTTGGAACGGAAGAGATTTGACAGGTCAGAGGGCGCAGGTTATGATTTAATTGAAATGGTTTTATTTGGAAGTGCAGACACAAAAGAAGCGGTAAAGACTTGCCCCAATTGCGGTAAGGAGCTCGCACTAGGCGAAGGTGTGAGAAAAGAGAACGGGCACTTTTGCTGCGATGCTTGTTGCGAACGAGGACCAAAACCGGAAAGAGAAAAAAGTAAAACCTGTGAGTTTTGCTAAAAATTCAATACTTGGTTAAAAATTTTCCCACGATTTGCTCCCGTTTAACTTTTCCGAAATTACGACTGTCATGACTATCGACTATATTAATTCCAGCAACGAAGTATTTATTGTTGGAAGAGACCTTTTTGATTTGTTTGAGTAAGATACTGTCTCTATGGGTTAAAGCGACGATGTCGCCTGGTTGGGGTTGGAAAAAAAGATAGGAAATACGATTGATCACTACTTTGTCACCCGATTTAAAAAATGGTTCCATACTATGGCCGGTAATTTTAAATCGTGAGAAAGGAAACCACATTTACTTGGGAAGAACCAAATCACCTTCGGTTGGATAAGGAGCCTTGATTCTGAAAGTTTCTTTCTCCTTGGTCTTCCAAAAGATTTCTGAAAATTCTTGTAACTTGCTTAGAAGCTGTTGACCAGCTTCTAGATTTATTTCCTGACGAGCTTTTGACGCAAGTTTCATTATTTCAAAAACCAGAAAATGGAGCTGCGGAAACTTTTCAATATGTTCTGGTTTGAAATAGTCTCCCCACAAAATCCGAATTTCTTTTTTCACGATTTCAGCGTGTTCTTCTTTGACCACTGTGTAGCGGGAGACAGCGTGGATGATTTTTTTCCTTTCCTCCAGATCGGGATCTTCGGAAGAAGGCTTTAGTTCATGTATTAGATTAACCATTCTTATTACGGTGTGCGCGGCTACTTGAGCATTGTGCGGGTCATAAATACCGCAGGGGATATCGCAGTGAGCGTAGATTGGCGCTGGTGGAGACACACGATCAATAATTTTTAAAATACCCTTAAACATAAATACCTCCTTTGAGTGATTAATTTAACAAAGGAACAAGGTAAAGTAAACAGCCAATTAAGGATAGGTTGAACCGACTGAAAAATAATGGTAAAATTGCTTTCTGATTTCACGTTCCGGCGTAGCTCAATGGTAGAGCGGCTCCCTGTTAAGGAGATGGTTGCAGGTTCGAGTCCTGCCGCCGGAGCCATTTGCTACTTAATATAACTTTTAATAAACCTGATTGTGGGTGCCAATATCATAAAGCCAGAGTTCATCGCCGACAATTCTATAGACAACTCTTACATCACCAGTCA
>JAUYHE010000001.1 GCA_030690175.1 bacterium | reverse complement strand
TTCGGAAGCGCTAGCGCTTCCTATCTCTACCGGGATGGAAAACCCACAGCCATCTCTTAAAAAGTGGAACTGGAAGGTTAATGGTCGACTGTTCGGTTTCGGTACCAGTCCGGAGACCGATTGGAAAATTATTTTCATCTTGACAACGATTTTTGCCGTCTTTGTCGTTGCTTTAAGCGTCTTTATGTTTATAAAAATCAATAGGGGGGAAATCTTTGTGGTAAAGAGGTCGGTAGAGCAGGAGGAAAAGGTCTTAGACGCCTCTCTCCTAAGAGAAACTGTTTTGTATTATCAAAACAAAGCGCTTGAGTTTGAGAAAATCAAGAGTTCGGTGGTGGTACCAGCCGCTGACCCTTCGTTGTAGTGTTTATTGAGCCGCACAGTCTTCGACCCTGAGGGTCTCAGACCCGAACGGGCTGACAATTTTTTAACCTGAGCTCGTCGAAGGTCAAGTTTTTTTGGCGACAATTAGTTCAGGATTCGCAAAGCGAATATCTAAAGAATAAAGAATTTTTATGAAAACTGCAACGATTTCAAATTCAAAAAAAGAAAGAGCCTCGAGCGATTACTCGCAAGAGGCTCCGGTGGCGAAACCTTTCTCGCCGCGATTACCAACCAATCAAGAGGAAAAGGCCCGTCCCGACCGCGAGCAGAAACATCATCTCCATGATGAATCCTACTTTGTTATCGGGGAAGGTATCCCTATAGGCGGCGTGGGCGAACCTCCCGAGCACGACGACTGGTTTGAACACGGGTTGCAGTTTCCGGCTTACCGTCGGCTCTACCTCCATGAGGACAAGCACGGGCATGACCAGTGCTACTACCCACCATGGTGCAGAGGGCTTGAGGTACTTCTGTCGCAGGTTGTTAATGTACTTCATGGACTTTCTCCTTTCGTTTCGGAATGTATGACTAAAACACAACAACAATTCTCTACTAGAAAGAATAGCATATTACACACTAAAAGTCAAACCCAACAAAAAAACCAGCATTTCTGCTGTTTTAATGGCTTAAATCTTATAGATTCTTGGATTAAAAAATTTTCTTCCCCCAAAATTAAAATATGGTTCCCTCCTTCGCCTGGCTACGGACGGGCAGGCGAGCCGACCCGCTTCGCCGGAGCTTCAGCGAGGCGAGTGTTTTTCTACGGGTTCTTCTTGTGGTGAGCGAAGTCGAACCATTGCGGTTATGAGCGGTACGGCTCTAATTAAGAATATCATATCATTTACTATTTATCTCCAACATGAATCGAACGATGAGTATTGTACTATTTAGTACCCGTGTCTATAATTAGATAATGAAATTATATGAAAAGTATGAAGCAATACGATTACGTAAATTAGGTCTATCTTATTCATCAATAAGAAGAAAGTTGAAAATATCAAAAAGTACTCTCAGCCTATGGTTAAGAGATATTGAACTTGATCCAAAACAGAAAAAGAAAATTTTAGTCGGCCTAGAAAAATCCAGAGCGGCAGGGGCTATGAAAAAACGGGCAGACCGCCAAAGAAGAACCATGGTGGTAAGAAATCAAGCAAAGAAAGAGTTTGTAAGTCTACGTAAAAATCCTCTCTTTTTAGTTGGATTATCTCTTTATGCAGCGGAGGGAGATAAAAACGCCCTAGAAAGGGTTAAATTTGCTAACTCCGATCCAAGCTTAGTTGTACTGATGATGAGGTGGTTTAGAGAAATATGCCTCGTTTCAGAAAGTCGATTTAGAGTTGCCCTACACATACATAATTTACATTCAAATCGATTTGTTACGAGTTTCTGGGTAAAGAAGACGGGTGTCCCTAAGTCACAATTTTATAAGTTATATATAAAACAAAGTACACTTGGATACAGAAAGAATGTTCTTTACAATGGTACTTGTTCCGTTATTATTAGCTCAAAAGATTTGTTTAGGAAGATAATGACTTGGAAACAAATGCTTTTTGAAAGCTTCGAGGTTAATTAATCGCTCCCGTAGTCCAATGGATAGAACAGGGGACTTCTAATCCCCAAATGCAGGTCCGATTCCTGCCGGGAGCACTGGTTAAGTTTTAGCAAGTTTCTTCACGGCGTTGGAAACAGCTAGCACTACTTTTTTGTTAAAGATGTCGGGAATGATTTTCTCTGCGGTCGGTCTTTTAACTATGGCCGCAAGTGCCTTGGCCGCCGCGATTTTCATTTCTTCAGTGATTTTGGATGTGCGGGATTCTATCGCGCCTTTGAAAATTCCCGGGTAGACAAGAACATTATTGATTTGGTTTGGGAAATCAGAACGGCCGGAAGCGACACTGGTCGCTCCGGCGCGCTTAGCTTCGTTTGGCATAATTTCGGGCGTGGGGTTGGCCATGGCGAAGATAATCGCTCTTTTCGCCATGGTTTTGACGTCAGAGGCCTTAAGTAGATTACCTTTCGAGACTCCGATGAAGACATCAGAATTATTGAGAGCGTCAGAA
>JAUYHE010000067.1 GCA_030690175.1 bacterium | reverse complement strand
CTCTGCACCTTAGGCTAAGATCGCTTCGCGCTCTGCACCTTAGGCTAAGATCGCTTCGCGCTCTGCACCTTAGGCTAAGATCGCTTCGCGCTCTGCACCTTAGGCTAAGATCGCTTCGCGCTCTGCGGAGCTAAAGCTCCTAAAGACCTGAGAAATTGTAAAAATAATCTTAGACCTCACATCTTAGATCTTAAGTCTAATTTTAGCGTAATTCGATCGCGTACAGATTGGGAAGCGTGCTTACGGCTGTGTTTAGACTAGTAGCAATCACGATTTTTGATCCATCCGGCCAAGGTACAACTAAGTTTTTATCGAAATTTCCCGTGTAGATTGGAATCACGTTCGTACCAGCGAGCTCCATAATTGAGATGGTACCTTTTCCCACCAAGATAAGATGCTTATTGTCTGGATACAATATGTATTTTTCAGCTACTGGTAATTGGTAGGTAACGCTTTTTTCGTTTGGATCATCTGCTGGTTTACCATCGTACAAGAGGACAGGGCCGGTGCTACTGATACCGTAGAATTTTGTTTTATCCGGTGAGAAAGAGAGGTTGGATAGAGAAGCGGCGAAATTTTCTGCCTCTTGACCAAGAGATTTTAGAGTTTTGGTTCCGCTAGTCAATTTTTGTTTGGTCCAGGCCTCTCTGATTTTATCAATATCCAAAGTAACTTCCTTGGGGTCTTGATTTTCCTTGGAGACGTCAAGGAGATAGTAGCTTTTTTGGTCGTCTAAAGTTACCAGGACCTGTTTACTATCTGGAGAAAATTCAAAAGTGCCTTCAGAAAATTTAAGTTCAGAACGGTCAGCTATTATTTTGATTAGATCCGAGGTAAAAAACGAAGGTAGCGCACTGGTAGAAAGCGACAGGGACCAAATTCCTGCCTTCTCCTCTGGATTTTTCAAGGAAAAAACGATTTTTTTACCGTTTGGAGAGGCAATTGGAGTATTAATGCCAGTGAAGGTAAGGGCTCGTAAAGAGGGCGCTACGGGGAAAAGAACCGCATTAATCATGTTCACAGCCTCTTTTTTAACCACAACTTCCTTTTCCCAGGGACTAAACCCATCTCGGACGATTTCGACTTTGTAATTACCAGGTTTCAAATCAGAAATATCGATATCGGTCTCGCCTTTTTTTTCACCATCGATGAACACCGTCGCTCCAGTGGGATTTGATTTGATGCTGACGATACCAGTGGCTTTGATTGATTGGTCCCTTAGGTTGGGCCGGTAACCGCGAGCGTAAAAGACAATGCCACCCGTTACCAAACTGACTATGACGAAGAACAATATGAGCCCGTAGAGCCTTTTCATCCAATTAATTCTACATCGTATAAGTGGGTTTGAGCAAGCTGATTCCTAAATAAAAGGCAAACATTAGGTCGATATGTGATCTACTTGAGTAAACTTTGACCTATTTATCAAAATTACTAGCTGTGAAATTTTTTAAAGCGAATATATAATAGGAGCGTTATGTTTTCCAAAAAAATTGCCATTGATTTAGGAACAGCGAATTCTCTAGTTTATTTAGAGGGGCAGGGAGTGATTCTTAATGAGCCGACAGTGGTGGCAGTTGCTTCAGAAGACGGGCAAGTATTGGCCGTTGGTAATGCGGCGAAAGAAATGTTGGGTCGCACTCCTGAAGGGATTGAGGCCTCCCGACCGCTGCGCGACGGCGTAATCGCAGATTACATCGTCACGGAGGCGATGCTTAGTTTTTTTCTGGATAAAGTCGCGGGACGTACTCGGTTTTTTAAACCTGAAGTGATGGTTTGCGTACCTGCTGGAGTAACTAGTGTCGAAAGAAGGGCGGTACTGGACGCAACCCTGTCAGCGGGTGCTAGAATTGCTTATTTGATTGACGAGCCGCTGGCGGCTGCAATCGGTGCCAAAATCCCAATTGGCGCCCCTAGTGGTAATATGATTGTCGATATCGGGGGTGGTTCTACCGAAGCAGCGGTTATTTCCTTGGGTGGTGTCGTGGTCCACAAAAGCGCGCGGGTGGCCGGAAACAAAATTGATGAGGCGATCACACTTTACGTCAGAAGAAAATACAACTTGATAATTGGCGAACGAACTGCGGAGGAAATCAAATTAGCTCTAGCCAGCGCAACTCAAGAAACTAAAGACTCTAGTATTGAAGTGAGGGGTAGAGATAGTATCACTGGTTTGCCCAAAGTGGTCGAACTAAAAAGTAGTGAAATTACCGAAGCGATCAGGCCGGTTCTAAATAGTATCCTGGATGCCGTAAAACAGGTTCTTGAAGAAACCCCACCCGAACTAGCCAGTGATATTATTGATAAGGGAATCATTATGAGCGGCGGTACGTCGCTTTTGAATAATTTAAATAAATTTTTTACTGATAGCCTTGGTGTTCCTTGTCATATCGCTGATGATCCTCTGCTTTGTGTTGTCTACGGTACTGGTACAGCGTTGGAAAATATTGATTTATACCGCCGCAGTATTGTGAAACGCTAAGGATATTTAATAACACAAATTAAAAAATTCAATGGTAATTGGTATTGACGCATCAAGAATAGCAAGGGAAGAAAAAACCGGGACCGAAAACTACTCGATCAATATCATAAAAGCTTTAACCTCAATCGATAAAAAGAACCGCTACGTTCTTTATTTTAACAAATTACCGCGTTTTTTTGATATTAGCCAGACAAATGTTAGCACTAAAATACTTACCTTGCCAAGGTTTTGGACTCAATTTCGGTTGGCCTATGAGTGTTTGGTAAGTCCCCCTGATATTCTTTTCGTGCCTGCCCACACTATTCCGGTAATACGTAGACCTTCTTTAAAGACAGTAGTTACAGTCCATGATTTGGGGGAAGAATTTTTAGCAGCCTACCACCAATTCCCGCAAAAAATATATTTGAATTGGTCAACACGATACGTTGCCGCTCACGCCTCCCACATTATTTCTATATCGAAGTTTACTAAAGAGGATCTGAAAACGACTTTAAAGGTTCCAAGTAAACGCATTAGTGTGGTTTACGAAGGGATTGATAAGGAGCTTTTTTACCAGAGGGATAAAGATTTAATAGCAAGGACAAGGGCGAAATATGGTTTGGCAGGTAAATACTTTCTTTACGTGGGTACGATTCAACCCAGAAAAAATCTGGTGCGGCTTATTGAAGGCTTTGCCCAGGCAAATCTTTCGGATACCGACTTGGTATTGGTTGGCACAAAGGGTTGGTTCTACGAAGATATTTACAAAGCCCCGGAAAAATTTTCTGTATCAAACCATGTTAGGTTTCTCGGTTATGTCGATAATGAAGACCTACCCATTCTTTACAGCGGTGCTTTGGGGCTCACTTTTCCCTCTCTTTACGAAGGTTTTGGGTTGCCAATACTTGAGGCTTTCGCTTGCAACTGCCCAGTGCTTACCTCTAATATTGGTTCCATGGCCGAAGTGGCTGACTTTGCGGCGCTGTTGGTAGACCCGTTAGACGTAAAAGACATTTCGTTTGGTTTAAGGACTCTGGCCGGTGATAGTAAATTAAGAGAAAAAATGGTGGAGGAGGGTCAAAAAAGAGCCCAGGATTTTAGTTGGGAAAAAGCAGCCAGGGAAACATTGCGGGTTTTTGAAAAAGTTTATCAACAAAAATGAAAATTCTAGGTGTAAAGATAGATCAGATTACATACCAAGAAGCTCTTGAAAGAGCTAAAGCGATGATTGATGCTGGTGGTAGTCATTACGTTGTGACTCCCAACCCAGAAATCATTGTCAGAGCAAACCGAGAACCGCAATTAAGAAAAATATTAAACAATGCAGATCTTTCTGTACCAGATGGAATGGGACTAGTGATGTTGGGCCGATTAACTGGTAGACCAATTCCAGAAAGGGTTACTGGGGTCGATTTACTAGATGGCTTGGCCGCGCTGGCAACAGAGGGAGGGTTTGATATATTCCTTTTGGGAGCAGGCGAAGGGGTCGCCGAAAGAGCCGCTAGCAAGCTAAAATTAAAATACCCAGGCTTGAGAGTTACCGGAACTTATTCTGGAGACCCGGACCCAAAATTTGATAAGCAGACGAGAAGAATTTTGGAAAGTAAGAAAATCGATATTTTAGCAGTAGCTTACGGTGCGCCAAAGCAGGAAAAATGGATTGCGAGAAACCTACCGTATTTAAATTTAAAGTTAGCAATTGGGGTGGGCGGTGCTCTGGATTATATTAGCGGTGAAAGAAAGCGGGCACCTACTTGGTTGCAAAAAGCCGGTTTGGAATGGCTATTTCGCTTGTTAAAAGAACCCAGACGAGTCAGCAGACAGCTGGCTTTGCCTTATTTTGTATATTTGGTTTTGAAGGAAAGGTCAGTGAAACGTTGAGGTTAGCAAATTGAAAAACCCCTCGCAGGGTATTTTCATTTCGGTGCCCCTACGAGGGGCTTGCTGCACTTGAAGCGGCAGAACTTCCGGCGTTGATGCCTCTCCTATTATTTCAACGCAACATCCTAGCTATCTGCACTTGCGGCAGGTTTCTAGAAAATAAAAATGGGGCGGATTTTTAAGGTGCCGTAAGTTCACTCGGCTCCTTTCTATGGGGTAACACTAATACAAAGTATTTCACAACGTTGCTTGGGTGTCAACCGTTAATTTTGTATTTAGTATATGGTATTGAGTATGTGGCGGGAAAAATTGGAAGCTTATCGAAGCAATTCTAAGAAGGTCGGGGTGGGTTAAA
>JAUYHE010000065.1 GCA_030690175.1 bacterium | reverse complement strand
TTGTCTCCTGCATCCTTCAAAGCCTTTTCGGCGGTGTAAACCATTGAGTCGGCGATATTGCGGGCCTCTATCAATTCTTTCTTCTTTTCATCTTCCGCGGCATGAGATTCCGCTTCTTTTTGCATTTTTTCCACTTCATCTTTGGAAAGACCAGTGGAGCCGGTAATTTTTATTGATTGTTCTTTACCGGTTGTCTTTTCTTTCGCGGTTACAGCCAGTATTCCGTTGGCGTCAATATCAAAGGTAACTTCCACTTGGGGTACGCCACGAGGCGCCGGTGGTACACCGTCAAGAATGAACCGCCCAAGAGATTTATTATCGGCCGCCATCGGTCGCTCACCTTGCAACACGTGGATTTCAACAGATGTTTGATTGTCAGCAGCGGTAGAAAAGATTTCGCTTTTTTGGGTAGGAACCGTGGTGTTTCTAGGAATTAAAACGGTTGAAACACTGCCCAAAGTTTCTACTCCAAGAGAAAGGGGGGTCACGTCTAGCAGCACCACGTCTTTAATTTCTCCAGTTAGTACCGCACCCTGGATGGCAGCGCCGATAGCTACTACTTCGTCGGGATTAATTCCCTTGTGGGATTCTTTACCAAAGAAGCTCTTTACTTTTTCTTGAACCGCCGGCATTCGGGTTTGGCCACCAACCAAAACTACTTCGTCCACTTTACTAGCCTCGATTTTTGCATCTTTGATGGCTTGTTCGACCGCCTTGAAGCTTTTTTCGATAAGATCAGAAACTAAACCTTCTAGTTTGGCGCGAGTGAGTTTCATCACCAGATGTTTTGGTCCCGAAGCATCCGCCGTAACGTACGGAATATTTATTTCGGTTTCAGTGGTAGAGGAAAGTTCAATCTTGGCTTTCTCCGAGCCGTCGCGCAATCTTTGCAGGGCTTGTTTATCAGCTTTCAAATCTATCCCTTGCTCTTTTTTAAACTCCCCAACTAGATAGTCGATAATTTTTTGATCAAAATCATCCCCACCCAAATGAGTATCGCCAGCGGTTGCCTTGACCTCAAAAACCCCTTCGCCAAGTTCCAGAATCGTAATATCAAAAGTACCACCACCAAGATCGTAGACAGCGATGGTGTGGGCTTTTTCTTTATCAAGTCCGTAGGCAAGGGCGGCCGCGGTGGGTTCATTAATGATCCGTTTAACTTCTAGCCCGGCAATTTCACCGGCTTGCTTTGTAGCTTGGCGTTGCGAATCGTCAAAATAAGCTGGGACGGTAATCGCTGCCTCGGTCACCTTTTCGCCCAAATAGCTTTCAGCGTCAGCCTTTATTTTCTGCAAAATTTGAGCGGAAATTTCCTGCGGAGTGTATTGTTTACCATCAACTTCGACTACCGCCATTCCATCTTTTCCCTCTTTGATCTCGTAAGGAAGCCATTTCATATCTTCCTGCACATGGGCATCTTTGAAACGGCGTCCCATAAGTCTTTTTACAGAAAAGATTGTCTGTTTTGGATTAACGATCTGCTGGCGTTTTGCAACCCGCCCAGCGACTCGTTTTACCGGATCCACCACCGAAGGAATAACATTTTCTCCCTCGCTACTGTGGATTATTTTTGGCTGGCCGCCTTCGACCACGGCAACAGCCGAATTAGTTGTACCAAGATCTATCCCAATAATTTTCGACATACTTTTATCCTCCTTTTAACTTTCGAAAATATAATTTTTTAAAACTATCCAAAGAATACTAAAAATAAGCCACCAAAAAACGACGTCCAACCCAATCGACCAAACGTTAAAATCAAATTTGCCGACCTGGTCACTGATCTCTTTAGAAAACGTAAAGGGAAATCCCCTGGCTTCTCCTCTTATATAAAAGAAGCTGATACCCGTTACTATTAGGGCCAGTAACAATGTCCATATTAATGAAAGCACCCGAATCATAATAAATTATTTACCTGCCTTTTTCTTTTCTACTTTTACTTTGGCCGCTCTCAAGATTTTATTATCGAGTCGATACCCTTTTTCTAAAACTTGGACCACCCGGTTGTCAAAAGAGGCTCCAGATCCTGATTGGCTCTCAACTACCTCAATCGCCTCGTGGTGATTTGGATTAAATTCGCCACTGGTATCCACTTCTTCCACACCCTCTTCCTTAAAAAGTTTTTTGAACTCCCTAACCGCTAAATCGACCCCTTGCAAAATCCCCTTGGCACCATCCAATCCAGCTTCTTTTTGCGCTGCCTCCAAAGTATCTAGTATAGGCAAAAATTTAATTAAAAAGACGCTTTTGATGTGACCCGCGATTTGATTTTTGTCTTCGTCAATTCTACGTTGTAAATTTGCGTAATCGGCCAGCGCTCTTTTTAATTGGGCCTCCAATTCTTCAATTTTGTGCAATTCCTCTTTTTTTGTCTTTTTTGACATATTTTAAGATCTGAAGGCGCGGTAAATCTCCAGCGGCTTTAACTTTAACTAAAATTACCAAGTACTGACTAGCTCTGTAAGAAGATCCCCAAAATAACGAACTGTAGGAACTACTCGCGGATAAGGCATTCGCGTTGGCCCCAGCACGCCAATCACCCCAGCATTTTTCTTACCAGAACCAAAGGGCGCCACCACGAAACCGCAGTACTCTAAATACTCGCTACCAAGATCGCCCCCCAAAATGGTTACTACTGGTTCGTTGATAACTACTCGATCCAAAATTTCACCTAACATTTCGCTGCGGTCGGCCAACATTAGAATGGCCTTGGTAAGATCCATGTCGTAAAATTCGGGCATATCCAAAATGCTGTAAGCGCCCGATTGGTACAGATCGCCTTCTTCGGTAGTAGCCACAGCCAACGTACCTGTTTTTTCGGCTAGTTCTTTGGTAGCTTGTTTTAAAAGGCGGTGGAAGTGAAAACGGTGATCCCAAAGATTTTCTTTTATTTGCACCTCATCTTTGACTGGTACCTCTTGCTCTTTCATGAGTTCTTTAATGTACAGTTTTAAACCCATTGGTGTCGGGATACGACCGGCGCTGGTGTGGGGTTGGGCGAGGTATCCTTCGCGGGTCAAGGCAGCCATTTCGTTTCGCACTGTTGCCGGAGAAACACCGAGGGAATATTTTTCCACAATCACCTCACTGCCGACTGGCTCGGCTGCTTCAATGTATTCATCGATAATTGATTTTAGGAGGTTTTTTTGTCGGTCAGAAAGTTCTGCCATAAAAGTACACCTGTTGTCCAGATGCTCCAATTCAAACCTAAACTGAAGTAGCACAAATCTACCACGAGTGCTAAAGGTTGTCAAGTTCTCCCCGACAGCCCTTTGTAGACAGGTGTCTAATAGATTCCCGATAGGAAAGAGATTGCAAGGAGGAGCGCGTGTGGTACAACTTCGAGTATGACAGGAGTCATCCGTGGTATGGTCTGGAGAAAAAGGTCATCTGCCCAATCTGTCTAAACTTAGGGGTTAGGCTTGAAACTCAAAACTCAGCCCACTCCTACGGTTTGACCAAAGGCTTCAGAACAGAAGAACCTGACAGAGCCGTCTGTCCAAACTGCGGAGTTGTTCTCGACCACGAAATTATTCTTGGTGCGGTGGCCAAAAAGAGGTCAAGGCAACCCGCCTGACCTAACAATCAAGACACTGTTATTCCAGAGGTGATAGCAATATCACCTCTTCATATTTTAAGAATCGCTAGGAAAGCTTCTTGGGGAATCTCAACTCTACCCACTTTTTTGAGTCTTTGCTTTCCCTTTTTCTGCTTTTGCAGCAGTTTATCCTTCCTGGTTCTATCACCACCATAAAGTTTGGCGGTTACATCTTTTCGAAAAGCCGACACTTTCTCTGCCGCAATTATTTTTCCACTTATTGCTGCCTGTATTGATACTTCAAACTGCTGGCGGGGAATTACTTCTTTGAGCTTTTCCACCAAGGCCTTACCGGTTCGAAAAGCTTTTTCTTTTGGAATTATTTGAGAAAGAGCGTCTATTGGTTCCTTAGCCACTAGGATTTCCAGTTTTACTGCATCGATTGGTTTATAACCGGCTAGTTCATAATCAAAACTGGCGAACCCAGAAGAAACAGTTTTCAGTTGATCATAAAATTGAGAGATTATCTCTGCCAACGGTAACTCGCAAGAAATTTTAATTTTTTCGCTGATATATTCAGTATTACTAATTACTCCTCGATGTTCATAAAGTACCTGGCTGATGGAACCAAAGTATTTTTGCAAACTAATTACACTTGCTTTCACCCAAGGCTCAAGAATCTCTTTTATAGCTGTTTTTTCTGGCAGGACTGAAGGGTTGGCAATTTCAATCTCTTCTCCGCTCGTCTTAACTACTCTGTAGCCAACCGTTGGTGAGGACAAAATCAAATCTAAGTCAAACTCTCTTTCCAGTCTTTCTTGAACTATTTCCATGTGAAGCAGACCTAAAAATCCAGCCCGTACTCCAAAACCTAAAGCTGGGGAATTTTCTGGTTCAAACCTTAAGGACGCGTCATTAAGTTTTAGTTTGTCCAAGGCTTCCTTCAATCTCGTAAATTGATCTCTATCACTTGGGAAAATTCCAGCAAAGACCATTGGCTTGAATTCTTTGTAACCTGGCCATGGTAACGTATTGAGCCCGGTAGTTGTGATCGTATCTCCAACTCGCACCTTTTGCACTTCTTTAAGACCCGTTGCTAACCAACCAATTTCTCCGGCGGCAAGAAACTCTTTATCAATTAAATCCGGTCGGAAAACACCAACTGAAACCACCTCCGCCTCGGCCTTTGTTGCAATAAATTTAATCCTATCACCTGTCTTTACCTGGCCAGCGAAAACTCGTACGTAAGCAACCACCCCCTTAAACGAATCGTAAAAAGAGTCGAAAATGAGCGCTTTGAATGACACCAGTTCCACCACCTTGGGCTCGGGTATCCTTGCCACTACTGAATTTAAGAGTTCTTCTACACCTTGGCCTGTTTTAGCACTTACTTCATAAATTGCGTTTTCGGCAAATCCAAAAGTTTCTACCAGCTGTTTTTTTACTTCCTCGACCTGTGCGTTTGGAGAGTCAATTTTATTTATCGCTGGAATTATTGTGAGGCTTTGTTCTTTAGCTAATAAAAGGTTGCTTAGCGTCTGAGCTTCGATACCTTTTGTTGCATCAACAAGCAAAATTGCGCCTTCAACACAGGCAAGAGACCGGGAAACCTCATAAGAAAAATCAACGTGTCCTGGGGTATCGATCAGGTTTAAAACATACCCTTGGTAATTCATGGTCACTGGAGCCAGTTTTATGGTAATACCCCTCTCTTTTTCAAGGTCAAGTTGGTCTAAAAATTGCGCTGTCATTTTACTTTTCGGTACCGTGTCCGTAATTTCTAAAAACCTATCTGCCAAAGTAGATTTGCCGTGGTCGATGTGGGCAATGATAGAAAAATTGCGGGATTTGTTCATGAGTTGTTGCTAATTTCCGGAGTCAATTTTTTCTTCGAGGACAAGGAATTTCTGCAACCGTCGGAGATCAGGTAACATGCGAGTAAAGCTTTTCAATTCTTCGCTTTTAAGCCACCAACTCGCCCAGATATAAACAGCAGCTCCAAAGACAAAAGCAGATCCAGTCAAGAGAAGAAGATTAAACACCCTGGTAGTGTCGATTATGTACTCAATTAAGTAGGTACCTCCAAACTTAAAGTGAAGTGGTATGTAAAGGGTAACTCCCATAAGAGCGGCGGAAAAAAATATTTTTATTGCCGGTATAAAAAGCTGTTTTTTGTCAAAGCCACCAACTTTTTTATCTAAAAAGTAAAGAAGTAATCCAAAGCTAACAACGCCGGTGAGAGAGGAGGCTAACGCTAAAAAGGCAACTGGTATAGTGACGTATTTAGCTAACCAAAAAATAAAAAATGAGCTTACTGCGGCGTGGAAAATTAATGAAGCTAAGGAAACTTTTAATGGTGTGGCTGCATCATGCAGCGCGTAAAAAGCCCGAATTAGCAGTAAGAAACCGGCTTGCGCAAATATCCCAATTGCAAAGTAAGATGTAGCTACCGCCGTCGATACTGTCGATTGCCAATCAAAAAATCCACTACCGTACATTATTCTCACCACAGGAATACGCAGTACCATAAAAAGTACGCTTAAGGGAACGGTCAGATAAAGAACCTGGTGCAAAGTGGTTAGAAAAGTTGTTTTAAAATCCTCAATTCTTTTGCTTGCCCAAGACGCTGAAAGTGTGGGCAAAGCTGCAGTTGCAAAAGTAATTCCAAAAATACTGATCGGAAAATTTTGAATATCAGCCGCAAAACGAAGCACCCCTGTTGAACCAGTTACCAGTAAAGATGATAAAAATATACTTACCCACCACTCCAACCGAGCAAATCCCACGCCAATTGCTCGGGGTAAGGAGAGTTTAATAATCTCTAGAACCCCTGGGTCTTTTAATTTCAGTTCAAATTTATATCTAAACCCAAATTTCCTTACCAAAATAAATTGGATCAGCATGTGGAAAAAGGCGCCAATTACCACACCCCAGGCAACACCCATCAGACCAAAAACCGGTCTCAACCACAAAATACCGATAATAATTCCAACGTTATAAAGCACCGGTGCGATAGCGGGGATAATAAACCGATGGAAACTCTGTAATACGGACGTAAAAAAGCTGCCTACTATTAAAAGGATCTGCGCCAGTAAAATGGCGCTGGTTAGTCTTGTGGTCAAAGCGATTTTTTCCGGACTAAACCCAGGTACAATAAGTTTTTCGGTGATAGGACGAGCAAAAATAAAAACTATTATTGCTAAAAAAACGGAAAAAATAAGAGCTGCGTTTAAAACAGATGAGGCCACTCGCCAACCTTCTTTTTCCCGATTACTGTTTACGTATGTAGTAAAAACCGGTATGAAAGCGACCGACAGGGCGCCAGTTATCAGCACGCTCGAAATTAAATCCGGTAGCACAAAGGCCGCTGCATAGGCATCCAGCGTCTGAATTGGGAAAAAATGAGCTAAAAATCTGTTTCTTACCAGCCCTAGGATGCTTGAAGCTAGAACCAAAACCATCATTATGGTGGCCGCCGAAATAATTGTAGTTTGCCTTCGGAAGAATATTGCGGTGCTGTTTTTGAAAAATTGCCGTACCATTGTCTTTTCCATAATAGCAGGAACTTGAATTTGTGCCAACGGTTTGTTATTATTGCCCCCTATGCCAGTGATTAAATCTGCAAAAAAGAAACTACGGGCTGACTTGCGTAAAAGAAAAATAAATTTGAAAGTAAGAGCGCAGGTAAAAACAGCTCTAAAAAAGTTTACGTCTGATCCTAAAAACCAAACGTTAAGCGAAGCTTATTCTGCCTTAGATGTCGCGACCAAAAAAGGCATCATACCCAAAGGAAGAGCCGACCGAAAAAAAAGTCGGCTCGCTATCTCTTTTTCAAAATCCTCCAAGTCAATGCCGAAACCGGCAAAAACCCAAAGAAAACTAAAAACCCACCAAAAACAAAAACCTCTAGCCAAAATGGGTAAAAAATTGGTATACTAAATACAGAAGTTACAACCATGGCTAAGGCTGCCCAAAATAAAACGCCCGAAATAAATATCAACCTGATGCCAGGTGAGGAACCTTCAGGAAAAGCTGGGGGTGCTGTCCATTGGGCTCTTACGGTTGGCCGCTATTTAATAATTATCACCGAAATTATTGCGATCGCAATCTTTGTGCTCAGTATCAAATTTTCCTCCGATAAACAAAACTTGAAAGAAAATATCAAGTCTCTCACTAGGCAGGTTAGCGTGCAGAAAGACTTCGAGCGGGAGTTTCGTACGGCTCAACAAAGAATCAATGGCGTAAAGGTGTTAAAAAGCGCTCATTTCGAAAATACTTTCGTGGTCGATGAATTTTTGAAACTTTTACCACAGGGAATTACCTTGGGTTCATTAAAACTTGACGAAGCTGAAATTTCTTTCTCTGGTTCATTTACCACGCCACAGCAACTTAGAACCTTAATCTATGCTTTTTCGCAGTCAGAAAAACTTGTCGGTTTTGATATCAGTGAGTTAAATTCACCGTCAGAAAAAAACAAGGAATTTACTTTTTCCGCCTCAGCCGTAATTAGCCGAACCGCTTTTAGCGAGGAGGGGGCCGCTGGTGCCAGCAACTAAGCAACCTAACGATACAACTAGTTCCTCAATAAAGGGCTATTTTGGCCCGGTAGCCACCCTCGCCTTGTTGATTATTTTACTTGTCCTAATTTATCCGGCTTTTAAACACGTCGCTAAATTAAATAAAGAACTATCCGATGCTAGAACCGTTAAAGCCTCTCTGGAAACTAAGCTGACCAATCTAGAGACCGCTAAAGGCAATTTGGAAGAAGTCAAGGACAGCCTATCGGTTTTGGATCTGGCATTACCGGTTGGCTCTGATATTGCTCCTTACCTGAAAAAAATTGAATCTCTGGCGGCGAAAAATCAGTTGGGAATCACCGCGGTCCAATTCTCTGATGTACCACTATCCAAACCAAACCGGGAGAAATCTTTAAAAACTAAACACCTTGACTACACCATTACTGTGGGGGGAAGTTTCACTAATTTTGTAGCGTTTTTAACTGACGTGGAGAAATTTATCCGCACTAGCGATGTTGCCGCCGCCAGTTTAGTTAAAGGTCAAGATGGAAACCTTAGTGAATCTTTAAACATTACTAGTTATTACCTAGGAATCGATTTTAGTTCAAATCAAGCAGGTAAAAATACTAGCGTGGGGGTACCTAGTGAATAAAAATCTGGTCTCAATACTACTACTGACCTTTATTACTCTAGCTGCTTGGGTGGTTTTTCAAATCTTAAAAATCGCCACCGCTTCTACTATCCCTGCCCCAACTCAAGAGCAAATACAATCTCTTGATCCTA
This sequence comes from bacterium, assembly GCA_030690175.1. Classification (GTDB taxonomy): domain Bacteria; phylum Patescibacteriota; class Microgenomatia; order Woykebacterales; family RBG-16-39-9b; genus JAUYHE01. The sequence goes on along the minus strand of JAUYHE010000065.1, from coordinate 8,195 downwards.
CTTTAGACAAAAACCTACTACAAGAATTGGACAAAGAGTTGAAATAGTTTTTAATAAGAAACAACGCGGCTAATAAAGGCGGTGAGAACCGGTTTTGCCTGGGCGCCTTCTTTCAAAGCCAGATCTACTCCCAGTAGCTGAACCAGCGTCTTTTTTAATCCCGCCTGACTCCAGCCTTTCGCCTGATCTTGAATTTTTTCCTTGGCAAACAAGGGTAAATTTATGTTGTGTAAAGAGCCTCTCTTGGCGCAGTAAACCAGGAAAAAGCTGCGGGCGAGAGCGCCAATTATTTTTTCGGTTGGCTCTTTAGCAAAAAGTAATTCGAATAATAGGACTTGGGCACTCCTTTCATTTTTAAAAAGCAAAGCGTCAACTAGTTTAAAGGCAGAGGCTTTCTGCAGCTTATTAAAAAGAAGGTTCTTTACCGGCAGCGGTCCTACCTGAATTTTTTCGTCGGCCCAAAGAATAATATCAAAATCCTCTGGGGTTTTTTTGGGAAAACCTTTCCAATTGCCAGCAAAATGTTCAATCAAAAGCGCGCTCTTCCCTTTAAAAATAGGGTGGGAAACCTGGCGGAAAATATTTTGAAGTTTCTTTTCACCCAAATTTTTCGCGTTAATTGTCTCGATATTTTGGTACCCATTTTTAAGTCTTATTAGAAAGCGGCGCGAGTCGACTTGATTTTGACCGTGAACTAGATAAATCATTTCTTTTTTGTAGTCGGTGGAGTCAAAAATTCTTTGACTTTATTTTTGACTTCATCCCAACTATTTTTTGGAATAATCACATAAGCTCCGCCGTACAAATTGGAATTTGGTGTATACATAAGCCCCGAAGAAGGATCTAAAACCATGGTTTTCAAATTATTGAAATCAACTTGCTTAACCAAATTTACTAATGGCAGTACGCTCGCTAAATCAAAATCGGTTTCAATAGTCTCACCAAAGTCGCGGAAAAGGTTATTTAGCTTAAAAGGATCAAGCAAATTTTTGGCAGACAAGGCTTTTTTGAAAAATGCTTGCATGACCTTTTGTTGGCGGTGGGCCCGAGCAAAATCACTTCCTTCACCGTTGGTACCACTTCTCGACCGAGCGTATTTTAAAGCGGCGGTTCCATCCATATGAGTTATCCCCTTGTCAAAATGGATACGTTCGTAGCGACAACTGTAGTAATTATCAAAACAGCTTGCGTTTTCTTTACCCTCCACAGGATAAAGGTAGTCATCAAAAGCAGTGTCCACCGTGATATCTATCCCGCCCAACGTGTCTATCGCTTTTCTAAAACCTTTAAAGTCTATCCTGATTCCGTAGTGGATGGGGATACCAATGTGTTTAGTAACCACCTTTTCGGCTAGAACCAATCCGCCACCGGGGTATCCGTAGGTATCGCCCAGTGAGTAAGCTGAATTAATTTTACCCTCACTAGCCGGAAAACCACTCCAAGCAGGTATCGCTACCCAAGTATCCCGCGGTATTGAAACAAGAGAGGTCTTTTTTGTATCTAAATCTACTGAAGCCACAATGACTGTGTCCGATAAGAAGCCGTTGTGCTCCTGCTTACCAGCTGGTCCGATATAAGTGTAGGGGACATCGTTTCTCTTATCGATGCCCAGAATCAGAAAATTTGTTTTGCCATCAGTCGATTTTAGATCTTTACTTTGATTACGAAAGAACGATAGAGCAATCCCTGGATTTTTAATAAATTGGCCCAAAAGATGAGAGAGAGGCCAATAAAAAGCATAGCCAAAAACACCAATGACCAAAGCAGCGCACAAACCGGCGGCGAATAAAATTCGCTTTTTTCGCCTCTTTCTTTTTTGAAGAAGAGGGTTGCTGTTTAATACTCCCAAGTCTACATAGCGCATAAATTATTTTGCGGGAAGATTTAATTTTACGTTACTTAGTAACTCTAAAAAACCTTGCGGTTCGGTACTAGCTTGGCCTATCAAACCGCCATCGATAGCTGCTTGCGAAAAAAACAGATTGGCATTTTCGGGATTAATACTACCGCCGTAAAGTGTAGTTACTTTTTTATTAATTTTATTACCTATCCCGCTCGCGTTCTCATTAGCCACGCCTGGATCCTCGGGTCGATACACCCCACCACCGCTAATAGCGCCAGGTGGCTCATAAACAAAAACAGTTTTTTCGGCCGAGTCCACAATTTCTTTTCCTCTTGCAATATACGCGTCCAGTTGAGACAAATCGCTGACACAAAGAATCGGCGTTATATCATATTTCAGAAGTAACTTAACTTTTTCAATTACATCGTCATCAGTTTCCCCAAAATATTTCCTTCGCTCTGAATGCCCAACGATGCAGTAATCCACTAAACCATCGAGCATTTCGATGGTAACTTCGCCGGTATAGGCTCCTTTTTGAAATTTTGACACGTCTTGCGCACTCACCTTTACGGTTGTACCTTCAAAAAGAGAAGCTGCTACTGGTAGCGAAACATACGACGCGCCAATAATAATCTGCGCGTAAGTAACTTCCTCCAAAGCCGTTTTTGCCTTGTTTATCCACTCAATTGTTTCCTTAATTGTCTTAGTCGCTTTCCAATTTGCAACTACAAGAGGTTTTTTCATATTGTTAGTCATAATAACCTAAAGCTGCGAGTCCTGGTAGTTTTTTGCCGCCGAGAAATTCGAGCATTGCTCCACCACCAGTCGAAACAAAGTTTATCTTATCAATAAGGAGAAGTTTATTCAAAGCAGCAATCGTATCACCACCACCAACTACGCGGTAAGCTTGTGAATCAACAACAGCGGCGGCTACCGCCGCTGTTCCACTCATGTACTTGCTTTTTTCGTACACTCCCAACGTCCCATTCCAAACAATTGTTTTTGCTTTGTTTATTTCACCTCTAAAAAGACCGATGGACTTTGGGCCGATATCTTTACCATCTACATCATCGTGCGCAATCAAAACATTCTCTGGTAGTGTGGCTCTGTCTGCTTCAAACATTAGTTTTCCTCCAACCAAAACGGTATCGGCGACTTTTGCCAAATTGTATATAGCCGGGAGTTTAGTTTCAAGTTTCGCGCCGGCGATGATTGCGACCAGAGGTCTCGCTGGTTGGTCAAAGACCTTTCCCAGTTCTTGCACTTCCTTAAGAAGGTTTATCCCCGCAAATGACGGCAGTAATTTTGGCAAATAAATCATAGTTGCGCCCGCGTGATGCGAAGTAGCAAAACAATCGTTAACATAAATATCTCCTAATTTAGCTATTTGTTTAACGAATTTTTGGTCCTTTTTTTCTTCCTCTGGCCAAAACCGAATGTTTTCCAGTAAGACTAAGCTCGTTTGGGGGGTTTTAATTTCATCAATTATTTCTACTTTGGAATTAAGGATCGTTTCCAATTTGTTGGCAATCAGCTGGAACGATAATAAAGGGTCCCTTCCTTTAGGACGACCTAAATGACCAATCATCAAAACAGATGCCTTTTTATCTTTCAAATAGTTTACTGTCTTAGCTGAAGCTTTGAGACGTGTATCATCAGTTACAACTCCACTTTCAACCGGAACATCCAAATCGGTCCAAACAATTACCTTTTTACCCGATACATCAGCCTCCAAGATGGATTTCATGAATACAATCTTACGCTAAATTTTTGGAAAGAGAAAGTTTTAGGAAATGTGTTGGGAGAGTTTTTGTTTTATTATCTCTTTACTGGTGGCACCAACAAAACGATCTACCTCTTCATCATCTTTTAAAATTAAGTACGTGGGGATGCTCATCACTCCGTATTTACTAGCTTCCTCTTGATTTTCGTCCACGTTTATTTTTTTAATTTCTACTCGGCCGGAAAGCTCTTTCCCTAGCTCCTCAACCACCGGCTTCATTGCAATACACGGACCACACCAATCTGCGTAAAAATCCATTAGTTGCACCGACATAATTACCTCTTTTACAATTTTTAGTATACCATAAATTTTTTCCGTTGTTATCACTTTTATCACAACCCACTTTCCGTTAAGATAGATACTTATGGGTGTTTTGAATACCTTAAATCATGAGCAGAGTCAGGCTGCTAGTTTTGTTGATGGTCCAGCGATAGTTCTTTCTGGACCAGGAAGCGGAAAAACTCGGGTAATCACCCACCGGATTGCTTATTTGATAGGCGAAAAGAAAATTCCCCCGGGAAAAATCCTGGCGGTTACTTTCACTAATAAAGCCGCCAACGAAATGAAGGATAGAGTCCAAAAATTGCTTGGTGGCCGCTCAAAAGACGTCCCGGCAATGGGTACCTTTCACGCCCTCTGTGCAAAAATCCTGCGGGAAGATGGGTATGTCTTGGGCCTTGGTAGCCGGTTTGTGATCTTTGACGAATCTGATTCTCTTAGTCTTATAAAAGAAGCGATGCGTCAGTTGGACATCGATCCAAAACAATTTTCTCCCGGAAAAATAAAGGGCGTTATTGAAAGTGCTAAAAACGAACTAATCGACACAGCTAGTTATAAAAATTTGGCCCATGGTTTTTTTCAGCACGAAATTGTCGCCAAGGTATACGATCTTTACCAGGAAAAATTGGAAACACAGGTAGCTGTTGATTTTGAAGACTTGCTAATGAAGACCGTGTTTCTTTTTAGAAAACATCCCCAGGTTCTGAAGAAATACCAAAACCGTTGGCACTATTTACTTGTGGACGAGTATCAAGATACCAACAAAGCCCAGTACGAACTTACCAAACTTTTGGCAGGCGGCTCCCGTAATATTTTTATCGTTGGTGACGCCGCTCAAGCCATTTATGGTTGGCGGGGGGCTGATTTTCGCAATATCTTAAATTTTTCAGCCGACTTTCCGGAAAGCGCGATCTTTAATCTCGAGCAGAATTATCGCAGCACCAAAAAAATATTGGCAGCTGCCACCACCATAATAAGTCAGAACCGCTCTCACCCCGTATTAAACTTGTGGACGGAAAATACTGACGGCGATCCTATTATCGTTTACGAAGCGAAAAATGAACTTGAGGAGGCCCAGTTTATCACGCGAATGATCGAAGGTTCAACGCACCGCAACACCTCTTTCAGCGATTTTTCCGTACTTTATCGCACCAACGCCCAGTCGCGGGTGATTGAAGAAGCGTTTCTGCGAGAAGGAATACCTTATCTTTTGGTCGGCGGTGTTCGTTTTTATGATCGTAAGGAAATCAAAGACATCCTTGCTTATCTTCGTCTAGTTGCCAATCCCAAAGATAAGATTGCCTACAAAAGAATTGTCAACGTTCCACCCAGGGGTATCGGAGCAGCTGCTCTACAAACAGACAGTCCAAAATTAAAATCTTTTGACGAGTTTCTGGAAAATTTACGAAAAGAGGCAGAGAACAAACTAGCCATAGAGATAGTAGATCTGGTTCTTTCCGAAACCGACTACTTACAGTGGCTGGATGACGGTAGTCTCGAGACCGCTGCTAGAGTTGAAAATGTTAAAGAGCTGCGTAGTGTCGCCGCCGAATTTCCCAAGTTGGATGATTTTTTGGAAAACGTGACGCTAGTGGAAAGAGAGTACGGTCCCCAAAAGCCGTCGCTTGGAAGAGAAAAGGCAGATGCTGTTACCCTCATGACAGCTCACGCGGCCAAAGGATTGGAATTTCCGGTTGTTTTTATCATTGGTATGGAGGAAGGGCTTTTTCCGCACAACCGCTCGCTTCTTGACACAAACGAGTTGGAGGAAGAACGTCGTCTTGCTTACGTTGGTATCACCCGGGCCAAAGAACAACTTTATCTTACCTACGCTACCCAAAGACTCTATTTCGGTCAAAGAAGCGAGGGCGTACCAAGCCGTTTTATTATGGAGCTTCCCCAAGAGCTGGTCACCGCTATCCGCTTTTAAGAGAGTCGTATTGTAACACTACCCGTCAACTTTACTTACCTCGCTTTTATTAATAAAATCTAGGAAAATGTATCCCAAAGGGCAGGCTCGGGTGAGCTTTTTGCCGGCTGTTACTAATCTATTTTTTCTAATTTTTGGCAGAATCTCGGAAAAATTTGCCGGGCTTTTGATTTTATTTGTATCCGCCCTTTTAATTATTCATTCGAGTCGTCAAATTGCGCCAGCCATTCAACAAAGTTTCGGCGCGTTTGAAGGTCTTTCTCTACCTATAGCTACTAGAACAGTCGACTCCCCAAAGGCCAAATTTATTAGCGAAGAGATGCTGTTTGAAAATGCGGGTTTGGTAAACACGCCGCAAGGAACTCTTCCTTTTTCTCGGAAACTAAAGTTTTTTTCTACTTCTTACGATAAAAATTGTTCTGGCTGCAACGAAACTACGGCCACTGGTTTGCGCACTGGTTACGGAGTGGTTGCTGTAGATCCCAAGGTAGTCCCGTTAGGTACGCGACTTTATATTCCAGACTACGGAACGGCGGTAGCTGGTGATACGGGCGGGTCCATAAAAGGAGCTCGTATTGACCTTGGTTTTGATAATGTGAAGACTGGCTGGTGGAGCGCTCGCTTTGTAGATGTGTATATTTTGAAGTAAGATTAGGATGTGGACATTAGACAAAGCGATCTTTGGGCAAAATATTTGCAAGAACTTGGTTGGCAAACAATTCCCATCTCTCCCCTCTTCCAAATTTACCTAAGAAAAGTCCCCTTTTTTGGCGCCACTGCTAAATTACCTAAATTGAGACTGCCTATTCCCTTTAAAGAAATCGGCAGGGTAGCAGCGGAAAATAATATCTTTATGCTTAAGCTTGAGCCAGATATTGAAGCTGGGGAAGAAAGGAATGAAAGTGTCGTCTCGCTCTTAAAAGCTAACGGCTTTCAAAAGGACCGCTGGGCTCTTTCCCCCACGCGCACTATTCAAATTGATTTAACTAAGTCTGAAGAAGATTTATTGAAAGGAATGGAAAAAGATACCCGTTACAACGTACGTCTAGCGGCAAAACGCGGAGTAATAGTGAGGAAAACTAATGATTTTGCGGAGTTTAAAAACTTGTACTTCAATACCGCAAAAAGAAAGGGTTTTTGGCCGGCGAGAAAAGAGATCGAGACACTTTGGAGAGTTTTTTCAAGAGAAAAGGCCGCCAATATTTTGACTGCTTATTACAAAGGCCGGGCTCTTGCTTCGACCATATTACTAGATAGTAATGAGGTGGGATACTACCAACATGCCGCCTCCTCCACCGAGCATCGGGAAGTAATGGCACCCTATTTGCTTTTGTGGGAAGCGATGAAATTTATAAAAAATAAAGGTTGTAAAATGCTCGATCTGGAAGGAATTTACGACCCGCGAATGCCCTCGACAAAAAAATGGAAAGGTTTTACGCTTTTCAAACGTGGTTTTGGTGGGAGAGAGGTGGAGTATATTGGATCCTTTGTGAAATACCCGCGGCTTTGGAGTAAGCTACTATTTTTACCTACTCGCGTTTTCTAACCAAATTAAAACAGGTGGCCGCCGGTTCCATCTCTGGAAGCAGCTTCCGCCTGCCTTCTCACCTCCTTTAGTTTTTTAATTAATAACCGGTAAACTAGCCCGAATTTTTCTTGGCTCTCCGACAAGGTTAAACCTTGTCAAGGGCGATTCGGACTAGATTGTCGGCTACTAGTAGAGAGAAAGCTGGCCCAGAAAATGTTTTCACCTCCTTTTTACTTGGACCAGGTTTCTATCTACTAGAGTGTTTCGCCGAGGGGGTGGAGTTTTTGTTTATAGATACTCACACCTCCTCGGCTGCCTGCGGGATGCATCGACAATGTTGACCAGGTCGCCGACTAGAACCTCGGGAAGATCCTCTCCCCGGTGTCCAACCGAAGCCTGTAGATCGCCATGTGGTGCTGCTGCCGAAGGGTGTAACCAGAACCTCTCTGGAGATCCAGGCCCTTCGACGGCAACTCATCCCAGAGCTCGACGTAACGAGCCGCCTTCTGAGTGTTACTCATAAGGTCCTCCTCTTACTTTCGAAATACCCGTCAGGCAATCTGAGTACCAATCTTTTGATACCCAAATTGCCTACAAGGTAACTAACTTATAATTATAATATTTCAAGGTACAAAAAAGAATGCTTCGTAACTTCGAAATCTCGTAAAACTTCAATTTCAGTGGTACTCACATTCTGCTATTCGCTCTGGGGACAACTATTTGTCCGCAAAACAGGAAGATCTATTTGATTGATTTAGAGAATTAATTATAGCATAAAATTAACCTATAGTCAAGTTACGGGAGCTTATTTGGCTAGGGAAAACGGGCAGAT
>JAUYHE010000057.1 GCA_030690175.1 bacterium | reverse complement strand
GTGGAAGAACTGTAGATTTTCGAAATAGCGTAATTATTATGACTAGCAATTTAGGTTCTGAAATAATTCAAAAATACGAAGGTAAAACTCCGCAAATTATGAAGGAAGAATTGCTGACTCTGGTGCGTAAAACATTTCGTCCAGAATTTCTCAACCGAGTTGATGAAATAGTTGTTTTTAACCCTCTTGGCGAGAAAGAAATTGAGCAAATCACGACTTTACAGCTGGATAAAGTAATCGCTAGATTTAAAGAAAAAGGAATCGCTTTGAAGATCGACGGAAAGGTAAAAGACAAAATCGCTAAAGAAGGCTTCGATCCTGTTTGGGGTGCTCGGCCTCTAAAACGGGTGATACAAAATTTAATCCTTGATGAACTCGCCATGCAGGTGGTTGAGGGGAAGATTAAGGCTGGCGACACGGTGGAAGCCAGCCTCAAAGACGGCAGGATTGTGTTTAAGTAAGAGTCATTCCTACCAGTGTTTGTGCGGCGGGGTTTTGAGGATGATGTACCTGAAATCATCTGAGCTTCGGATCCACCTTCCTCTCTTATTTAAAAGGGTAACTACGTCGCTCTCTTCTTCGATGATTCTTCTCGCACCGCGAAAGTTCTTTCCGCTGCCTACAAACGCGCTGATTGGTACCTCTACTACTCCGACCTTTCCGTTGGCAGCGTGAACCACTGTATTCCTCTCCGTAACAATCCCGCAGTGACCCACGTCATCACTGGGATCATCATCGTACAAGGGCCTGTATCCTCTGATGAATACAAGATCACCAATTCTTAATTCGGGAAGTTCAACCACTCGTCCGATCTTCCGCTGTTGGATGGGGTATCTGGGAAGAAGGATCCCGCGTTGGCCATAGACCCACATAAGAAATGTAGCGCAATCTACAAGCCGTGGGGCCAGATCCGGGTGGGCTCGGACGTATTCCGACCTCCCAATACTACTACGCGCTGCCTCAATCATAGTGTCGAAGTCCACGTCGAGTTTCTCGAATCCCCTTTTCGCCAGAACTTCGACTACTCTGTCCAAAGTTATCGGCAGTCCTAGTTCGCTCAACTGTAGCGCGCAGCGATCCCTGAATGGAAAAAACTCCACCGTAAAGACCTACCCTCCTTATTATTTCCAGAAATTTTATCATAAAATAGCATCCTTCGTACTTTAAAACACAGGGTTTCTCAGTATTCTCGGATGCTGCCACCACGTTGTGGATTAGAAAAAGCCGAAGGACGTTTGTGTCTTTCGGCTTCGCAAGTGGCAGGATTGTGTTCAGGGTAGTCTAGATCGATTGAAGCTTCTTACTGACCAGCGGAGGTAAATCACACCAGCCACAATTATTGCAATTGCAGTTAGGAGCGGCCAGTTTGGCGAGTTTCGAAGCTCGTAGATCTCGATTGCCCCATCCCTTCTTTTGACGATCCGGCAATCTTTCCCTTGTACCCTAAGCGAATAGGGTGTACCTTCCATCATCTCCCGTGTAGAAAGGCGTACGGTCCCATCCTCACTTGAGACTGGTAGGATTTTGCTTCTCATCTCCCCCTCCTTTCACACTGCTGTCATACCAGTCGATGCGGCAAGCCGGAGTCTTCGCTGCTCGAGATAAAGAAGCAGACTGGTCGGTAAAGGCCTGTCTTGATCTTCTGGGAGGTTTTCTTCTGGGGGTTCCAGAAGAGCTGCCGCAACGAGAGCGGCTTTGGCCGTGACCTCACCAGCAACCCACCAAACCTCAGACCAGAATAGGACGCCGCCTATCATTGCTCCTATCCCCAGGTTTGTTCCGAGACTAACCGCCAGTAAGCATGCGACCATGGGTGCCTCCTCTGGAAGCAAGTGGTTCGTCCGTCTCCCTTTCGTCACCTCAAAAGTAGCACTCAAGGTAAGGCTTGTCAATCGCCTTGCGATTAGAAATTCTCATTGCAATCTAATTGTCAAATTGCTGGAAATTAAACTTGAAAATAGTGAGACCGCCCCCTTTGCACTTAATTTAAGGGCGGTCTGTATTGCGGGTATTTTCTCGGAGGTAATCAGCAATACTTGCAAGTATCGCCGCTTTTTCGGTCTCATCATCTCCTTCAAGTTCCCCGTCAGGAGGGCGGTGAACACCAAAAGGCTTTCCAAACCGTCTGCTACAGGATGTTTGCCTGACGTGGAATTCTTCGCGGATAAGTCGCCGCCGCCAGCTTTGGAGATCTTCGTTGGAGCGCACACGCCAAGCTACAAATAGTCCCAATAACAGGGTGGTAGCAGCAACGATGATCAACGCTGCCGTACTAAGCATGGTTTCCCTCCTGTTTTACCCGACCCTACTCCATAGAAATGGAAGTTAGCATTAAACAACTTGCTTGTCAATTGATTCAGAGGCTTCAACAAGGTTCATCATTAGCCCAGCGACAATCATCGGACCCACACCACCAGGAACGGGGCTAATGTAGCTCGCAACATTTTTTACATTTTCAAAATCAACATCACCTACTATCTTACCTTCCTTTGTACGCATGGTACCTACATCGATTACTACGGCTCCCTTTTTGACCATGTCAGCTTTGATGAGATTAGGCACTCCAGCAGCCGAGACCAAAATATCCGCTTGCTTTGTTTTTTCCTTCAAATTGCGTGTTTTGCTGTGGCAGATGGTCACTGTGGCATCTTCCTCAAGCAACAAAAGAGCAGTCGGCAACCCGCTTAATTTACTCCTACCTACCACAACCGTGTCTTTACCAGCAATTTCAATTTTATTTTCCTTAATTAACCGCACTACTCCTTGGGCGGTAGTTGAGTGAAAGTAAGAAGCAGGATTCAACCCGTCGATGTCTTTTTCGGGAGAAACTAGTCGGTCTATCTTCTCACCGTCGATTTGGTTTGGCAACGGCTTTTGCACGACAATTCCTTTTACTTTCTTGTCTCGGGTTAGATTTATAATTATTTCTTCAAGCTCGTTTTGTTTTACATTACTAGGCTTTTTTATCAACTGGAAATCTATACCGATGCCGGCAGCTGCCTTTTCCTTTTCTCGCACGTAAACTTCTGACGCCGGGTCATTGCCAACCAGCACAATCGCTAACGTCGGTTTTCGTTTTAGCTTTTTTATCATTACCATCAAATCGTTTAAAATCTGGTCTCGAACTGCTTTACCAGACAAAATTTTAGCTGTCATTTTGCTTCCTTTTAAAATTATCTAGGGTAGAGATCATCATAATAAATAGTCTCCGGGTTAGTATGGGCCCGACAATTTGGTTTAAAATTGGTTGTTTAAGATCGAAATTTATCTCCACCCGAATTTTTGTACCGCTACCATTCTGCGAAATAGTAAACAGTTGATTCATTTTACCTCCAAAGGGCAACGGCATGAAAAAAACTAATTCTTTGTTAGGTTCCATTTTTACTACTACATGTTTCAGCCGCAAGGGTACAAATATTATTGTGGACCAATCGAACCATTCGCTACCTACTTCTAGGCTCTCGGACCACTCCACTTTGTACACGTGCCGAATATAGCTTGGGTAATCCTCTACCCGTGTAATTACTGACCAGACAGCGTCTACCGGTTGGTCGATGGTTGTTTCAAAAACTGCTTTTCTCATTTTGGTCACCCAAGTTACTTTTCTTAAAACTCCTTTGTTAACACTTGCTTGAAGAGAGCTAGTCGCTTGTTTACCTGAAGAAAATCTCTAATCGCCGAAAATCTCTTTTTCAATACTTCCACTTGAGTCTTACGATTTTTATGGAGTATAAGGGCTTTTCGATAGGCCTCAACATGCTCCTCTACTTGTTGTTTTATCGAAAAATTCGCCTTAGCAAATTTTTTGGCGTTTGCTCCTAGCCTCCTTCTTAAAAGAGGACTTTCTAACAACTTAATGATTTTGCTACTAAAATCCTTTGGGTTGTTATTCGCTGAAAGACTGTTGTCGCCGTCAATAATCACTTCTTTAAAGGCTGGGTCGTCGACCACCACGCACGGTAATCCAGAGGCTAACGCTTCTGGTACAACGATTCCTTGGGTCTCGGTTTGCGATGCAAAGACAAAAATGTCAGCGTCTTTATAAACAAGCGGGATTTGGTCCCGATTGACAAAGCCAGCGAAGAATATTTTTTTACCAATACTTTCTTTTAGAGCTAATTTTTCTAATTTTTCCCTCTCTGGACCATCGCCAACAATAACCAGTCGAGTGTTTTCCTTAGACTTAGCCACCAAACTAAAGCTTTTGACAATAAGGTCAACGCTTTTTTCTTTGCCCAATCTTCCCACGTAGAGCACTATTGATATTTCTTTGCCCAAGCGTAATTTTTTTCGCAGGTAACCTTTCTCTACCTTTCGAAACCGATCTAGATCCAACCTCCCTGATATAACGTAAATAGGCTTGGTGACCCCGTAACTTTCCAGTTCTTTTTTCACTCTTTTTGTAGGGGCGATGATTAACGTGCACATATTACAATAAATTTTGCTAGCCACCTCCATCATTTTTGGCGTCAGCACTTTTCCCTTCAGGATGTAATGAGTGTAGCGGTTCCACAGGGTGTGGTAGGTAAAAACATACGGAATATTTCTCCTTCGAGCAATTTCAAAACCAAGGAATGAAACCGGCCCACCAGCGTGACCGTGGATAAGGTCAAAAGGAATTTTGGCCGCTTTTTGGAAATCCTTTTCGGGAATAGGAAGCGCCATTCGCCACTCCGGTTTTTTATAAACCCGCACCGAACGAAGACGAAATACGTTTGGGTCTTTGTCCTTGAAACCAGGATGTTTTGGTGCAATTACGTAAACCTTCTGGCCAGCCTGGCGAAGCGCTGTGGCCAAAGTTGAGACATTTTCTCCTACCCCGTCTAGTTGCGGTAAGTATCCGTCTGTAAAAAATCCAATTTTCATGAAAGTTCTCCTAGAACTTGAACGAAAACAACGTTAGTTATTTTCATGAAGAATTCCTAATTCTGAATGAAAACAAGTCTGCTTATTTTCATGTTATTTCCTGGATCTCCAACTATAAGTCTACATCTAAAACTAAACTAGTATAACAAAATATAAACTTATAAAACATCTACCTTATAGGTTTGAAGGGCTCTGGCTGGCCTCCTTTTACCATTGAGAGGTAATTTCTGAGATTATGACGGAAAAAACCAACTGGATCTTTTATTATCCTCCTAGGTGATGTGTAAACTACCACATCTGAAAAATACCTCACCTTTCCAATTTTTGCCAGTTTGAACGATAAATCAATATCTTCGGCCGAAGGAAGTTGTGGGTTTATTCCACCAACGTGCTGATACGCATCGGCTCTGACAGCGTAGTTGAAACCAGAAAAAGTTGGTTTGCTAATCGCAAAATTTAATCTCTGGAACAGATCAAACGTAAAATATGAGGCTTGTGAAAACAAAAAGTTGGTTTTTGCCAGGTAAGCCGGACCGGTAAGACCAAGAAGTACCGGGTCTTTTTGAAAATGGGTAGCGATTTTTTCTAGCCAATTAGCGGCTACTTGGGTATCAGCATCCGTACCAACAATAATCTCTCCACGCGCAGCCTGACTCCCCGCCGCCCGCGCTGCCGCTACTCCTTGCACCTGACAACCTAATACCTTCGCGTCGTAATCCTGGGCTATTTCGGCTGTTTTATCAGTAGAATTATTATCGACCACGATCACTTCGTACTTTTCCTTTGGGAAAGTCTGCTTTTTCAAAGCTTCCAGAGCCTCGGAAAGAAGTTTTTCTTCGTTATAAGCCGGAATTACTACCGAGATTAAAGGATGTTCAATCATGCTGACATTCAGGACAGAAATGTGTCCCCCGACCCCCCACTCTGATCTTTTTAATTATGGTACCGCATCTTGGACAAGGCTTTCCATTTTGGCGAAAAACTTTTAGGTTCCTTGCGTGCTCACCCTCATCTCCATGGGCATCCAAGTATTGATCTACGCTCGTACCCCTATCTTCAATGCCTTGTTTTAAAACAAACAAAATCGCCTCGTATAAATCCTTCGGTTGGCTATAGTTTAATTTATTACTCGGATTTTCCGGATGAATCCGCGCGCGCCAAAGCGCTTCATCAGCGTAGATATTGCCAACACCGGCTATTTTACTTTGATCCATTATTACCGTTTTGATCGCTCGGCTGCTTTTGGCTACGGTCTCCTTAAATTTTTCAAGGGTGAATTCGGGCGTAAAAGGCTCGGAACCAAATTCGGATAACAATTTCGCCAGATCTGCCTTGTTGTGAATTACTTTCATAAATCCAAATTTGCGCAGATCATTGAAACGCAGTTCCTTCCCGTTATCTAGCTCGAGAATAATGTGAGCAAATCTGTCTGGCGGATCTGTCGGTTTACGCAGTATCAACTGGCCAGAAAGTTTCAAATGGAGAGCAATCGTTGTGTCGTGATCATCTAGGTGCATAAGAAGTAGCTTTGCCCGCCGGCCAAAACCACGGATTTTTTTACCCTCGATAGCTTTTTGTACAGCTTCTGGTGAGGGCTTTAGCATCTTGGCCCAATCGTAATATTTTAGCTTAACTATCTTGCGGTCTTTTAATTCTTTATTTAAATCACGACGAATTGTCTCTACCTCTGGAAGTTCCGGCATTAATAAATATCCCCTCTTTTACCAACTTCATGAATCAAAATCATCATCTCTTTATCATCAATTGAATATAAGATTCGCAAGTCTCCAACCCTCAAACGGTAGCCTTCTTGACCAACTAATTTCTTTACCAGTTTTCCTGGTGGTCTGGGATTACTTGCTAGTTTTCGAATCGCTACAGTTATCCGTTGTCGTTGAGGGAAATCCAGCCGACGTAGTTGGTGATCGGCAGTTGCAGAGATAAAAATCTTGTACATCTACCTTAAATTAGGCCTTCTTTGCTGTAGGTTTTTACAAGAGTAGTGAGATCAATCCAGCCTTCTTTTTGTTTTCTTGCGATTGCTCTTCTTAAGATCTCCGCATCTCTTTTATCAAGCTCCTCTTCACTTAGCTCTCTTGGTTTCCCCAAAGCAACCTCAGTCTTTAATTGCTTAATTTCTTTCTCTATCTCTTTAATTTTTTCTAAGAAGTTTACGTTTGCCATAACAACCCCAATAATATACATTTATCCGCGGATTTTCAACCAGAAAAAGAAAAGACCCCGTCTCTCACAGTGTGTTTGAGAAACGGGGCCACAAGGAGTCTTTTGGAAATTGGTAGGCCCAGGACCAAGTTTCAGGGCACTACCGCGAAGCGACCACCCAAGCCTGGATCGATGCGCGAAGGAACGAGGATGTGGTCAACGATCGGGTACCCATTCGAGTCGAAGTGGGCGTGCAGGACACGACCGTGCAGGGACGAACTCAGAAGACGTGCCCACGTCTCCAGGTCCGGATACCGATCGTGCAAATCCTTGCAGTACTGCCCGAAAAGCAGATACGTGACAAGGTTCTGACCTTTCCAGCCGTTCGCCTTGGCGAGTTCCTCGAGCTGCTGCTGGTCGGTGTTGCGGAAAGGCGCTTCGAGAGCCGCCTCCAAGAACATCCAACCGTCAAGCTCGTAAGCGTCACCCACTCCGGAGTTGGGCTGAAGCGACCAGTGACCCCGCATCGCAGGGAACCGCCCGTTCAGCATTTCCAGGGTGATCTTGGGATGCCGGTAGAAGGGGATACGTGGCTCTTCAAGGCCTGCCATCTCCACGGCTTTCTCGCGGGTGAAAGGAGGCTTGGGAACACGCATTTCCTTGGGAAATCCCCACTTCCGGTACAGTGCGATCCACTGGCTGTGAATCACACTAGGGTCGTACTCATCGACGCCGATGTGCACGATCTGGTCTGCGAAGGCGAGACGGGCAATGTTTGTCAGATCTACCCGGCCTTCTCGGATCATCGCGGCGGTGAGCTCCTCAACCCCTACCTTGAGCCGACAGTTGTGGTCGGTGCAGGCGAGGTTGCCTTGCTCATCCACCAGGATGTGGCCTTGTTGATCCCTCACAACCTCAGGGTTACTGAAGTCGAGTTGGACCACTGACGTGCTAGACATGCTGGATCCACTCCTTTCCGGAAAGCCACTTTTAATGGTAAGTGGGCCAAACCGACTACTCAATCGTGGCGGATTATATCAGAAATGGAAATGTTTTTCAGCTTTGGGATATTTAGGCTGTTTGCCTCTTATTGGCAAAAATTTGTAACCACAAGTTGTTCTTTGTTTTTTCATAAACTGTCTCAATTATCTGAAACCCCATTTTTTCAAGTAATTCTCTTATCTCATCCTCTTTATAAAAAGCAAAAAATCGTGAGGCACCCAGATCTTCATCAACAACTTCCCTCTCACCTTCACCTTCTTTCAAAGCAACGTAGATTATACCGTTTCTTTTGAGAATTTTGTGGAGATCTTTTAAAACTTGGCCGATTTTATTTTTAGGAATATGAAGCAGTGATGCTCTGGCGTAAATTCCGTCGAAATGCTCTGGAGGAAAGTCTAGGTTTAAAATATCCATCACGAGAAATTCTGCGTTTGGAACTCTCTTCTTCGCTTCTTCGATCATCTTTTCGGCAAAATCAACTCCTACAACTTCTAGACCCGCCTCTTGCAAAACCTTGGATTGAATACCTGAACCGCAACCCAAATCTAACACTTTTCCACCGCTAATTAGTTTAATAAATTTTCGCAATCCTTTGTCACCCCAGTCTGCTTGATTCCACTTCGGCGCTAGCTTGTTATAAGTTTCTTTTAAATTTTCCATAATTTAACTTATTACTTACAACTTAAAACTTTAGGAGCGCAAGCGGCGCAGAGCGCCTTAGCGATCTATAACTTAGAACAGCGCCAGCTGTTCTTTCGGTTGGCAGTTTGGACAGAAGTGAGTTCGCCTCCCTTTTATTTCAGTATATTCAATCCTAGTTGCGCATTTTTTGCAGGGTTTCCCAGCTTTTCCGTAAACAAGTAGATGAAATTGATGGGTGCCCGGACGGCCATCTGTATCTCGATAAGAGTCTATTGTCGTTCCTCGATGTTTTATTCCTTCATTCAGCACTTGTTTAATAGAATCCAGTAGCTTCGCCGTCTCGTTTGTTGAAAGCGCTCGAGGAGAGCGAAATGGATTGATGCCGGCTAAATAAAGAGCCTCGTCCGCATAGATATTACCCACTCCACTGATTGTTTTCTGATCAAGTAAAGTCTCCTTGATCGTCTCCTTTCCGGTTTGATTTATTAATAAATTGAACTGTTGGACCGAAACTTCAAACGGATCCGGACCTAAATCTTGATCTACCTCTTCGCCAGCACCTATTAATTTAACCTCGCCAAATCCATTCCTATCAGCGAAACGAATTTCTCGGCCATCATTTAGAGCAAGAACCAACCGAACAAACTCATCATTTGGATTTGAACCGTTTCTTACAAGAATTCGACCGGTTAGTTTTAAGTGAAAAATAAGTTTCTTACCGCCGGAAAGCTCCAAAACCAAATATTTTGCCTTACGCTCTATACTCTTAATTTTATTTCCAGGAAGTAAGTCGGTGAGGTCTTGACCAGCCTTGCTAATTAGCTTCTGACCTTCACTAGTGTAAGAAACGCTGGTAATCTGTGAGCCGACGACCTTTTTCAAAAGATCGTTTTTAATTGTTTCCACCTCGGGTAATTCAGGCATAATCTTAATTCTAAATTTTTAGAGGTTTCATCTCACCCCAATTCTTACCCGCCTTTAGCTCGACTATAAGAGGAACCGAGAGGATCATTGATGTCTCCATCAACTCTTTGATGATTGGCGCAACTTTTTGCAGCTCTTCTTCTGGTACCTCAAAAACCAATTCATCGTGAACCTGAAGTATCATTTTCGATTTAACATTTGTCATTTGTAGCCCATGCAATGGTCGCAGAGCGCGTTGCGATCTAAATTTGTCATTTATCTCTACCATGGCTTTTTTGATAATATCCGCCGCTGTACCTTGAATAGGAGAATTGACAGCGATACGTTCACCAAGCTTACGAACCGTTTGATTGTTACTACGAAGCTCAAGGACATACCTCTTGAAGCCCCCTAGCGTCTCTACAAAGCCTTTTTCATAGGCTTCCCGTAGAATAGTACCAATCCACTCTTTCACGCCCGGAAAACGCTCAAAATAGCGCTCAATGATTTCCCCGGCCTGTCCGTACTCGATTTTTAACTGCTTAGCTAGGCCAAAAGGAGAAATTCCGTACATTATCCCAAAATTAATTATTTTTGCTACTCTACGGTCTTCTTTTGTGACAAGGTTTTCTTTTTTACCCAAAACCGCCGCTGCAGCTTGAGTGTGCACGTCTTCTCCTTCTTCAAATATCCGTTTTAATTCTTTGTCCCCGCTCATATGCGCCATAACCCGCAGCTCGATTTGATTGTAATCAGCGCTAAGCAGTATTTTTCCTTTTGGAGCGACGAAGCTGCTGCGAATTTTTTCGCCCCACGTGCCTTTCGCGGGAATATTTTGCAGGTTTGGATTTTTGCTTGAAAGTCGACCGGTTCTAGTAGCGTCAGCATGGTAATGCGTGTGCAGCCGACCATCAGCACCAACTTGCTCTGGAAGAGTGTCTACGTAAGTTGATTTAAGTTTAAAAAGCTCCCGGTATTGCAAAATTGGCTCGATTACAGGATGGGCGCTGATCAAAGTCGACAAAGTAGATTCGTCGGTGGATTTGTGGGTCTTAATCCTGGTTGAGCGCTCTGGGATCAGATTCAGCTCGTCATAAAGAACAGCTGATAACTGTTTGGGTGAGTTTAAATTAAATTCGTGCCCAACTTCTTTAAAAATATTTTTTTCTAAGGCATCTAGGTCTTTGTTTATCTCTAGCGAAAGTTTTGCAAGTTTATTTTTATCCACAAGTACTCCCCATCCTTCCATTTCCCGCAAAACTTTTTCTAGTTCATCATTTGTCCCGCTTTTTTCTATCTTTTGTTTGTCAAATAAGCCCGCTTGACCCTCGACCACTTCAAGCTCTTTTTTGTTTTTACCCGCGTTTTCTTGCGCAGACCCAGGAAGTTTACCAATTAAGCTTCTAAACTCGAGGTCTAGAAATAGATTGGTTGCATCCGTTTTGTCATAGTCAGATAGAACGCATTTTTCAAGCTCAAGCTTTATCGGGACGCCCTGATCAATCGTAGCTAGTTTTTTTGACATTACCGCCTCTTCAGCGTTTTCTTCGAGCAGTTTGCGAGTTTTTTCTCCTATTTTGCCAAGGTTTTTATAAATTTGTTCGACTGATCCAAATTCTTGAACAAGTTTTGTTGCGCCTACGCCACCTATTCCCCGTACACCGGGAATATTGTCCGAAGCGTCTCCTGCTAAGGCTTTGTAATCTATTACTTGATTCGGCGCAATGCCGTATTTTTCTCTAACAATTTTTTCATCGTAATAGACCACGTCAGAAAAGCTTTTTCCAGGAGTGTAAATTTTGACGTGGGGACGAACCAGCTGCAGAGTGTCCCTATCCCCAGTTACGATAATTATTTCAAGACCAGTAATTCCATTTTCCGTGGCTTGTTTTACCAACGTACCGATAATATCGTCGGCCTCGTAGCCGGCTAGTTCGAAGACAGGAATATTTAAAACAGCAAGAGTTTCTTTTACCCTGGGCATTTGTTCGTGAAGCTCTTCTGGAGCCGCGATTCGTTGCGCTTTATAGGCAGTATATTCTTGATGGCGAAACGTAGGTTCGGCTCTGTCAAAAGCAACCGCAATGTAATCTGGCTTTATATCGTCTATTGCCCTCAGCAGCATACTGGTAAAACCAAAAACAGCGCTTACTAACTCGCCTTTTGACGTGGTAAGTGGAGGCAGAGCGTGATAAGCCCGGTGAAACACAGCGTGCCCATCTACCAAAACTAATTTTTTCATAATTCCGGTTCGAAAAGATAATTCGAATTAATGAGAAGATTTTACCTTAACCTATTCTTACTGTAAACGCAAAACTCTGGGGAAAACTTAGCTTGCAAGTTTCATCATCTGTCTCTAAACTATAAGTGATGGACCCTGCCCCCAGGCGCCGAAAACTGCTAAAGGCTTTTTTAAGTCTATTTCTCTTGGTGGTCGTAACGGTTGCAACCTACGGGTTTCTTTACTTTTTAAACGCGGAGGAAATCGCGAGACGAAACCAACCAGCTAAAGCAGCTATTTGTCCAAATTCAAAAACCTTCACGGAAGATTTTTCTACAACTACCTATAGAGACTCGGTCACTACCGCTTGGTGGAATAATTCCAATGCTCCAGGTTATTTGCAACTGCCTTGGATACGGCGAAATTACGAGAATGTAAGACACAGCACTGTAGTAGCTGATGGTAAATTTTACGCTACTTATTTTAATCTCTTCGGAGCGTATAGTATCAACTTGCAAATTGTAGATAGTAGTCCATTAAAACAATTTTACGATGACAAGAGAGTGTCACAAATTCCCTCTGGTAACCAAACCCAACTTTATTCAACACTTGCCCGCGACAACTCTTCCGGCGATCTTTATTTCGTTTGGGAGGATTTTCGCGATCCAAACACTGCTTTTGATTTTTACGCCGTAAGAACAGATAAGGACGGGAACCGTCTTTGGACAAATGATGTAAAAGTAAACCTTACCTCATTTCCGAGTAACACCTCTGGTGGTTTTAAAGCATCAGATGTGGAGGTAGACAACAATGGCGATATTTATTTTGCCTTTCATGACAATAATTCAACAAACCTTTTTCTCCAAAAGCTAGATAAAAATGGCAATCATCTTTGGGCTTCAGACGTAGCAATAGTGGGCGTTCCACAATTACAAGCGTTCACAATCAAGGTGGGTGAAAGCGGAGATTTGTATGTTGTTTATGGACTGGGATCTGCTTCTGATCAATTGAGGATCCGCAAATACTCCCCGACCGGAAGCTTGATATGGGAACGTAACGTGGCTAGTTCTCTTGTGAGTGGGGATAGAGGCGAGATAGGCACAGCTATAAACTCTGCGGAAACAGTTTACATCGCCTATGCTCGTTTTGGAGACGGTATTTATTACACTACTGTAGATAAGGACGGTAATGTGGGTACGGCTACAAAAATTGCACCTTATTATGATGCACCATCCGCGGCAAATGGTCCAAATGCGGACCTTTCGTTTGCCGCTGATTTCCAATCAGCTTATATTGTTACTTCCAATTCTACCGATAGAACTGCTGCCTACAAGTATGATCTATCGGGAAACAAGCTTTGGGGACCAGTTCAATTATCCACTATGGATACAGCTGCTTTCCCCAATCCAGTGGGTGCAGTTGATTCTTCTGGTAATTTCTATCCTTACTACCCTGATAATTTTACAGGGGCTAGTGTAGGTTTTCTCTCCGCACAGAAAGTCTCCTCCTCTGGATCTCTTATCTGGAACCCGGATGTTTTGGTAGATAGGTTAGCTTTCTTCCAAACGCCCAGATTGGGTCAATCAACCAGAGTGGCTCAAGAAAGCTGGGATATAAAACAAGCTACGTTGACAGCTGATGTAATTCACAATTACAAAGAAGATCAATATATTCAAGATTTTACCGGTCAAACGAGTATTAAATGGTACCTATCAAATGACGATGGTGTTACTTGGGAGGAAGTTACTCTGGGGGTTGCCCACAATTTTACTTCGACCGGCAGCGCATTAAAATGGAGAGCGGGTTCTTTGGAAACTAATAATACAATTGTTTCTCCAAGAGTTGATGAACTTACAATTGAATACGGAGACTGCACGAGCAGTCTGCCGCCCCCGGAAAACCCACCCGAAAATCCGCCAAGTAGTCCGCCGAGCAATCCACCGAGTAATCCACCTAGCCAACCGCCTTCCAGCACGCCCAACCTTCCTAACACCGGTACGGAGGCTGGTTATTGGATACTAATCGCTATTTTACCAATTGGTATAATAGTCCGCTTGTACGCTAATTCCGGCCTAAGAAGAATCATTAATTTAGAAATTTATGAAAAACATCTAATGAGGCTCAGGCGCCGGCTGGACAGAAAGAGGAAAAACCGGAGATATTTTTCTAGCCCGTTTTGATGGTGTGGTGTTTTCGACAGCGGGCTTCATAAAAGGCTGTGCAAAGTCAGCAAATCTGGGCAAGGGGATAACACCGAATACCCTGCGGCATTCTTTTGCTGTTTACATGCTGGCTGGTGGAATGCCTCTACGAAACGTCCAGGAAATGCTTGACCATGCGTATACCTCGATAACGCAATCCTTTTACGCAAATTTGGGAACAAGTAGAACAAGGGAGATGTACAAAAAGGGTCATCCTAGAGCCTAAGTAAATCAGTCTGCCAGTGGGACAATCGCTTTGCGATTGTCCTTTTCATTAATTCTCTTCTGTTACTACCTCTCCTTCGACTTCTTTCTTCTCTTCCTATTCTTCTTTCTGCGTTTCTCCAATTTCAATGTCCTCAGTAGTTGGGCTCATATGCTCTTTTACTTGGTGTAGCTTTTCACCCCGCTCAACTAATGCCTCGAATTCATCACCCTCCAGGGTTTCTTTTTTAATTAGTTCGCTAGCCACCAGGTTTAATTTTTCTTTATTTTCTCTTAATATCTTTTTGGCTTTTTCAAAACTTTCGTCAATTATTTTCTTAATTTCGTCGTCTACTTTCGCGGCCAGGTGTTCTGAAAGTGGTTTGGGATCGCCTAGTTCCCGAGCGAGCCAGGGGCTTTCTCCTCGCACTCCTGTCGATAACGGGCCAAGGGAGCTCATCCCAAACTCGGTAACCATTTTTCGGGCAATATCGGTAGCTCTTTGAATATCGCTAGAAGCACCAACGGTAAATTCTTTAAATTCAATTTCTTCGGCAGCCCGACCACCAAGAAGTGAGGTGACTGTCTCAAGTAATCTAGTCTTAGTTTCGTTGTAACGATCCACCGCTGGTGGAATTAGAGTGTGACCGCCAGTTGGTCCCCGAGCCACGATAGAAATACGGTGAACCGGGTCTGTATGAGGTAGCATTTTAGTAACAAGGGCGTGGCCGGCTTCATGATAAGCGGTCATTTTCTTTTCTTCATCGGTAGTCATTCTCTTCCTTTCTGGCCCTAATTGTACTTTGAGAGCGGCTTCTTCCAAATCGCGAGCCTCAACTTGTTTTTTATTGGCTCTCGCCGCCAAAATCGCTGCTTCGTTGAGCATGTTTTCTAAATCTGCCCCGGAAAAACCAACCGTCCGTTTAGCGATTTTGTCTAAATCAACATCGGTGGAAAGTGGTTTATTGCGGGAGTGAATTTTAATTATGGCTTTACGACCTTCAATATCGGGTAGATCCAAGGCAACGCGGCGATCAAATCTTCCCGGACGGATCAAAGCTGGATCGAGCATATCAGGCCGGTTTGTAGCCGCCATAACGATGACGTTATCATTTGGTTCAAAACCATCCATCTCTACTAAAATTTGGTTCAAAGTTTGTTCACGTTCATCATGGCCACCACCGATCCCCAGGCCCCGTTGGCGACCAATAGAGTCTATTTCGTCAATAAAAATAATTGCTGGAGCGCTCTTTTTTGCAGTTTCAAACAAATCTCTTGCTCGACTGGCACCTACCCCTACCAGCATTTCCATAAATTCACTTCCTGCTATAGAGTAGAATGGCACCCCCGCTTCCCCAGCTACAGCCCGTGCTAAAAGGGTCTTACCTACCCCAGATGGGCCAATTATCAGTACGCCCTTGGGTATTTTTGCTCCTAGAGCGCGGAATTTCTCCGGGTGTTTAAGAAATTGAACCACTTCGGCAAGTTCCTGTTTAGCTTCGTCAACGCCGGCAACATCGGTAAATTTTGTGATTGGTTTGTCCTTATTAAAGGTTTTAGCTCGGCTGCGAGCGAACGAAAGAATATTGTCACCGGCCCCTCTAGCCTGGCGCAGAAAGAAAATAAAAAAGCCGACGATTATTAGTACCGGTAAAAAGGTAGCGGCTAGATTGAATAACGTGCGCGAAGTAGAAGTATCTTTCACACTCCACGTAAAACTTTTAGGATCGATACTTGAATCTTTGAGAATTTCGGCAAAACTTACCCCTTCTTCTTTGATTGACTTCAATTTAGTACCATCTTTTAATTGGGCTGTGATCGTACTACCTTCTACCTTTACTTCCTTTACCTTGTCTTCCTTTATCAACGTCAAAACTTTTGACAAACCTTTTGCTGAACTGCCTTCTTTGGTGGGAAAAAAGGAAATAATGAAAAATGTTGCTACCAGGGCGATTAATACGTATAGAATTATTGTTCGGAGTGTGTTTTGGTTTTTACCTTGTTTTTTTAGACTTTCCATTTGATTATGCGGAGATTATATCTCGCTAGAGAAACAGGCGTGAGATGTAATCTTGCGATTAGATCTTGCTAACCGCAAGATGTAATCTTGCGATTATAGCTAGGAAGGGATACAACCGCAAGCTCGAAAATTATATCATTTGGTATGTAACTTAACAATAGTAACCAGTCGGTGCTAATGGTTTGTCAATCAAGCTTCATCGCCTCTTTTACTTGGGCTAAGGTCTGCACCGCTTGCTCTCTAGTTTTCCTGGTACCTTCCTCTAGAATTTTTTCGACTAACTTATCTTCTTTTTCAAGTTGGGCTCTTTTCTTTCTGATTGGACCTAGGAACTTATTTAGAACCTCGACTAAGAGCTGTTTGACTTCTACATCGCCAACCTTACCCACCCTATACTGTTTCTTGTAACCTTCAACTTTTTTGCGCATTTGTGATGGACTAGTCGAACCAAAAGCATCTAGATAAGTAAACACTGGGTTGCCTTCTACGTGACCTGGATCGGTTGGGTGGATACGGGTGGGATCGGTATACATTTTCATAACTTTATCCCGCACGGTTTTTTCATCGTCTGAAAGGAAAATAGCGTTGCCGAGGCTCTTACTCATCTTTGTCTTACCATCAATTCCTGGAAGAGTACCGGTGTCTTTTGGAATAAGAGCTTCTGGAAGTGAGAACACTTTTTTGTAGGTAGCGTTGAATTTTTGCGCTATTTCGCGAGTAAGTTCTATGTGACTAGCTTGGTCTTTCCCCACCGGCACAAGGTCTGCCTTGACCATCAAAATATCGGCTGCTTGCAAAACCGGGTACGAAAGTAGTCCTAGAGAAGGGTTTTCAATTTTTAGGTCTCGTAGCATGTCCTTGAGTGTCGGAATGCGTTCGACCCGTGGTTTATTGATAAGCATTGAAAAAATAACTGCTAGCTCTGCGTCTTCCGGTATCTGGCTTTGGATACAGAACGTTACTTTTTTTGGATCTATTCCAACTGCAAGTTGATCCAAAACGAGATCTTTTATATTTTGTTTAAGCTCGGAGGTATCAGTGTTGGTAGTAAGAGCGTGTAAATCGGCCACGAGAAGATAGACTTCATAACTATCCTGAAGCCCGATTCTATTTTTTAGTGAGCCTACATAGTGACCCAGATGTAATTTTCCCGTTGGCCGATCGCCGGTAAGAATTCGTTTCATTCGCCTAATTATACAACAATCCAAAAGCTTGATTGATTAGTTAGATTTTTGAAATAATAGATTTATATGAACGCGCGAGGAAGTTTGCTGATAGGATTAGTAATGTCTGGTCTGATACTTTCTTTTGCTCTTATTTTTGTGTTTGTTGCACTACCTAGATTTACCAAAACTACCCTGGTCCCAGGAATAGAAAATTCCACTAATCAACCTGGAAGTAGCGGCCCAACCGATGTGTTGAAACAAGCTGCAGATGTAAAGACCCAAGCCGATTTGAAGGCCGTTCAAACCCAAATATTGGTCTATTATGCTGATCAGGGAAAATACCCTAGCTCTTTAGCAGAACTTATTTCTTATACGGGAACCTTCGTAAGTAACTCGAACATAATGTATGTCGATTGTTCAGATCAGTCAGCGGTACTTTACTCCAATTCTTCTAATTATCCTGGCTACGTTTTCAACTACGAACAGGTAAACCCCACTAGTGGTTCGAAGGCCCCTTCCTGTTCTTAAAAGAAGAAGACTCGCTGAAATAACCCTACTAATACGCCAGTCGAGTTTCCGTACTCTACAAAGAAATTTTACCCACCCAATTCTCCCTTAATCCACTCTTTATAAGCATCGCCTGTACCTTCAATTCTTACAAATCCTATAAACGGGAGTTCGTCACTATGCAATTGCTCAACAAAGAAACGTAATTTTTCATATTTTTTCTCAAATGTTTCAATGATAAGTAGCGCACCCTTGGCAGATTCAATCTTCTTACTTTTCGGAGGCCAAAAATATTTGGTGAGTTCTCGGGAAAATATGTCGTAACAACTACCTAATCTTGTTTCCAACACCTTGTCACCAATCCCAGTAGCTTCCTCTGCATTGTTACAATTTACCAATACCCAAATTGGAATCATATATGAAGATTATTAATGGTGGCTACGGCAGGATTCGAACCTGCGACCTAGGCTTTATGAGGGCCCCGCTCTGCCCCTGAGCTACGTAGCCAACGTTGTAATTATGCGAGGACGCGTAATTCCTCATCTTGTTCGAAATTATAACAAACTGCCTAAAAACGCACAAACCCCACCTTTGAAGTGGAGTTTGTGTGGTAGCGGGTGCCGGATTCGCACCGGCTTAAGTGAGATTATGAGCCTCACGGGATTCTAAACCCCCCACCCGCAGCGCAGATAAACATTCTACCAAAATCAAACTTATTGGTCAATGATAAGTTACTGTAAGTTTGACTTTTCAATGTTTATTAAATTAATATTAAATCAAAGGAGCTGTCCCATGCTGGCCGAATTAAAAACCGCCCTTAACAACCCGTTTACCATAAAAAATTTCTACACCCTCTTTATGGTAACCACCGGTTTACTTCTCTTAGGAATTGTGTCGATTGCCGTGTATACACAATCAGTATCTTTTTGCCAGCCGTTTCAACTACAATTCAATGGTAATTTGGACTCGGGAAAAGGAAGGGTTTATCAATTTACGTATAATGGACCAAGCTCCTGTAAGTTGATAATTACGCCCAAAATGGAACCTCAAGAGGATATGTCTTTATGGATATATAAACCAGACAAGAGTATTCAGGTGATCGATCTCCCCGTGGTAAATACCAAAGAGGCCGTCATCAGGACTGACGGTAACCAAGGTACCTATAAACTTTCTCTACGAAATAACGATAACTCAAAAAACGAGTACGAACTAAAGATTCTAGTAAGAGAAAGGTAAGTTTTATAACTACTTAGCGTATCAAAAGATCAGTCCACTCCTGCCAATTTTTCTTATTTTTCTTTTGCTCTTCCTCCTCTGCCTTTTGCTGGTCGCTTGTTACGTACAAAACATCGCCTGGCTTCATAAAACCGAGTTTATTCCTAGCTTGAGTTTCCAAAAATAGGCTGTTTTTTTCTTTTTCTAATTTAGTCTTTAGATTGCTATTTTCTCTAGAAAGCCGTGACTCTTCACTCTCGGCTCGATAAATTTCATTAAATCTAGACAATTGGCCGTGAATACTTTTACCAAGCGCAAACAAGGTGGAAATTAAGACAAGCAAAATTGCAAGTTGGGCAGTTTTTTTCATTATTAAATTAATCTATCCTTTGACCGTCTATAGTTTAATTATATCACCCTTCGAGTACTCTATATTTACTAAGTGTCTTACAGATCTAGACAATTTTGTCGCTGCTTACTCATTAGGCACCACAAGTAGGTGAAGGGGGGTGTGCAAAAAACTAAACAAGTTTGTTTTATGAAGTAGCCTTAGACCACAAAGTGGTCGTGGGATGCGGGGTAGCTGGCTTTGAGCGAAGCGAAATGACATAAGCTACGAGCATCCTATAGTCTCTTGACAAGTATTTTACCCACATGTTAAAATCAAACAAGCTACGCAGGTTTTCGCTTATGATTCCTATTCACGAAGCGCATAACAAATTTGTGAGTCATCTAAAGAGTCAAGGTCGCAGTAGTGCGACTGTTTTAGCGTATGGCAAGGATATTGAACAGCTCGAGAATTTTCTCTCTGATCTAAATAAAACTCACGTTCAACCCATCTCCACCAAGGATTTACAAGCTTTTATGGCCAAGCTTTCGAAAGAAGGTTACACCCCAAAAAGCATTTCCCGGAAAACCAATTCTACCAAGACTTTTTTCCGCTTTTTAAAAATAAATGACTTCATCACCGACGACCCAGCTACGCTCCTTGAACACCCTAAATTTGAAATGAAACCGCCCCGAATCCTTTCGAAAACTGAGTATCGAGCCCTACGTGATGCGGCCAGAAGCGACGTGCGAATGAGTGCAATCATTGAACTCCTTTTGCAAACTGGTATCCGAATTGGTGAGCTTGCCAAACTAGAAATTGCCGATGTTAAATTTGGCAACACCAAGACTGGCGAACTACATGTCCCCGCTGGCGAAAGTTACCCCGAAAGAACTGTTCCCCTCAACAAAGCTGCTGAAATCGGCCTAAAACATTACTTGGAAATTCGCCCCAAAACTAAAAACGAAACGCTGTTTGTCACAAAAACTGGTCGCCCCCTGCTAGTCCGAAATATCCGTACCGCAATTGACCGTTACTTCAAGCTGGCTGGTATTAAGAACGCCAAGGTAAATGATTTGCGACACACCTTTGTCGCCCATCACCTGATGGCTGGTACTTCGCTTGTTCTTGTTTCCAAACTGGCGGGACACAAACGCCTTGCCACAACCGAAAAGTATTTAAATTTAATTCAGGGAAGACTAGAAGAACCAATTAAGCTGGAGGAGCTTTAATTTTTTAAGAAGGGTCGCCGACCGCCTTTATTTTGCTTTCGGTTAGCTTCAACAGTGCCTCGCCAATCACCTTACCGTCAATTTTTATTTCTACCTTATATTCACCAGCTTTTGGGAAATTGGTGTTGATTACTTCAACAATAAAATTAAAATTCTGACCTTCCGACTGCGGTAAATTTACCTCCCGCTCGTGGAGGTCACCAAGAACGGAAGAACCAGTTTCCTTATCAACGATATTTAAACTCATTTTGAAATTTTTCTTATCTGGCTCTATCGAACCTACGATGACGAATTTTGGATGAACCACGGGAAATTTCGCCGCGTTGATAGTTTCAAAAACACCAATTATGTTTACCTTTCGATCAATCGACAAAAAGGCGTAGTCACAAAGCAGAGTGTATAGAAGTTTCATAATATTTGCCGTTCAGATAGGGCTGAGAAACCACTGTGATCAAGTCAATTAAGACCTATGGTGGGCTCGGATGGATTCGAACCATCGGCCCCCACTTTATAAGAGTGGTGCTCTACCGCTGAGCTACGAGCCCAGCAAATCTCCCAGCCCCACCTTTCTAGACGAAGGAATTTTAACATAAGTATATTTTGTCTTCAATCCTACTTGACACTAATGTAACTATCTGGTGAAATTGACATCCTATGGATAACCCTAAAATAATCGAAATGGTTGGTTTTTTGGTATTTAAAGATAGAAAGTTTTTAATGGTTCGAAGTCATAAAAACGAAGAGGTTTTTTATTTACTGGGAGGTAAGTTGGATAAAGGTGAGTCTGATATTGATTGCATAAAAAGAGAAGTGAAAGAGGAAGTTGATTGTGATGTTGATGATTCCTCCATTGAATATTTAAACGAATTTCAAGACGTGGCCCATGGTAAAGAAAACACCCTGCTAAGAGTCAGGATCTACAAGGGCAACCTTTTTGGGGAACCAAAACCCTCGTCAGAAATTGCCGATATTGGTTGGTTTGACACAAACTCTACAGAAAAACACTTCTCCGAAATCGCCCAACGGAAATATCTGCCTTGGTTAAAACAAA
>JAUYHE010000008.1 GCA_030690175.1 bacterium | reverse complement strand
TAGCCTAAGGTGCAGAGCGCGAAGCGATCTTAGCCTAAGGTGCAGAGCGCGAAGCGATCTTAGCCTAAGGTGCAGAGCGCGGAGCGATCTTAGCCTAAGGTGCAGAGCGCGAAGCGATCTTAGCCTAAGGTGCAGAGCGCGGAGCGATCTTAGCCTAAGGTGCAGAGCGCGGAGCGATCTATAACTTACAGCTTCTATTGGGCCAATTTGGCGGTGATTATGAGTCGCCTCAAGCTGCTACCAGGAGGATCGCAAGTTTGGAGGGTAAGAATCGCCTCTTTCGAAAGATCGGTTAAATAACGAGTATCGGTGGCCTGAACTACTTTTTTGCTGGACACAATGTAGTCAAACCTTTTCCCTTTATAAAAAGTGCTAATCCTGTCCCCTACTTCAAGTTTGCGTAGTAGATAAAACACGCTATTGTACATCCTAGCCTCAATTGCATTGATCGCCGAGTGGGCAAATAAAAAGACGTTGTTATTGTCGGATTTTGTTGATCCCGGCAGAGCTGTACCTTTGGCGTGGGCAACACCTTTGGACAAAGCCGCAATATATTCCGAATAATTTGAGGCATCCACGTTGGCAACGACCGGAGCGTTGACACCGATTTTTTCAATCATTATTCCAAAACTGCTGTCTATTGGTTGTTCTTGGAGCGCAGGTAAAGTTACCGCTTGGGCTTTTGGTGCTGAATTTTCTGGCGGCGTTGGTTCTGTGTGGGTCGTTTGGTTCAAATTCTTCCACCAGTACCACACCTCTTGCTGGATATATGGGGCGAACGAGAGAAAAGAAAATACGATCCCGGTGATGATTAGGGAGTTCGCGATGGTTCTCAAAGCAACAAAAAACCAAAAACGGCGTCTTCTGTTCATAGTATGGTCGGAGTGGTGGGAATCGAACCCACTACTTCTCGGTCCCGAACCGAGCGTTCTACCAATGAACTACACTCCGAAGAGGTTTAATTTTAGCTCACCTTATGATAAAATTCAAACCTACTCGCCGATGTAGCTCAATTGGACAGAGCAGGCCCGTCCTAAGGGCAAGGTTGAGAGTTCGAGTCTCTCCATCGGCGCCAGTTTGACAAGCCTGTTTGCTTAAATTATAGTGAAAATAATAAGATTACTTGTTTTCTCGAGGACTCGAAAATGTGAAGACACGTATTCTCGTAAACTCGAATATGTGAAGACACGTATTCTCGTAAACTCGAATATGAATCTGCCTAAACTCAGCGATCAGCAATCAGCAAACAGCAAACAGCGAGGTAAAGCTGGTTTTACCTTAATTGAGCTTTTACTCGTAATTGCCATCATCTCGATTCTTATCTCCATTGGTTTAGCCTCTTTTAGTCGAGCCCAAAAACAAACTCGGGATCGTCAAAGACAAAGCGATCTGAAAAACATTGCTGGCGCCCTGGAGCAGTTTTATAGTGATTTCAATACATATCCTGATTCCAATTCGGGTAAAATTGAGGTTTATACAGGAGTAGCCAACTGTACAGATACAACCGGGACCGCGGACACTTTAGATTGGGGATCAGAAGGAATAAAATGCGGCAGTCCAGAAAAAAATTACATGTCACAATTACCTGCAGATCCCCTGTCTTCAGCATCGTACACCTATAAGGTTAACGGGACTAAACAAATTTATTGCTTAATAGTAGCTACTTTTGAAATTACTCCGGATGCAGCTGACCAAATTGAATGTCCAGTTGATAGCACCAATTACGATTACGTAGTTACTTCCCAAAATTAGATCTTTCAAGTTTTCAATCCTCGCCGGCTCTTTTGTAGGAATGTTTTTCTTCCTCGGCGAACCACAGACTTTCTTCAAAAGCCGCTTCTTCCTTGCTCCCAGAAATATGAAGTAGATTTTCGACCCCTCTTTTTTCCTCATTGGCGTAAGCCGCCGAATCAGTCGAAAAATCACCTCTTATACTCCCAGGTGGGGCGTGGACGGGCATAGTCGGACCAGCGAGAGAAATTACATTTTCAACCGCGTGACGACCTTCAAGTAAAACCGCAATTACTGGACCGCTGGTCATGTAGCTTATCAACCAGCCAACAACCATCTTACCTAGTTCAAACGGATCATCAGTACCAAAATCGCTCTTCGCGTTCTTCCCAAATTCAGAATAGGTTTTCAAAGTTTTGTTACCGAGTCTCTCAATAGTTTTTGGGTCATCACTCACGTAGTGTTTGTGCAATATTTCTTCCTTGGGTCGGATCATTTTCATCGCCACTATCTTTAGGCCCATCCGCTCAAACCGGCGTAATATTTCACCAATTAGCCCTCTTTTTACCCCATCTGGTTTTATTAAAACTACTGTTCTTTCCATCGATCCTTTCTTTCGAGCGGAGCGCTTAAATAATTTTAGAGGCTCCATTAGCACAAGCGAACCTTAACTTTTAATACAACTAGCTTTTATTTCGCGCTGATTTGGAGCCGAAAAAATTACTTTAAGCGGCCAAAGCTCGTTTTATATTTTTAATATTTTAACAAATTTTTCTTCATTTTTATATGGTCCGATAACAGTTAGGTTTAGGGCTCTATTAACAAAAATTTCCTGGGCCACCGACTGTATCTCTTCAGCGGTGACCTTATCAATGTTTTTAGATATTTCTTCCAGGCTCCTAAATTTTCCTTCTAGAAGCTGTTGCGCGCCAAAGAGAGAGGCAACTTCGCGAGAATCCTCAAGTCCCAGCGCCAAACTACCTTTGAGATGCTCTTTGGACTTTTTAAGTTCCTTTTCCCCAACCTTTTCTTTGGTAATCTTGAAATATTCGTCCAAGATTACCTTTATTGCTTCGTCTATTTTTTTAGGCGGGACGCCGGCACTAGCTACAAAAGATCCAGCATCGTAGTACTCCTCAAGCCCGGCGCGCACATAGTAAGCCAAACCTCTTCTTTCCCGTAGCTGTATAAACAGTCTGGAGCTCATTGAAGAACCAAGTATCGTGTTCAGAACTACTGCGACGTAATGATTTTTATGGCCACGGGGGTAAGACCGAACACCAAGAGCCAAATGAGCTTGTTCCGTGTTTTTGGTAACCACTTTTGCAACCGGTTTTTTTTGATCAATTTTTACTTTCGTAAATTTAGCTGTTTCTTTATTTTTTAAATTACCTAAATATTTATTAGTGGTAACTTCCGTATCACGATGAGAAACTCCACCGGCAATAGAAACAAGCATGTTTTCAGGGTTGTAATAAGCATCTTTGAATTTTAGAAACTGCCCCCGGTTTATATTTTTTAGTGAGTCGATTGTACCAACAATATCCCAACCCAGTGGCTGGTCGCCAAAGAGCAACTGCTCATAAAGATCGTGGATGTAGCGCACCGGAGTGTCTAAGTACATGCGGAGTTCTTCAAAAATAACTCCCCTTTCTCTATCTATTTCCTTTTGCTCAAACTTAGAATTTTGGAGCATGTCGCTAAGTACGTCCATAACAAGTTCAAAATGTTGGGTGCTGGCCTTGACAAAATAGCCGGTATACTCTTTCGAAGTAAAAGCGTTGAATTCTCCGCCTATACCATCAATAAGCGTCGAAATTTCCAGTGCCGTCGGTCTCTTCTTGGTTCCTTTGAAAAACATGTGCTCAGCGTAGTGAGCAATACCATTGGTTCGTTTGTCTTCATAACGACTACCTGTACCAACCAAAATGAGCACGGTGACGCTTTTTGTGCCTGGAAGATGCGAGGAAAGGGTTTTTAAACTATTTGGAAGCGAAATTATCTTCTGATCCATTTTTAAGCTTTTTCCATATATTCTGGGGCAGAAATACCCATTAATTGTAAACTATTACGCAAGACTATTTTTGTCGCCAGGATCAAAGCAAGTCTAGCGTACGAAACTTCTTTCTCCTCACCAAGTACTCTCTCCTGCTCGTAGAATCTATTTAGTTCATCAGCTACTCTCAGAGTATTTAACGGCCATAAATGAACCGGGTAGCCTACTTTCGAGCTTACTATATCTTCTACCAGCTCTGGAAATTTAATCAGCTTTCTTATTAAATATAACTCTGAGCTTGTATTTAGCAAATTTAGTTTTTGTTTGCTAAGATTTCTGAGGTCGAAGTCTTCTCCTTGCGCCTTTTTCAAAATGCTTACACAACGAGCGTGGGCATATTGCACGTAGTAGACCGGATTTTCTTCTGACTGCTTCTTGGCTTGCTCCAGATCAAAGTCCATGTGAGTATTTGGATCGTACATAAGAAGCGTGAATCTGAAGGCGTCCTTCCCTACCTCATCGAGTACTTCACGGGCAGTAACAAAATCGCCAGCACGTTTACTCATCCTAACTATTTCATTTCCCTTCTTTACTCGTACAAACTGGTATAAAATGGTCTTTAATTTCTTTGCATCGAAGCCCAGAGCCGCGACGGCCGCTCTTAGCTTTGGCACGTGACCAGAAGTATTGCTACCAAACACGTCGATCACCAGGTCGGCGCCAGATTCGAATTTTTCTTTGTGGTAAACAATATCACCGGCAAAATAGGTGTAGGAACCATCGCTTTTCACCACCACTGCGTCCTTATCTTTAAGAGACTCATCCTTTGGAGCGAACCAAACGGCACCTTCGTATTTTTTAATTACTTGCTTGTTCTCAAGAACTTTTAAAATATCAGGGAGTTTGGTTTGCAATTCATCTTCGTGGGCGATCTTATCGTATTCTATACCCATCGCTTTCAGATCGGCTATGATTTCCTCAAACATTATTTTTGCAGCTTTACTACCATATAGGCTATCCTGATCAATCGTACTTAACATTCCGTATTTCTTATCCCCTCCTTCAGCCTCTATTTGTTTCTTCACTTTAGCTGCAAGTTCTTCGATATAGTTCCCCTGATAAGCTGGCTCTTTTTCTTTGACTGGCTTAACCCCACGGTAGTAACCCATCCTTTTGGCAATAGTAGCACCAAGTGCTTCAATTTGGCCTCCAACATTGTTGTTTAGGTATTCCCTTATAACTTGGTAGCCAGAAAATTCTAAAACTGAAGCAATTGTGTCGCCGAGCGGTCCTCCCCGGGCATTTCCTATGTGCAGGGGTCCAGTGGGATTGGCAGATACGAATTCTACCCGAACTTTTTTACCTTTGCCAATGTTTAGACGCCCATAATCCTCATCTTCTTCGATTATTTTTTGGACTTGGGATTGGAGGTAATTATCAGAAATTTTGAAGTTTATGAAACCGTTTGGGGCAACTTCTGTTGTAAAAAAGGTCTCGTCCTTAGGTATTTTAGCCTCAATAAATTTGGCAGTTGCCTCTAATGTTTGCTTGTTTGATTTCTCCTTAAGCTTCAGAGCTATCGTAGAATAGTAATCGCCAAATTTAGAATCGGACGTTGCTAAAATCTCAGGATCGGTATCTGTATATCCGGCTTTGTTTAGTGCCTCCTTTAACTTCTCCCTCAATAAATTTCTTATCATAAAGATCAATTTTGCATTTTAATTTGTTTTAGTATACCAACTTTTGCCGTCGCTCACAATTTCAACTGTACCGTTTTTATCTGTTCTGTATACTTTTGAACCGATATTTTCGAGAAAATTAATTATGTTTTCATTGGGATGGCCGTAATTATTTTTCTTTCCTACCGAAATCACACTCACTTCGGGCGAGATAGATTTTACAAAATATTCGTTAATCGCTGTTTTTGAACCGTGGTGGGGAACTTTAAATACTTCAACGTGGCCGCTACTACTTGTATACGGCTGGAATTTTTTGTCGGCGTCTCCGGTGAGCATCGCATCAAAACTACCGTAAGAAATAAGTAGGACGATTGAATAAGCATTTAGATCACGGCTATTTACCGAACTGGTCGGCCAAAGGACAGTTATTTTTGTACCATCGGCCAATTGTAATTTTTTTCCCTGGTGAACAGTGGTTACTTTTACTCTGCTTTGCTTTATTGCTTGCCGCCAAGCCTCATAACCGCGAGTAGTGTTCGTTACCTGACTGACCCAAAGGTTTTCAACCTGATACCGCTTTACGACTTGTATCAAACCCGTTAAATGATCTGCCTGGGGATGAGTAAGTACTACAAGATCAATTTTTTTCGAATAGAATGGTAGGTCCTTACCTAGATAATCAAGAACTCTGTCACCGGGACCACCGTCAATCAAAATTTTGTAGCCTCGGCTCGTCCTAATAAAGATGGCATCCCCTTGGCCCACATCATAAATTTTTAAACGGAAATCTCCATCGGGCTGGGAAAAGTAGAAACCCCAAACCAAAATGTTGGTAATTATCAATGAATAAAAAGCAGCTTTTATTTTATTTTGGCTTAACCAATCTGACATTTTTTAAATAAATAATAACCACCAACAAAAAAACGTAATAAATCACTACCGGCAATAACTCTTTCGGTGTGAAGTGCAAATAAGCAAAGGATAATTTTCCAAACAGTTCTACCAAAAAGACGAATATCGAAAGTACTCCCCAAATGACCGACCCAATACCAGCGGCTAGAATAGGCACAATAAAGCTAGTTGCTAAAAAAAGGAATCCCAAAATTGTCGCCAATGGAATCGTCCACAAAACGGCGGCATTGACCACGGGTGAGATAGCAGATACAGATCCAAAGTGATAAAAGATGATTGGAACTACCAGACTTTGAGCCGCAAGAGTCGTCGCTAAATCATCGCTAAAAGGCCCCGGTAGAAATTTTAGGAATTTGTATATCCTTTCTTGGAATAAAATAATTCCAGCTGTAGCTAGGAAAGATAATTGAAATCCGATCTCACCAACCACTTTTGGGTTGACAAAAATCATTAGAAAGGCGGCTAGGAAAAGCGAGTAAAGGGCATATCTTTGGCGGCCGAGAAAAATGGCCGTAAAACCGACGACGCCCATAATTGCCGCTCTCACGGCTGGCGGTTCTGCACCAACCAGTAAAGTGTAAAAAATAATCGCCAGCAAGGCCAAAATAATTGCTATTTGCCTACGGACAAACCTCACCAACCCAATGGTAAATCCGGCCACCACACTAATATTGTATCCTGAAACGACGACCACGTGGATTGTGCCTGTTTTACGTAGAGATTCACCAAAATCGGCCGGTAAATCTTGCTTTACGCCTAAAACTATCCCGGCTAGAAGTGCGGCTTGAGGCTCGGGCAACGCTGCAAAAATCTTCTCTTTTAATTTTTCCCGAATAGAGAATAGGCCTTTTTGCCATTTAGACTCGCCAATGGCTTTTAAATCTGCTGCCACCAGCCTTTCATTTTGAACCCTACCGACAATTTCTAATTTGTCACCGTAGTCCACTTCAAGAGTACTTGGGGCTTTCACTCTATATCCATCCATATCAAAATACTGCCACTTATCGTAGATTTTTGGTTGTTCAAGCAACGTTCCCGATACCTGCACGTTCCCCTCTTTAATTGGCTCCTGAATGGACAAAAAACGAAATACACTCACGGTTAGAAAGAGTATAAGCAGTAGCAAAGGAACGAGCTTTTTAATTTTCCGCCTTGCCTTTTGTGGCTCACGGGAATACTTTTTCAACCTGTAATCATCAGAAACCTTGCGTTTCGAATTTTGAAGCAGGTTGTCTGCCCTGTCTTCCTTAGTAGAGGGTGATGCTAGCCTTGATTTTTTCAAAAGTTGCTTCTCCAATTACTTTTTTGCTTAGCAAATCTTCTATCTTGCTGTACGGACGATTGGCAATGATTTTTCCGGCTCGAACCGGGCCAATATCTGGCAAGCTATCAAGTTGAACCTCTGTTGCCGTATTGATATTAATTTTGCCACTCACTTCAGACGCTACGACACCACCGCTTGAAGGGCTTTGGCCAACAATAGGAATGTAGATTTTCTGGCCGTCAGCAAGTTTCGCGGCTAGATTGAGATTTTTTGCAACCCATTCTCGATCGGCGTTTTGGGCCAAACCACCAGCTGCCTTTATTGCCTCCTCCAGTCTTGCATTTTCAGTTAAGTGCAGGACACCTGGGCTACCAACAGCTCCCTCAACATCTACGGCTATCCTTTGCTGATCCTCAACTTTTGTATTAGTATTTTCCGTAGCTAAGTTTGGTTGTTTTGAGCTTGAAAATATCTTTGAGAACGAAAGCCCTGCCCCAATAAGAGCTAACCCGACCAAAGCCAGGATAATTGAGGTTTGGAATTTTTTTGCTTGTCGTGGCAAGTTCTTAACTAGTTTATTTTTGCGCCAATTCATTTAGGGAAATACTAGGAAAAGTTTAAGGGGCTGTCAAGCGGTAATAAAAAGCCGGCAAGTGGAGGCTCGGTGTATTCGCTATTATTCTAATGTTTGAAGATACTAATGGAGCTACTTTGAATTGAAATCTATAGACTATTAATATAGCCTTTTACCCAAGAGTCGTAGAAATAAACTAGGTGGTGAAGATGCCGCTCTTTCAGCTCCCGGTTGACTACGCCACCACGGTGAGGGTATCGCGACAGACGCGGACCGGGAGTGGGAAAACCTTGAGCGTAGTGAACCATTTCGTGAGCCACAGTATGATCTATAATTTCCGTTGGGTATTTCTCGTCTTGAAACCGACCGTTCACGGTAATATGCACTTTTTTACTTGCGTGACAATAACGAATTGACCCAAACCGATACTTGGCTTTTCGGCCAAAACGAATTTCTATTGGTTCTTTTGCTAAAACATCAGGAAAATAATTTCGCCAAAGAAAATAAAGTCGATTTTTTAGATATGAATTATCCCTCATTTGCCCTCGAGTGAATCAATCAAAATAAACCTCCGAGTACTTGAGAGTCCTCGGTTTTCATAAAGCCATAATAAAATCCGGACCTTGCA
Source organism: bacterium (assembly GCA_030690175.1). GTDB lineage: Bacteria > Patescibacteriota > Microgenomatia > Woykebacterales > RBG-16-39-9b > JAUYHE01. The sequence continues at coordinate 999 of JAUYHE010000008.1, read as the reverse complement.
ACCTGTCCAGATTTATTTTTAGAATAACTCTATTTAGAAACTTTATCAAGAGACAAGCAAGCTAAGTTTATCTCGATCTAATCCGAGTTGCGGGTCGGTCGTTAAAATTAGTCCTAGAAGCCTCTAAATCGTCCCAGAATCGTCCAAATAGCTCCAGGTGCATCATTCACTTATCACCACATTCAGGACCTTACCGGGAACGTAAACTGTCTTTATTACTATTTTTCCCTGAATATACTTTGCTACCTTAGGAGTTGATCGAGCTAACTTCTCTACTTCTTTTTGGTTTTTAATTTTTGCGCTTTGAATTTCTACAGTACCTCTTAACTTTCCGTTTACTTGTATTGCAATCACACTCTCTTCCGGCTCTAAAAATTTATCTTCCAGTGTTGGCCAGTCTTGAGCATGGACCAAATCTTGCTCGCCAAGACGTTGCCAAAGCTCTTCGCTGGTAAAAGGTGCAAATACCGAAAGTATAATTAAATATTTTTTAATAGTTTGCAGGTCCACTTGGTCTTTGTGTTTGGCTAAAAAGTTGTTAAATTTCATGATTGCGGCGATCGCTGTGTTGAATTTTAAAGACTCTAGGTCTGTGGTCACTTTTTTAACCAGTTGGTTTATCGATTCTTGTGTTTGATTGCTAGCAATTGTTGCCGCTCCTTTGCTAGTATTGTGGCTGAGAAAGCTAATTTCGAGTGTGTTTTGCCACGTCTTGTTCAAAAATCGATACGCGCCAGCGATCGCCCGATCCGAAAAATCACCACCAAGAGAGTAAGGTCCGATAAAGAGTAGGTACATCCTTAAGGCATCAGAACCATAGGCATCCATATACTCGTTGGGATTGACCACGTTACCTTTGGACTTACTCATTTTGGCACCACCACGAATAATTAAACCGTGGGCTCGGAATTTTTTAAATGGCTCTGCAAAATCAATAAATCCCAGATCGTGAAGCACCATAGTGATAAACCTAGTGTAAAGCAGGTGCATTACAGCGTG
>JAUYHE010000051.1 GCA_030690175.1 bacterium | reverse complement strand
TAGTTATCGGTATAATTATTGTCTTAATCGGCGTCGTGGGTGCCTACTTGGTATCGTATGGTTTTAAATTTACTAGCGGCGAACCAACGAATAATGTTCCAACCAAAACAAGCACCAGCAGCGCCAAACAAGCTACCCCCGCCGCCCAAAAAGACGAAACAGCCGATTGGAAAGTATTTACAGGAGATGCTTTTTTGCCTGGAGAGAGTGGTTCAACAAAGGTAAGTTTTAAATACCCAGAAGACTATAATGTAAGTCGTGATGAGTACAGTAGAATTTTTCTTAAGAACTTTCCTGCTGGGTGGGGACCACAAAATTCAGGCGAAATGGCTCTTTATATTGGCATATTAGAATCTGAAGAGAGCGTTGATTCAATAATTAAAGGATACAACGGCTCATCCTCGAGTTTATCTCTAGGAGGCAAAAAAGCACAGAGGTTTACGCATACGACCAGTAGTGATAAGACAGTAAACTATTTGGTAAGAGATATTGGAAAAAATAACTGGGGGTTTGAATTCCGTTGTGTATTTATGCCGGTAGACAGTAAGAGTCTAAGCGGATTATGTGACCAAATGGCTTCTACCTTCAAATTCCTCGATTAAATTGTTACCTCTTCGATCCTTTTGGGAATTTTGGTTAAAACTTCGCTGCCAGTTTTTGTAACCAATACCATATCCTCTATCCTTACTCCACCCCACCCCGGAATGTAAATTCCCGGTTCAATGGTGATCACGTTTCCGGCGACTAGTTTATTTTTTCTAGTTAAGCTAACCGACGGCAACTCGTGAACTTCAAGGCCCACACCGTGACCAAGCGAGTGTTTGTAATAATATTTGGTTCTTTTTTCGAGAAAATTCCTCACCTTTTTATCAATAACCCCCGCGTTTCTCCCCTCTTTTACCATCTCAATTCCTATTTTCTGCGCCTCGATTACTAAATTGTAAATTTCTTTCTGTTTCGTATCTGGTTTCCCAACAAATACCACTCGGGAAATATCGCAGTGGTAACCGGCATAAACGCAACCGTAATCTATCTGGAGGGCGTCGCCCTTTTTGACCTTTGTGTCCCCGGCTCCGTAGTGAGCCATTGAAGAATTTGCGCCGGCGGCCACGATAAACGGCTCCCAAGCCATTTTTTGGGCTCCAGCCTCCCGCATGTATTTCTCCATTTCCCACGCAATTTCTTTTTCGGTATGCCCTGGTTTGATAAATTTTAATACGTGAGCAAGGGTCTTTTCAGCAATACTCACTGACTTTTTTATATTTTCGATCTCAATTTCGTCTTTGACAGAGCGCAGTTCTTCAACAAAATGAGCAACGGGAACCAGCCGCGCTGGTTTAATAAATTTTTTAATTTTACTATTTTCAAAAAAAGATAAATCGTGGGATTCGAAACCAACCAGTTTTAATTTATACTTTTCGACTATTTCTTTTAACGTGGGGCCTGGGCCTTCTTTTGTTTCGAAGATTTCAAATCCATCTGTTTGTTTCGTAGCATGCTCGGTGTAACGAGCATCGGTAATAAGAAGGGCTGTATTTGGGATAATAAGTAGGTAACCGCTTTCGGGGTCGCCTTCCCAACCGGTCAAGTAAAACCGGTTCGCTTGACCAGAAATCAGAAAGGCGTCAAGATTTCTTTCCGCGAGTTGCTTTTGAAGTTTTTTTACTCTTTGTTTTTGAACTGACGCGAACGTTAGTCTTTTTGTCTGCATTTATTTTTTTAATTAAGTTACCGAGGCTAGAAAATAGTATGAGACTGCTTCTTTTTAGACTGGCTCCAGGTGAAACGGTTCCAGGAATAACCTGGACCGCTGGTTTTTTTATTTCCACCTCCCGTTGCCGCGTACCGCAGTAGGGGCAAGCGTTCCAAGAATTATTTATCTCTCGACTGCAAGATGTACAAGCGCCAACCAGTTTCCTTGAGCAATTTGGACAATAAGAAAAATCTTCCTTCACAGCGTGGTAACAATCCGGGCAAGTAAGAAATTGGGACTGGGAGGACAAAATCGCCTCTTCTACCTCGCGCAGCTTTTCCTCGTCCTTGGTGAGATTGGGACGAAGCAGCAAATAAATCGCAAATCCCAAAATTGCGCCTGTTGCTACAACCAAAACCGCCCCGAGCCGGTAAAAGGTGTTGTCTGTTCTGGTGTTTATATCTATCCAAGCCCAAGCGACAATAGCCGCCCAAAGAGCGAATATATAACCCACGAGCAGTGTGATTGTCAGGCTATTCGAAACAAAGGCAATTACGTCAGCAGCCATATTTTTTGATCATTCTAGGTTCCTACTTATAAAAAGGTTTGACAAGTGTACCACAAATCGTTTAGAATTCAAACCTAACATGTTATCTACCCCCCATTTGCTTGTTGGAGCGGCAATTGTCCATTCCATACCAGAACCGTCCATTGCCCTACCGGCTGCTTTTCTTAGTCATTTTGTGCTTGACGCTACCCCTCATTGGGACGGATCGCCTCAAGCGCCGTTTAGCAAAAAGGTCATCGGTGGTGTGGTGGTTGATTATTTGTTTGGGGCAGTTTTAATTTTTCTAATTACCCGAGGAAACCCAAGGCAAGAATTAATATTGCTGGGTGCCTTTCTAGCCACTCTACCTGATTTTATTATGGCTTTTTCCCGGCACGTTCAAACCCCTCTTATCAAGCTGCCGTTTGTAACGCAATTTAACAAATACCATTCCCGCATCCAAACCAACGTGAGGTTTGCCCAAGGCGTACTTGCTTCCTTTGCCGCCAGCATCGCCGCTCTAGTATTTCTTGTAAGATAAAGAGCAGTACTGACACGAATGGCGAGGAGCCAAGTCAATTACTTAACTCTCTCTCTCTCTACGTACTCCCCATTCCTAGTATCTATCTTTAATTTATCACCCGTATTGATAAACAAAGGAACTTTCACTTTCAATCCATTTTCCAAAACAGCGTCTTTGGTAACACTCGAAACACTGTCGCCCTTTACCCCAGGACCGGTCTCGGCCACTTTGAGAACAATCAGTTTTGGAATCGTAACGGAAAGCACCCGATCCTCCGCTACGGCTAGGTCATAAGTTTCCCCCTCTTTCAGGAAATTTTCTTTTCCAGCAGCGACTGCCTTTGGAAGGTTGAACTGCTCGAAAGTAACTGGATCCATAAAGGCTATTGTTTCTTTATCTACGTAGAGAAACTGGCCCTTTTTCTTGGCTATGTCGATATCTTCTACCCTCTGTCCAGAAGTAAATGTTTTTTCGACTAGTGCCCCCGTTGAAAGATTACGGACTTTCGCTCTGATAGTAGCGCTGCCCCGTCCCATTTTGATGTGCTTGTAACTCGCTACCTCCCAAAGTCCCTGGGAGTCTTTAAAAGTCACGCCGCTGCGTAGTTCAGTAACCGGAATCATAGGACAAAATTTACTACAAACTGCCAGTCGCTGTCTACCAACTACACGTTAGTTTGCTTTTTGAACCTAATAGGAGTAAAATGGAGGCCAGAAAGGAGATGATCGGCATGCCTTTTTACGATCCAAATGCCCCGTACACATCTCCTTCTCTGGAGGGAGAATTTTTACGGCGGTTGTGGCGGCTACTTCGTGTTCGTAGAGATTTTTGGGAAGAACTAAGCCCTGAAGTAGGTCAACGTCTGGTCGATCGCAGCATCTATTCGACCTACAGAGATCTTTGCAATCTCGGCCTCTACGAAGAAGCAGTCAGATTGCTTCGCAACCGTGCCTTGACTGAGAAACCATCAGCTAATCGTCAGGAACGAGCGGGGTTTGGACCAAATTCACCCGGATAGACCTTCGGCGCGAAAACCGCCTGTCGCACCGACGGTCTATCCCCCATCCTAACCCTACTTTAACTTCATTGATACCCACATTTAAATTAGGTATAATTGTTTTTTACTAACGTAAGGGCAAGTGGCGGAACAAGTACACCACACTACTTGCCGGCGTGGCGAAACTGGCAGACGCGTGGGTCTCAAAAACCCATGAGAGCAATCTCGTATCGGTTCGACTCCGATCGCCGGCACCATATTAAATGGTTTCGTAATCCACGAAGTGGTCGCAGGGCACGAAGCGGTATACTCCCTCCTTGTACCCACCATTAATTTTTGACTACTTTGTAAATCACGCCTATTTTATCGTCAGAAATGTAGAGACTTCCGGCTTTATCAAATTCCAAATCTACGGGACGGCCTAGAGCATCTGATCCTTGTAGAAATCCTGTTATGAAATCCTCTCCGCTAGGTATTTTATTACCGTCAACTTTCAACCGAACGATCTTGTAGCCGGTTGGGACGGAACGGTTCCAAGATCCGTGATAGCTAACTAGTAAATCCCCTTGCCAGCTTTTTGGAAATTGGGCTGAATCAATGAAGGTAAGACCAAGCGGTGCCGAATGGGCTTGGATTTTGTAAACCGGCGCGGTACTTTTCTTACATCTTTCTTTAAATTTTCCCTGCGGATCAAAATCGCTATCATGTGTTTTACCTGCGTAACAATAAGGCCAACCGTAATCTGCGCCATCTTTCAAAATGTTTACTTCATCAGGCGGCAAATTGTCCCCTAGCCAATCCCGACCCATTTCAGTAGCCCAGATTTGTCCGGTGGAACTTCTTATCGTCATAAAAACAGCGTTGCGCAGCCCCGTTGCATAAACCCGCGGGCGGCTTCCGTCTCTATCTAACACAATAACGGTGGTCAACCAAGGGTCTTTCTCGACGCAAACATTACAAGAAGAGCCAATCGAAACAAAGATCTTGCCCCCTCTATCAACAACAATACTTCTTGTGCTGTGTCCTCCGTTGTAGGGTAGGTCAAAGAGCTTTTTCTCAAACTTTGCGCTTAAACTTTTTTCATTCCAAAAGTATCTACTCACCCTTCGCAACTCCGCAACAAAAAGTTTTCCGTTGTGAAAAGCAAGACCGTGAGGTTTATCTAGTCCCTCCAGCACTTTAATCTTTTGGTCTGCTTTACCATCTTTATCTTTGTCCGGCAAAGCGTAGATAGTGCCGCTGTTCTTTAATGAAACCAGCAGCGTTCCCTCTGGTGAAACCTGCAGATCGCGAGCGGCCCCAAGATCTTTTGCAAATATACCGATTTTAAAATTCCCAGTTATTTTCAAGGGAAAATCTACTGGCTCGCCAACATTTTGCTTTTCGATTATTTTAGGAAGATCCTTACTTGGCGGTAAAATAATTGGCCTAATATCCCCTACCCTAGTTTTAATTAGCCATAAAAAACTAAGTATCAGCAAAACAATTATTCCAACACCGAGCACAAGCAGCTTTTTTGACTTGGAAAAATTCGTCATTTGTAGTCCATGCAATGGTCGCAGAGCGCGTTGCGGTCTTAGTTCGAAGAACGCAGGTCGCGTAGCGATCTAAATTCGGAATTCTACGCGCGGGTTTTTTCGACCCCGAAGAAGCGGCGGCGCTCGCCCTTGAACTTGAGGTCGATCTCCCCCAAAGGACCATTGCGGTGTTTGGCGACCGAAAGTTTGATATTCTCCAGATTCTCGGGGTCTTCACGGTAGATAAACATCACCACGTCTGCATCTTGCTCAATTGCCCCTGACTCGCGTAAGTCAGCTAGTTGCGGAATCTTGGTTTGGCGACTCTCAACCGCACGGGAGAGTTGGGAAATTGCTAGAACTGGAATATTAAGCTCCCGCGCCAGATTTTTCAGCGCTTGAGAAATTTCGGATACTTCTTGCACCCGGTTTTCTAGGTTTCGGCCGCGAATTAGTTGCAAGTAGTCTACGACCAATAGTTGCAAACCATATTCAAGTTGCAGCCGCCGAGCTTTGGTCCGTATCTCGGTCACCGAGATCCCGGGCGTATCATCGATAAAAATCGGCGCTTCCGCGAGTACCCCCATTGACTGGGATATAGCCTCGAAATCCCCTTCAGATAAATTTCCGGTGGTTATTTTCCAAGCGTCAATATCACTTTGAGAAGCAAGCATCAAATCGACCAGTTGACCCTTACTCATTTCAAGTGAAAAAATACCCACCGGTACTTTTTCGTTGATTCCTACGTAATCAGCAATATTCATCGCCAAAGTTGTCTTACCCACACTTGGCCGTGCTGCCAGAATTAATAAATTGGCTGGCTGCATCCCGGAAAGTTTTTTATCGAGGTCACTAAATCCAGTCGGTAAGCCGCGAAGACCCGAACCTTTTTTGTGAAGCTCATCGAGCCTGTCAAAGCTTTCCGCCAAAGCTTCGCGTAAGGTAATAAAATTTTGTTTCAAATGTTGCTGGGAAATACCAAACAAGGTCGTCTCGGCAAATTCAAGGAGTTCTTTAGCGTCTGCATCCGGATCAAAAGCACTTTCACTTATGGTACCGGCCGCGGAAATAAGCGCTCTTTTGGTGGCTGCTTCCCGAACTAGGGACGCGTAGTGTTCGACATGGCCACTAGTTGGGACCGAATTTACCAAGGTCGTTAGGTAGCTAGCTCCCCCCACTTCTTCAAACTTACCGGCCTTTTTTAGTTCCTCGGTAAGAGTCACTAGATCAGCTGGCAGCCTTTTTTCGTACAAAGAAACTATTGCTCGGTAAATAATCGCGTGCCTTTCTTGGTAGAAATCTTCGGCAGCGATTATTTCGGCGATTTTAACAATCGCGTCTTTATCGATTAAAAGTGACCCCAGCACTCCGGTCTCGGCATCAATGCTTTGGGGCGGCAAACGACCTGCATCTATAGTTTTTCCAATTTTTTGCTGCGTTTTTATTTCTCTGTTAGAAGCCATATTCCCTAAATTTTTAATTTAAATTTTTTCTCTTCAGCAACACCACCTGTAGCTCTTCCGGCAATTTCTCTTTGCCGATAGAAAGCTTATCGGCTGGCTCCGCTTTTTCAGCACCCATTTCTTTCAGAAATTTTTCCGCCGGTTCCAGCTTTACATTACTTTCATTATCCAAAAAATGCATAGGGATGACAATTTTTGGTTCCAGCCCGGCCACTATTTTTGCCGCCGTACTAGCATCAATCGTGTAAACACCTCCGGTGGGCACAAGTAGTATATCTACCCTACCAATACCATCGATCTGTTCGCTGGATAATTCGGCCTGTCCCAAATCACCCAAATGGCAAACCCACAAACCGTCGATTTTGATGTTAAAAATATTGTTTCTTCCTCGCTCTTTTCCTTGTTTCTCATCATGAAAGGAAGGGACGCCAACAATTTTTATTTCCTTTATCTCGTACTCACCCGGACCCTCTACCACAAAGGGTTCGCCCCCTACCAAAGCAGCGGCGTTGTGATCTGGATGTCCGTGACTGATGGTAACAATGTCGGCTTCAGACTTTGGGAATTTTAGCCCAATAGACGAATCGTAAGGATCAGTAATCACACTAGCGGTTTTTCCTTTTAAACGGAATGAGGCGTGGCCAAGATAGGTTATGTCCATGATTTAGATACTAGATGCTAGATATAAGCTATCTTAAATCTTACAACTAACCCAACGATACTATCATAGAAATTTGGCACTGACAAGACAATTTTGTGCCGTAAAAACTAGGTTGACTAAAGTAACCGAATTGGTTAATATTCCTAAGTACCCATGGATACACAAAGCAGCCCGGGCTCCCCAAAACTTCTAACGCTCATCATCGGTATTGTGATCGGATTACTTATTGCCGGTGGAATTTTTTTGGTAAAATCAGCCCTTGAGAGCAAGGACAAGGAGTCGGCCAAGACGACTGTCGAGACCCAGGGAATCATCCTTTCGGTCGACCAACCCACCGATGGCGCTATTACCTCTGATAAAAATTTGACCGTCAGCGGTTCAACCGGGAAAGATACCACGGTCGTTGTTACCGGTGGAACAAAAGATGAAATAGTTCAGACCCAAGGCGGAAAATTCACGGTAAAGATAGAACTTGCCGAAGGAGAAAGCGAAATTGGCGTCTATGCTTTTGATACTGATAGTGGTGAATCTGCGCAAACTATTATCGATGCGCTGTATTTGAAAGATGAGTTGGCCCTAGCCACCACGTTGGTCGCTGAAGCTAGCACCACGGCCGAAACAAGTCAAGAAAAAATCGAAAAACTCAAAGAAAAAATCTCCACCACTTCATCGGATTTGAAAAAATCTTCGGCTGTCTTTAAGAAAACTCACGTCTGGGGCACCATCAAAACTATTGCTGACGAAGTAGTTACAATAGAAACAAACCAAGGTAGTCTAAAAACAGTCTTCACTGACGACTTTACAAAGTTTTTTTCCATTGATACTGGGGGCCGATCAAGTATTAAACTGGCCGATTTGAAAGTTGGAGACAAAGTATCGGTCGTAGGGGTGAGTAAAGATGACAGCAACGGTGTAGCAAAATTTATCGTTCGTAAAAACAGTCCTCTAATAAAAAGGCACGCCGTTGCCGGAAAAGTAAAGACAGTTTCTACCAACTCGCTTACTTTGACTCACCTAGTTCAAACTGATCGCGAATTTATTGTCAACGCTGGCAGCGACACAACCGTAAAAATAAAGGGGGCGGACGAGACAGCTACTATCAAGGACATTAAAACCGGTGATGTGGTGGTGGCGGTTGGCGTCCCCGACAAAAATGCAATAGCTGCAACGAAAATATTTGTAATTCCCGGTCAATTCAAAGGCACGGCGCCAAAAGAAGGAACCAGCAGCGCCTCCCCATCAGCTACTCCATCGTCAAGCCAGTAGCATTCAAATAATAATCGATTTTAATAATCCATCCTTTTAATCAATCAGGCTAATATGTTAAAATTCCGCTTACCATGGCAAATAAGGTGCAGACGCCAAAAGGATTTCGTGATTTTTTACCGCAGGATGCAAAACTGCGGGCTTTTGTGTTGGAAAAAATCAAGAGCTCTCTGGAAAAATTTGGCTTTGAACCACTGGAAACTCCGGCACTCGAATTTGCCGAAACCTTAAAGGGAAAGTACGGCGAAGACGAAAAGCTTATTTTTGAATTTACCGATCGCGGCGGCCGTGAGGTCGCGCTAAGATTTGACCAAACCGTTCCTCTAGCCCGTGTAATTACCACTAATCCACAGTTACCCCAACCCTTCAAACGTTACCAGGTGCAACCGGTCTGGCGCGCCGAAAACCCCCAAAAGGGTCGCTTTCGTGAATTTTTGCAAGTAGATTTTGATACGGTTGGCGCGTCTTCCCTACTAGCCGACGCCGAAATAGTAAAGACCGCGATTGCCACCACTAAGGATATTGGTTTTGAAAATTTCGTTATGAAAATAAATGATCGTGGAACCTTCCGGGGGATACCTCTAGAAGTGATCAGAATCATCGACAAGCTTCAAAAAATCGGTGAGGTCAGAGTAGCCGAGCAATTAAAAAGAGCGGGTTATGAAGTGCGTGAAGCAAAAGCTCTGCTGAAACGTATCAAAGACTCAAAGCCAACTAGAAACATTGAGAAACTGTTTGAATATTTGGAGGACTATAGAATCGACAAAGATAAATACGCTTTTGATCCTGCGCTAGCCCGCGGTTTGGACTATTACACTGGTCTTATTTTCGAACTGGAAATAGAAGGCTACGACGGTGGCTCTGTCGGCGGTGGCGGTCGTTATGATGACCTCATTGGTCGTTTCACAGGTGAAAAAACTCCGGCGGTTGGCTTTTCTTTTGGATTTGACCGACTAATAGAAGCGGCCGTCGAGGCTGGCCTTTTGCCAAAGTACGAACCAACAACGCGTGTGTTGGTGACTGTATTTAAAGAAAATCTTTTGAAAGAATCCCTCTCTCTAGTTTCAAGGCTGATAAATCGCGGTATCGCGGCTGAAATATCGCTTGATCCGGCTGAAAAACTTGATAAACAACTAAAATACGCTGACAATAAAGGGATTCCTTACGCAGCCATAGTCGGACCAGAAGAGGTAAAAACAGATACCATAACGTTAAAAACCCTCTCAACCGGAAATCAATCCAACCTCAAAGAAAAAGAACTAATTAAGGAACTTCAACCAAGTTCTTAGTTTTTAGAATCTAGACGCTAGCGGCCAAATATGCTAAACTTGGTAGCTTATGCGAAGACGCGTAATTTTCGTAGAACTCAAATTATGAAACCTGAAATTCACCCAACATACTACCCTCTAGCCCACGTGGTTTGTGCCTGTGGTAATACTTTCACTACCGGTTCTACCCGCCCAGAGATCCGCGTGGAAATTTGCAGCAATTGCCACCCATTTTTCACCGGTAGCGCTAAATTTATAGATACCGAAGGCCGGGTCGAGCGTTTCCAGCGTCAGGCAAAAGAAGCGGAAATTACCCGCGAACACCAAAAGGCGCGCAAGGAAGCCAAAAAAGAGAAAAAAACAGAAGAACGTCCTCAAACCCTACGTGAAATGATGGAACTTTTGCAAAAGCAGAAGTAGATTTCGCAATTCAAATACCAAAATAGATCGCTGACGCGTTCTGCTTTAAAAGCTATAAAACGAAAAAATTATTAATTGCCGACCCAAGCGATTATGAAGATATGGAATACGTAAAGAAACAAATCGAGGAAATTGATAAAAAAATAGAAGAAGCCCAGAAGTTGTTGGCCGACCCCACGTTGGCTGATCTTGTCCAAGAAGAAATCAAGGGTTTACGCCAGCAAAAAGAGGATCTGGAAAGTGTCGGTGCAATAGAGGAGACGGAAATTGCTGCAAATTCGGTTATTGTCGAGATTCGAGCGGCCGCTGGTGGAAACGAGGCCGGACTTTTTGCGAGTGACCTTTACCGCATGTACCACCGCTACTCAACCGGCAAGGGGTGGAAAGTGGAGCAATTGTCAGTAAATGAGGGTGGTATCGGCAATATAAAAGAAGTAGTTTTTCGTACCACTGGACCCGGTGTTTATGAGAAATTGAAACACGAATCGGGCGCACACCGAGTGCAAAGAGTGCCAGCAACTGAAAGCAGCGGTCGGGTTCATACCTCTACAGCCACAGTTGCGGTCTTACCAGAAATCACCGACCGGGAATTTCACTTAAACCCCAGTGAATTGAAGATAGACACTTATCACGCGTCCGGTCACGGTGGCCAAAATGTCCAAAAGGTAGAAACGGCGGTTCGGGTAACTCACGTCCCAACTGGTATCACCGCTACCTGTCAAAGTGAGCGAAGTCAATTTCAGAACAAAGAAAGGGCGCTCTCAATTTTACGCTCTCGGCTTTACGAAGCTAAAAAGGAAGCGGAAAAGATGGGTTACGATCTTACTCGAAAATTGCAGATTGGCACGGGAGAACGATCAGAAAAGATACGTACTTATAACTTTCCTCAAGACCGAATAACCGATCATCGTATCGGTAAATCGTGGCACCATATCGAAGAGATTCTTGACGGTAACTTGGAACCGATTGTGGGAAAATTGCAGTCTCAACTTCTCTCCCCTACTGGAAACCAACAATAATTAGTGTATTTCTTGACAGTTGTGTATAATACGAACGAAATGAGGATTACATCAAGCATAGCTTGATATAATTAGTAACCCGTGCTGATAGAAAAGACCTTCCAAAAATCCAAAATCGATCCAACCGAAGTTGAGATCTTTCTTGCTCATCTCTTAGGTAAAGACCGATCGTTTATAAAAGCTTTCCCAGAATTTAAATTAAACGAAACTCAAACTGTCAAACTTAAAGAATTTATCAAAAGACGGACCAAGCACGAGCCTCTCCCCTACATTTTGGGTTATAAAGAGTTTTGTGGTTTGAAGTTCAAAATAGACAAAAGAGCGATGGTCCCTCGACCTGAAACCGAAGAACTTGTTCGGCAAGTAGTGGCTCATATTTTTTCCATTCCAAACCGAAATCGAGACAATCACTGGGAATATGACAAACTAACTATCGCTGACGTGGGGACTGGTAGCGGTAACATCGCCATCTCCCTGGCAAAAGCAGCCCCGTTTGCGAAAATTTACGCCATCGAAAAGGATTTGGCAGCGATTAGTCTAGCAAAGGAAAATATTCGCTATCACTCGCTTTCCAATCAAATTGAGATCATCCAAGGTGATCTACTGGCGCCTCTTGAGCAGCCGGTAGATATTATCGTCGCTAATTTGCCCTACATTCCCCGGCCGCGTTTCGCGTATCTTCAACCAGAAATAACCCGCTGGGAACCACGCGTCGCCCTTGATGGTGGCCGCGATGGCCTGGCTCTTTACCGAAAACTATTTTCCCAGGCGCCAAAAGTATTAAAACAAAATGGCCTTCTTTTTTACGAGATAGATGGAAATATCGAAATAAAAAGATTCAACGAGGGCCAAGTAGTCATTTTCTGATTTTAATTCTGCTTCCTGCATTACGGAGCTTCTGCCAAAACTGCTTTTAATTTCATGGTCTTACCCTCCCGCCAAAGTTCTATCCCCACTGTTTCACCAACTTTAAATTTTCCAACTACAGCGGCGAGAGCTATCCCTTCATCCAAGAAAACTGTGCCAAATTTCGTCATAATATCGCCAGTTTGTATTCCGGCTTTGGCAGCTGGAGAGCTAGGGACCACCTGACGAATAAATATTCCCTGGGGTACGTTGTTCAAAGCAGCTGTTACTCGATCAATTACTTCTCCACCCACTCCCAAGAAAGGTCGCACGATTCGACCCTTTTCATAATACTGGTTTAAAACCCCCTTTACTTCATTGATTGGGATCACAAAACCAAGATTTTCAGCTCCCACGGTAGTAGCGAAGTTGATACCAATTACGTTCCCCGATAAATCAAGCAGCGGCCCACCGGAATTCCCGGGATTGAGAGCAGCATCGGTCTGAATAATATTTTCAAGCGTCTCCTGGAAAACTCCCAGAGTATCAGAAGCGGTGACACCACGACCAATCCCAGAAATCACACCGACCGTCACCGTATTATCAAATTGCCCCAAAGCGTTACCGATTGCCACTACTTTTTGACCAACTCTTATTGAATTTGAATCTCCAAGGGACACTATAGGGAGCTGCTTTGCATCGATTTTTAGGATAGCGAAATCAATCGTGGGATCGCGATCGATTTTTTTCACCACGTACGCTTTTTTATCCTTAGCTACAACTTTATAAGAAATAGATTCATTAGCCACAACGTGCGAATTGGTCAAGATCACGCCGTCACTTTTGACAATAAAACCGGTTCCGATTCCCTGCTGATTTTGCCTGACGCCTTGGATGGGGTCTAGAGAAACGGTTTGGGCAACAATAGAAACCACTGCTGGTGAGGCACTATCCACAACATCAATTACAGCGCTTTCTTCAACCGTACGAACAACCCGTTCACCATTTTGCTTTACTTCTTGCAAATTGGTCGTTTTGGGTTTTAAAAATTCGGGTAAAAAGGAAATCTTGTTGGCCCAATTTGGGTACGTAGAACCGGCAGCAGCGCCAATAAATGCGGCTAGTAAAGCAACTAGAATGATAGTAGCAATCAGAATCTGATTTTTTCGTTCCTTGAGCATTAATATAAGTTTACCACCAGGTGTAAAGCACAAAAGAAGGAAGCGACCTGATGGCCGCTTCGTGTCGGTGAGATCCTTGTCACGACGGTTCGATGGTGCGGGCAGACATCATCTCATTAAACCAACGCGCGTTACTCGCTAGCGCTTCGTCGAGTCGCCGCCCCATCGCTACGATCTCTGCCAGAAGTGGTTTCCCAACCAATCTAAGATGATCGATTGGGACTGCTTCAACCTCCCCCCGACAATTCTCGCAATAGGCACCCCCACTCTCCACTGTTCCCAGATTGGAATTTATCAATACCAACCAAGGAATCTCTCTCCCACATGCATGGGTGAAAGGAATTCCGTAAAAAGTTCTCCCATCCCCCACCGGGTGGGCCTCTATACCTAATTTCTTCAGGATTTGGCGCGCCTCTTTGAACGAGATGCTCACTCTGCCTCCCCTTCGTCTCTTGTCGTAACAACAGTTACGGTAGTCCAATCGTGATACACAGCGTTTTGCCCTTTAATAAACTGCCAGAAATTATTTACGTACTCACGGCATTGCTCCTGGGTCCAAACGCCACTGGCACTTCGGATCTCCCCGTTAAACCTTACTCGATAATCCGAAACGGGCTTTTTCCCCCGTCGCTTACGCACTATCTTAACCCCTCCCAGTAGAATATTCTTCCTCACCTATCCCCCTTTTTTGGCATAAAAAAATAGCCCTCTCGGGCTAATTAATTATGTTGATTGCTTCCCTTTCTGAATCGATGCATTCTAAAAATTTATTTAACCATTTTTGGGTGACTTTGTCAATCTTTAAACGATTGAAGGCACGCTCGTTTCTTGCGAAACTCGCGTGCCTTGCAGCCAAATGAAGTAATACTCTCCACCTTCTTCTGGCTTGTCCTCTGGTTTGGTCGGTGTCCCAGGGTTGCATAGATCGATCGGGTGGCCTACTGGGTCATCCCGAAGAGTAATCAAGCGCAGCTGACTCACGAGAGAGCAGGTATCGTAGTCGTACTCCCCCAGGTTTCGCTGGAACCAGGTTTTGATCTCGGCGATCGCGTCCCCACTGCGAAGATCGAGGACGGCTGCGTATTGACCCTGCCAATAAATTAGGCAGAAGTGCTGACCCGTTATCAAACCCAGTCGGTCCCCCACAAGACGTGTAAAAGTCGCCCCCATACGCTGATCCCACAAACTGGGCCACCGAAGACTCTTTGGCGGACAGTAGTCCGTGAGTTCCGGGACAGGAGTGGGGGTCGGAGTCGGTACGAAAGGTGAAATCTCGATATCCACCTCTGTTCTTGACCCCAAAACTCCTTGCCCTGGGGAATCCGTTATAAGGACCGCCAAGAGAGCCGCAAACGCCAGCATCGCGATCAACGGAATGATGACCTTACCATTGGTCTTCTTCAAGGATCTCTCCCTCCCAATCACTAACTTACTCTATAGCTAGCGGCAGATTATACACCTGCCTTGTTTGCTTGTCAAAAGACAAAGCGCTGATCATTAGCAAGATCAGCGCCCTTTGTCCCTCTTCTTCATCCGCTATTATGTTATTAACTCCCCACCTGTAAGTCGCTCGAACGCCTCGCGATACTTTTCGCCTGTTCTTTCGGCAACTTGCACGGGAAGTTCAGGCGCTGGTGGCGTGCGATCCCAACCGATCTGCGTCAGGTAGTCCCGCACGTATTGCTTGTCAAAACTGGGCTGAGAACATCCCGCCTCGTACTGTTCCGCCGGCCAGAAGCGGCTGGAGTCTGGAGTCAAACACTCGTCGATCATGATGACCGTGCTGTCTAACTGGCCAAATTCGAACTTCGTGTCGGCAATGATTATTCCGCGTTGTCTGGCGTAGTCACACCCATATCGATACACAGCGAGAGAGTACCGAGTCATTAAGTGCGCGGGAAAGGCGCCAATCGAATCGACCACCTGGCCAAAGGTAATATTTTCGTCGTGCCCCTGTTCCGCTTTTGTGGTTGGTGTAAAGATAGGCTCGGCCAGCTCCTGCGCCTCTTGAAGGCCTTTTGGCAACCGGATACCGCAGATAGAACCACTCTCGTGATATTCCTTCCAGCCAGCGCTGTTTAGTACAGTGTACCCCCGCACGATACACTCCACCAGCAACGGCCTTGCTTTCCGCACGACCATTGACCTACCAACCAACTCTTGCGGAAGCTTCATCGGGGCTTGGGGAATGTCAATCTGGTCCACAAATCGAACAAAGTGATTGGGTACAATACTTGCTGTTTCTTCAAACCAGAACGCTGACAGCTGGGTAAGCACCCTACCCTTGTCTGGGATACCGGTTGGTAGGACGACATCAAAAGCCGAGATGCGATCTGTAGCCACGATAAGCAGGTGCTCCCCCAGATCGTAGATGTCCCTCACCTTCCCCCGGCTGAAGGTAGAAAACCCAAGGGGCTCTAGAAAAGGCCGGCTGTCCATCATTACGCTGGTCATCTGATCCCTCCCACACTAGGCGAAATTAGCCTTTATTTTGGAACGTTCCAACCAAGGCGCCGGAAACTTACTTTAACCCCTTCCAGAAGTTGTTCGTACGTTGGGTCAAAGCAAGCCCCGATCCCTTCTCGTGAAAGACACCGCCTGATAGTTAGGTCCGCCAGAATTATTTCCCTAAGAGATGGCATGGGGTCCCCGCCTTGGTAAGTCTGCCATGCCGCATTGGTGTGTGCCGCAATGACACGTCGGGCCTTGGTACGATTCGTGCCCTTCTCAACCAGAAGGTTCAACACCTTCCCTGACTGGACTATCCCAGCGGTTAAGTCCAGGTTGGCGCGCATTCGGTTAGGGAAAACTCGGAGGCGCTCTATCACCACTGCCATCTGCGCGGTGATATACACTGCCAGGTTACTGGCGCGGAAAAGAGTGCTTCGCTCGTTCGCAGATGTGGTAAGGTCTCGTTCGTGCCAGTTAGGTACATTTGCCCTGGCGGTACTGACTGTCTCCGACACCTCCCGAGCCAGACTGCAGCAGCGTTCACAGACTTCGGGATTGCGTTTGTGTACCATTATGCTACTACCCTCTGCTTCCTCGGGGAAATATTCTTCCACCTCAGAAATCTCGGGCATTTGCAGGAGACGGATGTCGGTGCCAATCTTTTCAATCGTTGCCGCAACCTCGCTGAGTTGATGCAGATAACGTAGCACCCACTCTCTGTGGATCGTCTGAGTGGCGATCGGTATCGGCCGTACGCCCAACAACCGAGCGATGAATTCCTCCACCTCTTCAGGAACATTTTCGTGGGTACCCACTGGCCCGGATATTTTCGCGAGTTGCCAAAACTCACTGTGAGTTACCAGATTCTTTCGGTGCTCGCTAAGCACAAACCAGTAGTTGGCCAGTTTGGCACCAAGGGTTGTGGGCTCAGCGTGCATGCCGTGTGTCCGTCCGATCATAACCGTATTCCAATGTTCTGTACCTCGTCTCTGCAGAGTAAAGAGCAGACGGTCGATTTGATCAAGCAGAATACCGATCGATGTCCGTATCTGCATTGCAAGCACAGTGTCCCATGGGTCGTAGCTGGTGAGTTTGTAGTGAATCCAGCGACCAGGGTGTCTCTTGAGACCTCTTTGGCGAGCGCGCTTATCGACTTCATACGCAACAGCCGCTACGAAGGAACTCACATCGTGCCGGCTCTTCCGGAGTCTGTTTCGATAAACCCGCCAGTTGATATCGGCCGCTTCTCTGATAATCCGAATGTCTTCTTCTGGGATTACACCCCTCGCGTGCCACGCTTCGCAGTTGGCCACTTCAACCAAAAGCATCATCTCAAAGCGGCCTTGTTCGGACCAAACCTTGGCAATTTCGGGAACGATGTACTTGGTATCCATAATCTCGACTCCCTCCGATATGTACTTGTTAATGTCCAGAATTAAAAAACCGACCAGCAGGTCGACGTGCATAGTTTATCATAAATTCAGACCCAAGCAAGAGCGGACAAGGCCAGGCCTTGTCCAACTTGTCCAAGGTACAAAATTTAAAGAAACGAAAAAGGCGGCCACGTGGTTTGTGGTCCGCCTTCGTCTCTCTCTCTTGATCTCGATCCGCCGATCTGGTTTAGGGCACTAGCAGATCGATCTTGTGCTTGAGCACCTCGACCATGATCTGCTCGCCTGTCTCTTCGTCTGGCTCAAGTAGCGGCAGTCGCGGCTTCCCCACCTGCCAACCGAGTTGGTTAAGAGCATACTTGATCGGGATCGGGTTGGAAACTCTGAAACATGCCTCCACGAGTGGCAGGAGACGATTGTGTATTTGCGACGCCTTACTGGCGTCCTCAAGATCTCCCGGCACCTTTGAACTCACCATCTCTCTGACTTGCAGCCCCACCAGATGAGAGATGACGCTAATTACACCATAACCGCCCAGCGTTAGGATGTCGAAGGTGTCCTGGTCGTTGCCACTCCAAACGTGGAAGCCTTCGGGAGCGCCGTTGATAATATGGGCAACTTGGGCCATGTTGCCGCTAGCTTCCTTGATACCCACGATGTTGGGAATCTCATGGGCCAGACGCAAAGTGGTTTCGGCCATCATGTTGAGCGACGTCCGACCGGGAACGTTGTAGAGGATGCAGGGCAAGCGTGTGCTCTCCGCTATCGCTCTGAAATGCTGATAAAGCCCTTCCGGAGTCGGCTTGTTGTAGTAAGGTACTACCAGTAGGACTCCATCCACGCCGGCGGCCTCTGCGTACCTGGTGAGTTTGATACTCTCGGCTGTGGAATTGCTGCCTGTTCCAGCCACTACTGCTCCACGACCAGAAGCTGCCTTGCGAACTTCAGAGAAAAGCCGGAGCTTCTCTTCCGGAGAGAGTGTTGGTGACTCACCGGTGGTTCCAGCTACTACAATACCATCGCTACCTGAATCTGTAAGGGCGTTCGCTAACCTCCCTGCCATCCCGTAGTTCACCCCTCCCCTAGGGTGAAAAGGTGTCACCATCGCCGTCAGTAGTCGACCGATATCTGCCATTGCCACTCCTCCTTGTTGCTCTTGCTAGGCTAGACCGATGAGCCGGTCCAGACCCACCACCAATTCCTTGCGGTTCATCACCTCCCGCACGGCTATGAGCACGCCGGGCATAAAGGATTCGCGTGAGGTTGAGTCGTGACGGATGGTGAGGGTCTGACCCAACGTACCGAGGATAACCTCCTGGTGAGCTACCAACCCCGGCAAACGAACGCTGTGGATGGAAACACCATCCAGGACGCCGCCGCGAGTACCAGGCAATGTCTCCTTGGTGTTAGTTGGGTACTGAAACGGCTGCCCGCGGCCAGCCACCATCGCCAGGGCGGTGACAAGCGCCGTCCCCGAAGGGGCATCCGCCTTCTTTTCGTGATGCATCTCAATGATCTCGGCGAAGTCGAAGTAGCGGCTGGCGATTTTTGCCATGTGGATCATTAGAACAGCACCGATGGCAAAGTTGGAGGCCAACACCGCACCAAGGCCGCGTTCGCGGCATTCTTGGCCGAACTCTTCGATAAAGCCATAGGTTAATCCAGTGGTACCGCTGACCAAACGCACGCCAGCGTCCAGACAAGCCCGAGCCAGAACCGTAGTCCTCTCGGCACTGGTAAAATCCACCACCACATCAGTGTGGCGTTCGTTTAACATCCTTACTGGATCTTCCCACCAAGGAGCGTGATTCCATCGACCCGGTAACTTCAACTCAAGATTAACGTGTCCTACCAACACCCCCGCAGGTGTGAGGTCGGGCTCGTTGGCGACAGCTTTCATCACCTCCTGGCCCATCCTGCCGGTACCAGAGACTACAACCTTAATAGGCATTATCTCCTCCCTTCGACGATATGAAATCCAAAAAGTGCCCGAAGCGGGCAAGACGAACGGATATTACATTAATGAGGTTGACGAGTCAAGCAATGAATGATGGAGCGGACAAGGCCTGGCCTTGTCAAGCTTGTAGACGCTACTTCTTTAGGAGTTCGAGCGCCTTGGAAAGTTGCGGGTCGCGACCAGCCGCCGTGTCTTTTTCCGTCATTTTCACCACGAAGTCTGGCGCGAGCCCTTTTTTATTTACCCACGTGCCTTTTGGAGTGAGCCACTTGGCAAAAGTAATGTGAAGACCGGCACCGTGTGGTAAATTGTCTACCCGCTGAATAGTTCCTTTACCAAAAGAAGCCTCCCCCACTAGTTTTGCCCCGAGCAGATCACGCAGCGCTCCAGCCACAATTTCGGAAGCAGAGGCGCTACCTTTATTTATCAGCACAATTACTGGCACGTTTAAGAGACGCGGGTCGTTTTTGGACCGCAGGAGCTCCCTTTTACCGGAAGAATCCTCTTCCATCACTACGGTTGTGTTTTTGTTTACGAAGTCGCCAACGACAGAGATTGAATAGTCCAGTCTACCCCCCGGATCGTTTCTTACGTCTAAAATCAGCTTTTTATAACCACCCGAAATAAATTTATTGACGGCGCTGTCCCACTCGCTCAAAGTATTATCACCAAAACGGATAATTTTTATTTGGGCCGTATTTGCGCCAAGATCTTTAAATTCAACACTTTTAATGACGATCTTTGCCCGGGCCAGTTCAACGTCAAATTTTTTCCCGTTGCGTTGCAAGGTAAGCTTTACCGAAGTACCAGCCTTGCCCCGGATTTTTTGGACAGCGTCTTGAATACTCAAGGTTGAGGCGTCTAACCCGTCAATTTCTGAAATAATATCCCCCGCCACTACACCCGCTTTGGCGGCTGGAGACCCTTCGAGGGGCGCGACGACGATTAGGTTGTTATCCCTCACGTCCAGTTCGATACCAACCCCTTCGTAAATCCCCGAAAGAGAAAGCTCAAAATCTTTGTTTTCATCAGGATCAAGAAAAACAGTGTAAGGATCTCCGACCGACTTTACCAACCCAGAAATAGCACCATAAATAAGCTTTTGCGGATCTAGCTTGGAACGCTCCAAATAATCAGCCGTAACCCTGTCCCATACGTCCCAAAAGGGAGCAAAATCCGCTTGGACACTCTTTGGAGTATTTTTGTTTAAAATCCTGATTACCGGTGCCTCGCTACTGCCAAACGGTAGGGCCACGTTTTGCCCTACCCAAATCCCAAAAGCAAAAATTACGAGTACAAAAATTACCTTTGGCAAAGAGCTTGATAGAAAGCGGTAAAAATTTCTTTTTGGCTGGTTTTCTTCTTCATCCATACTTTTTATAGGTCTTATTTTAAAAATCTATTATTTGTAAATTAGCCGCGGGCAACAATAGGTCCTGCCCAGATGTAAACGAAACTTGAGCAACTTCAGTCAGTATCCCAGAATTGATGATTTGTTCTCCGGGAAGATCTTTCACTTCACCCAGCAAATCACTACTTTCCTTGCGTAGGTACCGCACTTTATCGCCCACCCGCAGCTGCCGCCAGGTACCCGGTGATTCGAGTTTCTCATCTCCAGTCGTTGTCGCCTCTGGTACAATCGCTTGGTTTGCCTCCCCAGATATAAAACCAAGGTGTCCTTGCTTTTTGCTGAAAAATTGCCAAATATCATCCCCCATTGGAGCGCTACCAAAACTTTCTGTAATCATTACCGTCGTGCCAAAATCTCCCCCATTGGCCAGGCTTTCAAAATCACGATAATTCATTCCCCCGGTAATGATCGCAGCCGCGCCAATCGTGACGGCTTTTTCAAGAGCGCTTTTTTCCAATAAGGCCCCACCCACCAATATTTTACCTTGTGAGTCAGCTTTGATACTGGCCGGAATTATAAAATCACGAGGCGACGCAACAATGCTGATCAATCCTTCCCGTAGTTTTCCAACTGAAACAAAACCGTGAATCTTTGTCGCCGTTGTCATAATGGAAATCTTATCATCAGCGATCCCTTTTACCTCTCCAGCGGCGCCAGAAATCAATCTCACCGGTTTGGGCAAAAATTTTATTATCAGGTCGCCCCTTGAGTCTATCTCCGAGATGAGTCCGTCCACCGGTGCTTTTATTTCCTTTTTTGCCAGGCCAAAAATCCCCCTTTTGCGGGCGATTATTTCCCCTTCGTAAATACGATCTCCAACTTTGCGAGTGAGATGTTTTTCGACACTGCCTCTTGAAACTCCAAGGACATGAGCGATTTTGAGCAGCCTTTGACCAGCGCTTAGCTCGCAATGAGCGATAATCTCTGTATCCGATACCTTCTGACCCACTTTTACCGTCGGTTTACACACACCCTGCACGGGTCGGTCAAGCATCACTCTTTTTCGTTCGTCAATTCTTTTTGTAACTGGGCAGATCATTTCGCTTCGCTCCTGTTTACTACGTAAATCAAAATGCCTCCCTAGTAATTTCTGCTTGTTCTACCTGCCTAAACCAACTACTAATAAGACTACGTGACGCTGCCTGGCCGAAAGTTAGCGGCAAAGGTTTTACCCGGGCGTCAAGGACAATCCCCAAACTGCCACCGGTAATACCCAGTTTTTTCTTTTCCTTGGCGTCACTAGTAAACAGTAGTTGTATCTTTTGGGTCGCTGGTGCTGGAATTATTGAGACTTCTCCATCGGCTATATCCACGTGCTGTAGTTCCGAATAACCCCAGTCAAATTGCAGGGATCGGGCTCCACCAAAAGAGACGAAGGTGCCCAAAGTTTCAAGCCAATTTCCCCAATCAACGGTTTGCAGTTGTTTGTGGGTGGCAAGCAACGCGCCAAAGCTGGGTAAGAAAAATTCTCGGTCCAGGTAAACACAGGCCGCTTCATCTTTCTCTAAAATATCTAGTATTATTAGGGCGACTCTGGATAGTCGCGGCGTCCCGGAAAGTAAGCCTCCGGTCAAAACTATGGTGCTTAATTTGCCCTTATCGGCGAATTTTAATTTATTTTTCAGGCTGTTGCGCAAAAAAGCTTCCTCCACCTCTAATTCTTTGGAATCAACCGGAATAATGTACGGCCGAAATCTTTTTTTACCAAGAAAATTTTCTAAAAATATACTTTCAGCGTTAAAACTAAGAAATTTTCCGATTTCTTCAGCCGGAAAAACCCCTTTAAAATTACTAGCGCCACCGTCAATTATGGATACGTTTTGGTGGCCAATTTTGAAATATTTAGCCAGGTGCGACGCTGCCTCTTCTTCCTTTACGAAACCGCCTTTTTCTTTTGCCGCCAGAGTCTCCACTTCCGCAAATTGGCTGACAAAGGTTTTTGGTGCGTCTTTCTCCGAAAATTTTGATAGCAAATTGTCTACCGAAATAGAAAAATCCCCCCACGAAGTCGGTAGACGCAGGGAATTTTCAATATTTATTTTATTTTCGGGGTCTAATTTGACTAAAAATGCTTTTGTCCAAGCACTTCCAATATCGATGGTGATGAATTTTTGGTCAGGCATTTTCCTAGACTTCCGATCAAATCTTAGGAACAAATGGTAAAAGCGCTAGTATCCTCGCCCTCTTGATAGCCATAGCTAGTTTTCTCTGGTGAGAAGCACAAGTACCAGTTTTTGTTCTGCTTATAATTTTACCTCGCTCGGTTGTGAGACGCCGCAGTGCATCTACATCCTTGTAGCTTGGTTCAACATTATTTTTACAAAAAAAACATCCTTTTTTTCGATAAAATTTTAATTCTCTAGCCATAACTGGATTTAAACACTCGACACCGTATTGGAAGTTTTAGTGCTTCTAAAAAGGTATATCGTCGATGTTAATTTCGTCACTGTCTTCTTCTTTTTCCGGCTGGGTTTCTTTCTTGGCTTCTCCGTTTTCCTCAACCTCATCTTTAGACGAAGCTTTTTTACTTTCTTTTTTCGAAGAGGCCTTTTCTTTATCCTCTTCCTTATCAGATGTCGAAGTTTGTTTTTCCTTTGGGCTGGTTTCTTTTAAGTCTACTTCGACAGCTTCGTCGACTTCTACTTCACTTTTTTCTTCGCCAGTTCGACGCGAATCGAGAACGACCATGTCCTCTGCCACCACTTCAGTAGCGTATCTTTTATCACCTTCTGGAGTATCCCAGCTTCTAGTCTGCAGCCTGCCTTCAATATAAACTTTTCGACCTTTGGTAAGAAGTTGAGAGCAAAGCTCGGCTAGTTTACTCCAGGCAACGATTCGATGAAATTCAGCCTCTTCTTTGCGTTCGTTACTATCCGCCGGCATCCAAGACCGGTTCGTCGCCACGCGGAATGAACAAACCGCCGTGCCAGACGGCGTGTACCGCAATTCTGGATCCTTCGTTAGGTTACCTATCAACATTACTTTATTCAAACTTCTAGCCGACATCTTTACCTCCTTTTATTCGCATTACTTTTAGTCCACGAAGTGGTCGCAGCATGCGAGAATACTGAAAAACCTTGTGTTTTGAAGTATGGAGCGTGCTATTCAACGATCGAGCTGACATGTATACCTCCCATCCACATTACATCTAAAATAATAAACCTCTCAATTTGTTACTACCCTACTTCCCTAGCTTCTACGCGATTATCTTTACTTTCTCTTCCTTTTTATCACCTTCCTGTTTCACAATAAGATGCCGCAGAAGATTCTCCGCCAACCGCAACTTGGCGGTAAGTTTTTGCGGCGTCGCTGCGCTTCCTTTGAAAGAAATTACAAAATAGTACCCTTGAGAATTTTTATTAATTGGGTAAGATAGCTCTCGTTTACCCCATTCATCAATACCAATTATCTTACCTTTATCTGCCTCGATTGTTTTTTGGATTTCTTTAATTAATTCCTGACGATCAGCTTCATTTTGATCCGGACTAGAAACCATTACCATCTCGTAATTTTGCTCCATAACAGGCCAGAGTATAGCATACAAACAAAATAGAAGACAAGAAGGTAGGTTGTATGCTGCGACCTCGCTTTCGCGAGGGCTAATCATAGCAATCAAGCCTAATATAAGATTGCTAGCGTCCGGGGACCTTCGAATTGACCAGGACGTGGGAGGCTTGTTTCCGCTAGAAACAAGCCTCACGTGGGTGATTCCAATTGTCGCCGGCGCTCGTTCAGGTGATTGTATTCGATCACAAGGTCTGGATCTGATAGCCGACCTTCTTTGACCGCCTGCTCTCGCAGCTGCGTAATTTCTTGCATTCTAGACAGAATACCTTGCAGCTCTTCTACGAGACTCTGTCTGTTACCGTTTCCGAAGAGCCTGAAGCCGGCGAAAAAGCTTTTTCCACCACCACAACCATTGTGGCCATCACTCGCCTTTTCCTCCATCCCCACTTCAGTTGCAACCGAAGCGGATGATAGACTTCTAGCCAAGGCGGCCTCTTTTCTCCTTCTCTCCTCGGCTTCCCTATCTTCTCTCCGAGATCTTTTGTCCTCCTCCAGCTCCCTGACCCGACGGCGGTTCCTTTTAGCGTTCTTAGAACTAGCCAACTAAAAGCCTCCTTATTGGGTCCAAACAGGCTGCCCGGGAATTTGCCTGGATTTTACCAACCGGCTGCTCGTTTGTCAAAAAAATTAATTAAATTTACTTTCCAGGGAAAATTTTTAAGTTAGTGGTCTAGGGATTTAAATCGAGGTTTTCTTCGATCACTTCCAAACGCCCATCGTGTTTATCGATTCTTTTTCTCTCTACATCCAAAGCATCGCTGTAAACGCCTATCGTGTTCTCGAGATTTATCAAAGAGGCGTTATTCACATCAACAGTCTCTTTAATTTCATTCAAATCTTCTTTTATGGGGGTGAGTTTTTTATCAAATAATTTGTCCAGTGCTTTCAACTCTTCTTCGTCCATAGACTTACAATCTAGCAACAAGAAAGGACCTAGTCAATATCCGAAATTTGCTTTCCG
>JAUYHE010000044.1 GCA_030690175.1 bacterium | reverse complement strand
CGGCCAATCAATCTGAGGCGAGGTCGAGGTTTGCCCGCTGCTGGTGCCCAAGACCGGTTCCGGTGTTTCCGGCTGCAAAAGAATAATGTCTTTAATCCTGAAAATTTTTGACGGCTGCGGCGAAGCCGACGGCGTTGGAATCGGAGAAGGAGATACTGTTGTTTGGCTTGAACTTGATGTGGTCGGGTTGGGAGAGGGGCTTGCGCCCGGCGACGGGCTGGGCGACGGAGATGGACTAGGAGCTAAACAGGTAGCAGCAGGATCTTTTGCGGCACCATTATTAGGACTGTTTTTTGTATTTATACTTACCACTTTCCACGATTCAGCCCCGTCTTCGCTTCTTGCCCCAAACTCGTTTTTTTTGATTTCTGGAAGAGTTGCTTGCGTTTGCCCTTCGCAAAAACTACTTGTCCAATTACCATAAGTAACACAGTCCACTACTTGGTCGCCATTTTTCAATTTGATAATATCCCCGCTGTTATTAAGATTACTGCTCCAATCAACTACCCAAAAACCCTTTGGTTCTAAGGAACAGGAAAATGTTTTAGGATTTCCCGAAGTGCTGCCGTCGACTAAAGTGTAAGTAGTCAGGTTTATTTTTTCATCAGAGTTATTATAAAATTCCACCCAATCACTTGATGTTGCCGAACTAAATTCATTAATTTTGACTTGGGCTAAAATCGGTTGGAAGGGAGCGAAAAACAAAAAACAAAATAAAGCACCAATAAAAACAGGCCAGGATATTTTCATTGTTTAATGATTTAATCTTACAGCGAAAGAGGTTGGTTAGGGAATGTGCCGTATTTAACTACTTGAGATGTAAATAAAGCGTCATCTTACCGTCTGGGTGAAAGACGCGAACATTATTGCCCATAGCTGAGCTGCCTCGGTAGAAATAGGCAACTCCGTCGTCAGTAGTTTTAACAATGGCATTTGGATCGACTATGTCAAATCCGTTATGGAAGTTGTTGGAATATGTCCATGAATAAGGAGTATGCCCCCAGCATTGAGTTACTCGAATGTTCCCCATAGGCCATTCGTGGCCTCCATTGCCTACTGTTTTGGTAACAGGTTCATTGCCGACGTCATCACATGATCGGTTCTCAAATAACACTGTTCTAGATGATAGATAATCGTAGGGATTGGTGTCAGCAAAATAATCAAAACTATCTCCTTCTTTAAGGTTATAGACACCGAAATGTAAATGCGGACCACTAGAGTTTCCGGTACTGCCCATGATGCCGATTATTTCACCTTTTTTTACACTGCGTTTCTCAGTGAATTTGGAAGCGAGTAAAGCCTCTAGCTCAGCCTTTGCTTCGCTGACAAGGCTTTGATATCTTCTTTCATTATTTTTGGTAACTTCTAGTAATACCTGTTTAGAACTTTTCTGTTGTAATAGATCTGTGTTTTGGCTAGCTAACTGTTTTTTTAAATTTTCCAAATCGAGTTGTTTTTGCTCCTTTTGACCTTTTTGAGCTTGGTTGGTATCTCTTGCGCTTTGCAGTTCGAGTAATAGCTTTCTATCGTTCTGCTGTGCTGCTTTAAGATACTTTGCCCTTTCCAAAAAATCGGTCAGGCCGCCGGAGGTTAATAAATGAAGGGTCGGGTTTAACGCATTGCGTCTATAGGATTCACCTACTCGAGCGATTAACAATTTAGACACATCATTTAGATTAATATCCAGGTTGCTTATTTTTACCGTTAGAACGTTTATTTCTTTTTCAAGAGCCTTAATGTCTGTTTCGGTTTTCTCTATTTGGAACAAGATTAAGTAGGCTTTGTTGTCTAAATAGGCAATCGTGCTGGCTAGAGTTTTTTGTTGGCCTTTGGTTTCCTGGATTTTTCCCTCGTAGCAGGCGACTTTTTGCTCGATTGGTTTATCGGCGCATTCATCAGTAGCCAAGACGAGTGAAGAAGTAGCTATCAGCAATAGCCAGAAGGCAATCAATCTTTTCATATCTAATCTTTCAAAAATCGCCGCGTCGCCAGAAAACCGCCTAAAGCACCGATCAGCACGCCAAAGACCAGCTCGCCGCCCAAAACCGCCAGCATAAACAATACTGGTACCGGCAGCAAGGGAATATCCTGAAGCCAGTCAGCTAAAAACGGGGTGGAGTAGAGTAATAAGA
>JAUYHE010000040.1 GCA_030690175.1 bacterium | reverse complement strand
GTCTATTATTTGAGAAATTTCCGCCTTACTTGGACTTTTATACAGCGTCGTTGCTCCATTAGTTTTATCTTCCATTTCCCTTTCCTTTCTCTTGAAAAAGTGCAATGATTCTGACTGGTATTCTATCAAAAACTATAAGCTATGTCAACAAAAAAAGGGTGCCTTCAAATTTAAAGAATCTTATTGATTCTGAAAAATCTAAAAGCACCCAAAACGATACTCCCTCATTCTGCCTGCAATCGTAGCTTTGGCCTTTTCACCGCTTGCTCTACCTTAATGGTAAAAACTCCCGCAAAAATAAAAAGACTCCAGTAGAGAAAGCCGACTAGAAACCAAAGCGAAACCAGGCGGGAAGGCGCCCAAAAATCCTCTATCTCGCTTGCGAGCCTTACGCCAAAAAGACAGCTGATAAACAGCCATACTGCAAACGAAATAAAAAACCAAAATTCCGACAAGTTACCCAAGAACCACTTCATTTAAACTCCCCCCTTTTTTTAAGAACAGGCAATAAAAATGTTGGACCAGAATACAACCGACATAAACACTACCCAAAATGGCGGGGACAAGATTTGCAATAGATTGTTTAAGCCCCATCCAGCTAACCAAATCAAACCATTCATACTTCCAGCCGTAAAAGACGACCAAAATCACCGCGATCCAAAAACTAGCAACCCAAAATACAATCCCCTCAGTTAGATTTTTTGAAATCCCCAGCTTTTCCACCTTTTTTCTCCTTAAGTTAATGTACAACCAATTTGAGAATTGAATTCTACCATACTATAAGCTTTCCTGTCAAGAAAGGACTAAGCCAGACTGCCAAAAACCGCCATTCACCCACTAACAAACCCGCAAATCTTCTTGCGCCGTACATTTCCATTCCTTTCTTTTGTTAAAGAACCCCTTTTCGACCTTTCGGCTAGATTAGCACTGCCATATTGTCTTGTCAAATTTTCGCCATTAAGCAAAGCTTGTTGTTCGCTTTCGCTCACAATAAAAAAGCGCCCTGTGAATTTTTGTTCACAAAGCGCTTACCCAACTTAGCCTCCCAGTCTTCGACCTCCTCGAGTTCCTCGAATCTGAGTGGTCTCGGAATCGAAGATCTGAGCGACCCCTCTCGGCCATGAACTCGAGGCCGAATGGTCGGAGTCGAAGGCCTGAGCGTTCGACTGAGCAGTTCGACAGTCCTGAGCTCACCGCCGAAGGGCTCACGCCGAAGTCTCAGACCGAAGGGTCCAGGCCTTGTAGGCACGAAAAAGGCGCT
>JAUYHE010000009.1 GCA_030690175.1 bacterium | reverse complement strand
GGTGGGTATTTGATAGAACCGAGTAAAAAGATAGAAATCTTAGACCAAATCCTCTCGACCTTCAGATTCGACTAGCCCTTCGACAAGCTCAGACTAAACTTTTTGGTTTCGAGGGCCTGACCCCTAGGTTCAAATATTCAAAATTTGACGAGATAGCAATTAGTAAATATACTTAAATTAATGCCCGAAAATCTGCAACCAGAAACCAATCAACCCAAACCATCCCACAAAATAAACTGGAAAAATATTTTAATTGGAGTAGTTGTCGGAATTTTGTTGATCGGCGGGGGAGTAGCGATATGGCTGATGCTTGGGCAACCTTCAACAAAGCTCCCTAGCCAAACTCCAATCTCCACTCCATCATCCCAAACCTCAACGCCTTCCGCCCAAAAAGATGAGACAGCGGGGTGGAAAACTTATAAAGATGAATCTATATCAATAAAATATCCTGCTAGCTGGAATCGCTATGATTCAATAAGCGAACCGAGTTTTTCAGAAAAAGATCCCTCTAGTGTCAGTCCTGGATTAGTTGTACCAACTGTAGCCATACTTAGTTCCCCTGATCTATCAGTTTACAACACAGATTTCGATGGGTTATTCGATGCAAATACTGGGGATACTTGGGATTCCGGAGCCAAACATTATGAGAAGTTAGAAAACCTAAATGTGGACGGTCAAAAAGCGGTTTGGATAAGACAGACTTTAAATCCTGATATTCCCTCAAGCGGACCATCCATAGACCACGTCTACGCATTCAAGGACTCAAAGATTTATGAAATTTCACTTTGGACTAATGATGAAGGGGAGTTAAAAAATTATACTAATATTTTTAAAAAAATCCTCTCAACCTTCAAATTCCTCGATTAATCCTTTATTACTCTAATACTAGACAGTATTAGAGTAACTGCAAATTTGACACTACCAACCTGTCTGATAGATAATTAAATAAATGCCCGAAGATCCACAAATAAGCGCTGATCAACCTCAATCGTCTCGAAAAATAAATTGGAAAAAGATCCTAATAGTTGTCGCTATCGCAATTTTACTAATCGGCGGGGGAGTAGCAGTGTGGCTACTGGTTGGTCAACCTTCCACCACCCCACCGAGTAAAACACCTACTTCAACACCCTCCGCAGAAACTTCGACACCCTCGGCCCAAGTAGACGAAACAGCAAATTGGAAAACTTACACAAGTGAAATTGGTGGACAAATACAAAGAAGTGGGGAGAATATTACGTTGAAAATAAGTTACCAACACCCCAAAGATTTTAAATTAATTCAGATAGAAGGGGTGGATATTTTAACAAATGATCAAAATTATACTGGAGCACTCATGACACCTGGGTCTATTGAAATATTTACTTCAGTAGGAGGTTCTGGATCGTTTAATGAGGGAACCACGATACTTCTAGGTGATAAGTCTGCGAAAAGGTTATCTAAGACCACTCAAAAAACAGGCAGCTATGAGAGAACTACAGTTACTTATTCTGTAGAAAACGCTGATGATAAAGGGAACAATTTTATCCTATATTGTGCTTACCTCCCCAAGCAAAATCTAAACCCAGAAAAAACTTGTGATCGAATTGCCGCAACTTTCAGATTCGACTAGTACTTCGACAAGCTCAGAATAAACTTGCCAATAACCGCAACCCCATAATCAAATAACTCATATCTACGCCTTTAGCTTCAAGGGTCTGACCCTTAGGTTCGAAAGTCTAATCGTCGTTTTCGGCAAGGGGGTGGAATTTGCGATGGGTTTCTTGGGCAAAGCGGTCAGAAGCATGGACGTAGCGGGTAGTAGTATCCAGGGATTCGTGCCCAAGAAGAATCTGGATTGCCACCGGAGAAGCCCCTTCCTCGGCCAAGTAAGTAGCAAACCCGTGGCGCAGACTATGGGCGCTGGTGGGCACGTTTATTTTTAATTTTTCACGGTAATTTTTAATTTTTTCCTGTAAATAATTTGTCGAAATTCTTTTTTTCATGCTGGTCACGTTTCGGCCGCTGTAGGGGATAAAGACAGCCGAGTAATTATCGTTTCTGGTAGCTAGGTAGCGGTTCAGATGCGTCATTGCCCTATCAGTCATGTAGACAAACCTCTGTTTCTTTCCTTTACCCATTACGAATATTTTCCCGGAATCATCAATTTGGTTTCGGTTCAGTCCGCAAAGTTCGGAAATACGCATCCCGGTTGAAAATAAAACCTCCAGTATTGCCCTGTTTCTTAGACCCACTAATTTATTGGTTTCCAACGTACTTGGACATTCAATAAGCCGAATGAGATCGTTTAGTTCGGCTACTTGGGGATGTTTCCTTTCGGTTTTGATTAGTTTTACCGCTTCTGGTGGAACTGGAACCTGTTTATCCATATCGATTAAGTATCTTAAGTAGCTACGTAGTGATGAAAGCATCCGGTTTATTGAACGTGAAACAAGCATTTTATCTTGTTCTATCGTGCTTTTTGCTGTTTTTCTATCCCGGCTGGTGAGGTAGGCCTTATAGCGGTTGATAAATTGTTTATCAACCGCCTCGAACTTAGTCCCAGATTCGGTTAAAAATTGGTCAAAAGTCGCCAAATCCCGTTCATAATTATAAACCGTTTCGGGGGAATAGTTGTTGGTTTGCAGATTTAAAAGAAAATCATCAAGAGACAGTAACATAAAAATATCTTTAAACAAACTCCGAGGGGAGCTTGTGCAATCGAGTGTAAGGGTGATTATACTCGATCAATACAAGCTTACCAAAGACCCCGCCTATCTGTCAAGAGAGTAGGTACCCAATTTATCAATTTATAATTCCTAATGGACAAAAAGCCCCTTTTACTTTTTTGTTACTTTTAAAAATCTTACTTGAAGAATAGGGACGGACAACATTGTACACCTCAGTGGTAAAAATCGTTTCTAGAGCCTTTCAGCGGCTTGTTGATATGGGACCTTATCCAAGTGGCAGAAAATATAGGTAGTCAGAAACCCTATTAGCACTCAAAGACGAAATTTGCTTGATAAGTCGCTATATAAATTTAATTTTGTGCCCAAATAATTTTTTTACTCATCCTACTCGCAACGAAAACTATACTAGGGAGACCAGCTCTCTACTAGGGTAAAATGGCGTTGGCTTGGCTCGTTCGGGTTTTTTACGATTTAACCAAAAAACTGGAAAACTCCTCTACCCTATAGTTTTGAAACTTTCCACGCGTGGAAAGAAACTATATCATAATATATCACAATTTAATCGCTGGCCGCTTGCCCTCTTGGTAGGGGATTTTTTGCTACCCATCTCTCCTCTACTCCGATGCCTACCTGCTTAAAACTCTTGCTTATTAGTTTTTAATTTAACTTATATCCCCCAACTGGTGGTGATGATAAGGATAATTACCACAGCAATCGCCACGAATAAATATTCAATGGTAACCCGGGTATTTAGGTTGTCAAGGGTGTGACGCTGCAAAATCCCAAGAACAACGTAAAATGCTGCCGCTAATGCCAACCCAACCTTGGGAGGATCAAGAGGCCAAAAACTTAGCGCCCAGGAAACTTCACCCAAAATCAAACCTCCAAGCAACGAAAAATAAGTCAGGTGAACAGGATTGGTTCCCTTTAATTCTATCTGCCACAAACCTTGAGCAAAAAGTAAAACAGACACAGTCCCAGCAACAAAGGAAAAGACCAAATTTGGTAAACCAAGACCAAAAATAAGGCTAAAAAAGGCAAACGAAACAAACAAGCTTGCTAAATAACCAACTGTTCTAGCGGCCCGTACCAAAGGAATATTCCTCTCCACTGAAACAGTAAAAATATTTTGCGAAAGTAAAATAGTGTACATTAGTCCAATATAAATAATCACTAAAGAGAGTCGCACACCAGTAGTAACTGCAAACTGACTAATATATAAGCCAAAGCTAGCTGTAAGAATAACCGGTAGAGCAAATAAGCTCACTAGCTCAAATGGCGAAAAGGCGCCGTAAATAGCCCAGACAGAAAGAAAATAACTAGCAATAATGATGGCAACGATAAAAAGTGGCCTAATTGTGTCGTTAAATTCCGGTAACAAAAAAAGTCCGGTTGCTAGTATCAAGCTGCTGATTGAAATTTTTTGCCTTTTTGTCAACATCCGCTAGTTACAAGATTTGATCTGACGTCTTTATCATATGGCAGATCGTTGCTGCTACAGCATCATAAGCATCATCTCTAAACCGGAAAACCTCGCGGCCAAATTGATCCTTTGGATTTCGCAACCGGGTTACTCCAAGGTGCTTTTTCACAGCCGCCTGAACAGTTTTTTTATCAGCTCTACCGTGATCGGCAACGGTGAGTTTCACCTCCAAACCGGTGTATTCAAAAGTCGTAAGTTTATTTTCTCGGGCTACTAATAACACTACTCCCCTCGCCTGCCCGACTGAAAGTGCACTAGTTGCGTTGGCACCAAAAAATAATCTTTCGATTACCATCAGATCTGGGCGGTGAGTTTTTATTATTTTTTGTAAACTGCGTCTGATGATAAATAGCCTCTCCCCCATCTCATCGGTAGAATTAGTAATAATACAGCCAAAATCCACTAACGACAGAGAACGTCCGTTAGCCCTCCGTGACCAGTTGTGTTTTTCTTTAGCTGTTCCCTGTTTGATGTTCCCAGTTGTATTAACCACTCCCCACCCGGTAGTGGCAGTTCCAGGATCAACTCCAATAATTAACATCTTTTTGCCTCATTTATGGTCATTTTTCAATTACCGCATTCCTTTCAATAATATCTTCAGGGATGTAGATCCTACTTTGTAGTCTCTGTTTCCCGTAAGAGTACCTCTTCCGGGATATCAAAATTGGCATAGACTTTTTGCACATCGGCTAGATCGTCAAGTTTGTTGACGAGAGATAAAACAGAACTGGCTACCTTTTCATCACCAATTTTTATCGTGGTCGTTGGCTGACGACTTATCTTCGATTCAACTATATCCAGACCTTGCGTAGCCAGGCTGCTTTTGACCTTTTCTAGATCGGCAGTCTGACAATACACAATCGCTTCTTCATCGCCGGTTTCAACATCCTCTGCTCCTGAATCAGCCGCTACTAAAAGTAGCTGATCAGGATCTAGACCGCCACCGCCGTGCACTACAATTTCCCCAATTGGTCTGAAAAAGTGACTTACAGAACCTGGTCCGGATAAACGCCCGCCGTTTCTTTCAAAAGTACTTCGCACTTCCTGGGCGGTGCGCTGTCGGTTATCAGTAACCGCTTCAACTACAATTCCCACTCCAGCTGGACCAAAACCCTCGTAAGTGATCTGCTCCAATACCGATCTCTCTTTTGAAGCTCCACCACCACGCGCGATCGCCCTTTCAATGTTATCTTTGGGCATGTTTACACTTTTTGCTGCTTCTATTGCCAAACGCAACTTAAAGTTACTTTCGTGATCAGTTCCACCTTCTCTAGCCGCAATAGTGATCGCGTTGGCTACCTTGGTGAAAACAGCCCCACGCCTTGCGTCAACTACTCCTTTTTGCCTTTTTATAGTACTCCATTTAGAGTGGCCGGACATAAAAATTACCTACTCCCAATAGTTTAAATCTGCCAATAGCTTAACGTATTTTATTATTTTATTCAAACTAATAATACGTCTTGACAAACTCTCCTTAAAATTCATTATACTTATCAGAAGGATAATTACCAAAATGGGAAACCAAACATCTCTTGATCCTCAAGTCCAGGAAGCAATAAAAGCCGCCTTGGAAGGTAATTGGGTCGAAGCGTTAAGACTCAATCAGCTGCTCTTGGAAAAATATCCGAACAACGTGGATACCTTGAACCGTTTGGCGCGTTCCTTTGGTGAGACTGACGAGATCGGTCAAGCGAAAAAGATCTATCATAAAGTATTGGAACTAGATCCTTACAATCCTATAGCCGAAAAAAATATAAAAAGGCTTCAATCCATCAAAAAAGGCAGTCTGAAAGCAACCCAGAAACTATCAGTAGTAAAAGGAGATATCTTTCTAGAAGAACCGGGGAGAACAGTTACAGTTGTTTTGGAAGATACGGCGATGCCCTCGATTCTCGCCGGTTTAGACATGGGGGACCCGGTAAAATTGATCCCTCACCACAACCAAATTACTGTAGTTACCGATAATGATAATCAGCAAAGAATCGGCAGTATTGATGATGTTCTGGCTAGAAGAATGGCTAGTGACACCAGGTCTGGTAGTAAATTCGAAGCCTTTGTAAAATCTATGTCGTTTAAAACGCCTGATGCGAAAAAAGATAAAGCGCAGGTAGCAATTTTTATAAGAGAAACGTACCGTTCGCCAAAGATAGCCACCACTCCATTTCCCAGTGAAGCATCTTCTTTTACACCTTACGTGCGAGAAGAGGCATTAAACCTTCTCTCTAATCAAGCCCCCCTACCAACCGAAGCAGACGGCGCCATCGAGGAGGTCGAAGTGTCTGATCTCCCCAGTGTAAATCGGGATGAATCTTTAGAAGATCTGGCCGAGAAAGAGCAATCAGAAGCAGAAGAAGACCTTGAAGATTAAAGTGGTAAAACTTTTTAATTAGTTACATTAGCTCATCTTCCGTAGTCTCGTCACTTTTTGGCGGCGGCGCCTCTTTTGGTTCCGCGATAGCTGGTACCGCAGGCTCTTCTTTAGTAGGTAGCGCTATCTCCTTATTATCTTGTTTTATCTCTGCTTTTTCTTTTGGCGTTGGTTTCTCTTTTTCTTCCCTGGCTAATTCTTTCTGATCTTGCTTTTTAGCTTTTGGCTGTACGTTTTGTTTTTCCTCCTTTTTCTCGTCTTTTTCTAATTTTGCCTCTGTCTTTTTAGTTTCTTTTACGTCTTCTTCCAAAGATTCCTTTTTAGTAATTTTCTCTACCGCTGCCCAGATAGATTGCAAATTATTAGCCGGAATCTGAAGCAGAACTTCATCACCGGTTTCGCCACTAAAGTGGTCGATTGAAGAAGAAAGTAGTTTGTAACTCCCCTCCGGAGTCACCGCTGCCCATTTACCATCTTTTTTTGTCAGAATTCCGTTCGTTTTATGTCTTTTAACATGCTCAACTTGTTTAAATCTCTTTTCTTTTCCCTGCTCAACGAGCTTCAGGGTATCCCCTACCACCAATATACTTTTTGAAGCGTAGTTTTCCGGCACCGGGTATTTATCACCACTTTCAGTAACCATATTTTGTCCGTCAAAAATACCGGTTATACCTGGCAACTCATTAACTTTAGGTTTATTTTTTACACCCTCTTTCTCAAGATCGCTAAGAAGTTGCCGAGCGAGTTTCAAACTGCTTTCGGCAGCTGACAAGGCTTGTCTGATGAGATCGATTTTTTGTGACATAATTTACCTTACACCCTCTAATTTTTTTCTGGCTGATTTTCTCGACTAAAACTATGTTCGCTGGCGATATCTTCTTCACTTCTCTTTGGAAATGGTCGCTCGCTTTGGTTTCTATCTGCCTCACGCGGTTGGTAAATACTACCGCTTTTTATTTCGGGGAACCGATAAATATCCACTTCTCCGCTTTTTTCGGGCAGGTGAGACACCAACGATTGGTTTTCGGCAAACCCAGGAATATTTTCCCGAGTAAACGGTTTTGGCGCCGTCTGCTCCGGCTGCTGCGGGCTAGGTACCAACTGTGGGCTTAGATCTGGAGTAGCTGCCGGCTCGCCTTCCACAGGCACCTCTTGGACTTTCTGTTCTTCTTTTACTGCCCAAGCCGGCGGCATTGGGGCCTGCCCCGGCCGAAACTTAGTCTCGGTCCATTTTTTAATTATTTTTTCAATTCCTTCAACCGGCCGACCGTATTTGCTTCGGGAAGCAGCTACGGCTCGCTCACGCAAGCCAGTGGCATTGGTCGCTGGTGGAAGGCTACGCGCCGAAAACGGCTGGCCCTGCGTATCATCAACCTGCAACTTTAGATACATTTCGTAGCGACCTAAATTTATTAGATCGTTTTGTAAAAACACCGGCTCAAACTCCCGTTCCAAGAAATGAGCATCAGTAGGCCCGATCGTAAAGCAAATTAAAGTACCAATGTTGCCAAAAACCGCATCCCTAACCGCCTCGGGCATCTGTTCGATGTATTGGTGGGTTAGAGTAAGATCCAGCCGATATTTTCTGGCCTCTGAAAGAACTGTGGCAAAAGCATCGGTGGCGAAATTTTGAAATTCGTCGGCGTAAAGAAAGAAATCACGCCGGGTACTTTCGGGAATATCGACCCGCCGCATCGCCGCAAACTGAAGTTGGGAAACAATCATCGCTCCCAGCAGTGCTGTATTGTTGGCCCCGATTCGACCGGTAGCCAGATTGACGAAGAAAAGCTTACCAGAATTAATTATCTCATCTACCTTAATGCTGCTTTTCGGCTGCCCCACAATATTTCTAATTAGTTCTGAATTTAAGAATTGGCCGACTTTATTTTGAATTGGGCTGATTGCTTCAGTGATCAACCGTTCATTTTGTTCCATTCGGGCGTATTCATTATTCCAGAAAGCTCGCATCTGAGGATCGTTGATAAGACCCACGATGTATTTTCGGTAATCTCTATCCATCAAAAGTCGCGTGATGGAAAGAAGTGAAGTATTTGGCACCTCTAGCAGAGTCAAAATACAGTTTTTCAGAATATATTCAAGCCTGGGACCCCAGCTATCGGCAAAATATTTTTTAAACACATCCACCAGAGTATCCCCCACAAGAGTACGCTGCCTAGGGTCTACTATTTGCAACATATTTAAAGAGACTGGGTAGTCGGCGTCGGCGGGATTGAATATCACCACATCATCCAAACGATTTTCCGGTACAAAATCTAGTATTTCATCGATTAATTGGCCGTGGGGATCAAGGACTGCCACACCCTCACCTGCTCTCATATCTTGAATGATCATGTTTTTTATCAGAGTACTTTTACCTGTGCCCGTCTTACCAATAATGTAGACGTGTTTCCGACGATCAGCTTTTTTGATACCAAATCGTATCTGGTCGTCTCGGAAAATAGTTTCACCAATTACTGTTGCTTCCGATAAGGGTAAATTAAGGGGTGGTTCGCCTTTTTTCGCGCCAGTCCAGGTAATGGTAGGTGTTTCCACCGAAAGGTTTGGCAAGTGAAAAATAGACGCAAGCTCTTCGGTGTTCAAAATAAAGTGTCCGGCTTCTCTTTCGGCAAAATCGCGCTCTTGATACTCCTTTACAATTTGTTCAGGACTGGGACTCTCCACCTCGGCAACAAAACTATTCAAATCGGCGGTTGAGAATTGTTTAAATGAGCTAATCAGGCCTGAAAGACTCGTCTCGGCTTTTTCTCGGCTACCAGCTACGGCAATCAGGCGAATTTTGATTTCAAAACCAATTTTTGAGAGTTTATTTTCGAGCATTTTAAGGGTAAGTTCTTGTCCAGCCGATAATCGCACGAATTGGCTGCCGGCTCGTGGTTCTTCTACAGGTTGGGGTCCCCGCATGATATTAGTAGCGACATTACCACCAAGCGATAAAATGTGTTTACCAACATCAATGACGATGTCTTGTGGGTTCAGGGTCACCGGAGATATGCCTTCGCGAACCATCTGGACGTACTCATGGCCCCTATCTTGCCAAAAATCATCCACTGGTCGAATGAGAATTTGCACCCACAGCTGCTCGCCCTCTTTTAACCCGGCCAGGGCGCTGGTAATAGCCGCCAGAGGATCGACTTCAAAATCGCGAAAGGTTTTGATGGGAAAAATAAAATCTTTGCCCAGGGAAAGCTCGGTCGCGGAAACAAAGCTGCCGGCAGGGAGGCTTTTTGTATAATCAATTGCCTCGCGTATTTCGGCAGCCGGGTATTGGGCGTAAATTTGGCTTTCAACGAAGTTTTTAAAAACGTTTGGCGTAAAAACGTAAAAGCGAATGCCGTCTGGTGAGCTGGCCATTTCTAACGAAAGGTGTTCTTGAACGTCAGGAGTAAAGTCCAAAATACCGTGTAGAGAAGCAAACATTTGCTCGGCAGCGGTTGGAAGCTTTTCATTTAGACGAGGAAGGGTGATGGAAAGTAGGACGCCATTAGAGATCTGTGAGGATTTTCCCCCTTCTAGTTTTTTGGCCGCTCTCCAAGCTAACACAACCGATATAAACAAAATTCCAACGACGATAACAACGTATGGCATAAAATTTTATCCCCCACCCTTCCCTCTTTCTACAATGCGGAAATTCTAACTCAAACAAACCTAAAAGTCAATTATAGATGTAAGTTTTAAGATTTAAGTTCTAAGTTAAGAAATCAATCGAGGAATTTGAAGGTTGAAATAATTTTGTCAATGAAATTATCTCTTAAAACGAGAAAAGCCCCCAAAGGGGCTTTCCTCATTTAGGAACGGCTAATTTTGGCCGCTCCTCGGAGAAAGGAGAGAGATCGCTATTATAATAGCATAAATTCAAGGTAAAGTCAACTTAGAGGCAGCTTCTTTTCCAATAATGATCAATAAATCTCCGGAAAACGCATCTTCA
>JAUYHE010000060.1 GCA_030690175.1 bacterium | reverse complement strand
TTTTTCATCAGGATGGATAAAAACCCAGACGTTCTTGGCGTAGCCAGCGAGTGACTCATCGACCGAATTATCAATGATCTCAGTAACTAGGTGTTGGAGTCCATGGACGTCGGTTGAGCCGATGTACATTCCGGGCCGTCGTCTGACCGGCTCTAACCCTTCTAGTACTTGAATATCTTTTGCAGTGTATTTGGACATTTTGGTTTTTCCCTTCGAGAATCTATACCATAGAAAACTAAGTTTTCGCAGAACGCTCTAGCGATCATAGAAAACTGGGTTTTCGCAGAGCGCTTCTAGCGATCTATTTTACTTTGGCGGGCGCTTTAATGCAAGCATCCTTGGGGTAGTTTGCCTAAGTCGCGCTGATCTTTTTAAAGTGATTAAAAACTGGATTTCCCTGGTTAGATTTAATTCAAATTTG
The DNA here is from genome assembly GCA_030690175.1 of bacterium. GTDB lineage: Bacteria > Patescibacteriota > Microgenomatia > Woykebacterales > RBG-16-39-9b > JAUYHE01. Next base: position 5,855 of record JAUYHE010000060.1, on the reverse strand, counting down.
GGGTTTGAAGAAGTAAAACCATCTTTAAAAGTTTGGGCGAAGCCCTTCTTTTCTGAAAAGATTTTAGCTTTATTATTAACCTGACGTAACTTATGATACTTCTTAATTTATCGGTAAATAATTCTTCTCTTGGTTTTTTGAAACAATAGCTTAGTAGAAGGTCGCGCCAGCCCGACAGCCATTTATCTAGATCCAACCGATCAAGTTCTTGGTAACGCTCATAAGGATTTGCCTGTAGAATTTCTTCCACGTAGGAAAAGCCGGCCGTTTCGGTGGCAGCGCCGGCGACATGCATTATCTGGCATCTTGAAGAAATGGTTGAAAGAACGCTTTGGATAGTAGGTGCGGTCAGAACAATTTTGACGCTAGAAGGTGGTTCCTCCAGCATTTTCAAAAGGGCGTTTTGAGCTTCGAGAGTGAGATTTTGAGCCTCATAAATAATCAGGGCTTGGCGTTCTCCTTTAAAAGGTCGGTAGGAGATTTTATGTTTTAGGTTTCGGATTTTATCAATACCAGGCGTCTGATCGGCATCTAAAAAGAATCTGTCAAAGGAAGAAGAAATTTCGCTTGCCACTTCTTGCGCCTTTGCTTTCCTTGATTGGACATTGCCCTCGGTAATTAGCGTCGATACGTTCATAATTGGAAATTTTTACGTAAAGCAGGCGTTGACATTCTAACAAAGTAATAGATAAAATATCAATGAGATTGATGTTTTACACCGATTTAAAATAGGTGTAAAATTAAAGTAATCTTAGTTATAGCCCGCCAGCAATACCAAGCGTAGCTTTGCGGGCTGAGGTCTGCCCGCATGCAACAAGTTACCGAAAAAGGCATCGAAGACATTTTATTTGAAAAGGGTAAGCTTACTGATGATAAGCTTTCGATGGTAAAAACGGAAGCTATAAAAACCGGTAAGCAAGTCGAAGAAGTTATTCTCGACCGTAAATTTGCCACTCTAGAGGATATCACTCAAGCTCGCGCCCAGCTACTTGGTATCGAATTTATCAATCCAAGCGGAAAACCCGTGCCTAGTGATGTTTTGAGTAAGATACCCGAGCCGGTGGCCCGTCGTTACGAACTTATCCCCTTCCAGTACAATAAAGACACTAATACTCTTTCCGTTGCTATGGCCGACCCGCTTGACCTTCAGGTGGTGGAGTTTATCGAAAGAAAAAGTACTAGCAAAATCAAATCTTACATATCTACTCCAGAATTAATCAATCAGGCTATCACTGATCAATATTCGCAAAGCCTCTCCACTCAAGTATCGGCTGCTCTAGAAGAAGTCAGCGGTACTGTGGAAGCAAAAGAGGAACTAACCGATCTTGAAAAAGTTGGCGAAATCATTAAAGAGGCGCCGGTTGCAAAAATAGTGTCAACCTTGATTGAATACGCGATGAAGGCCTCTGCTAGCGATATTCACATCGAACCCCTTGAGGATCGTACCAGAGTCCGGTATCGGATTGACGGAATCCTGCAGGAGAGGGTGGTGCTTCCCCGCAAGGTAAACGAAGCCGTGGTTTCACGTATAAAAATACTCTCCAATTTAAAAATTGACGAAAGAAGAATTCCCCAGGACGGGCGTTTTACTTTTAAGTTGGTCGACAACGTAGTGGATTTGAGAATTGCCACCCTACCCACGGTAAATGGTGAAAAAGTAGTTATGCGTCTCCTTCCAAAAGCTGGTTCTGCCCCGACCCTGGCGGAGCTGGGTTTGCGGGGAACGGCGCTGAAGACTTTTGAAGGAAATATCATCAAACCGCACGGAATTATTTTGATTACCGGACCCACAGGAAGCGGAAAAACCACGACTTTGTTTGCAACGCTATCAAAAATAAATTCGCCAAAGGTAAATATCGTGACGTTGGAAGACCCCGTCGAATACCAAATTCCCGGAGTAAACCAAGTCCAAATAAATCCAACCGCTGGTCTTACCTTTGCCTCGGGACTAAGAAGTTTTCTGCGTCAGGACCCAAACGTAATAATGGTAGGAGAAATCCGGGACGGTGAAACCGCTGGTCTCGCAATTCAAGCCTCCCTGACCGGCCACCTGGTTTTCTCGACCCTTCACACCAATTCATCGGCGGGCGCGCTCCCCCGACTCTTAGATATGGGGGCCGAAACCTTTTTACTGGCTTCTTCAATAAATTGCGTGGGTGCCCAAAGAGTCGTAAGAAAAATTTGCCTTGATTGTAAGCAGGAATACGACCCTCCCCCACCGATAGTGGAAGACATTAAAAGGACGCTGGGCAATCTTTATCACGAAAGAAGCGTTAAACTTTCTGACCAAGAAGAGGAAGATTTAAAAGAAATTGAAGGAAAATCCAAATTTAAGCTAGCCAAAGGTAAGGGTTGTGACAGGTGTGGCGACTCTGGTTACAAAGGAAGAATCGCTATTTTTGAAGTGTTATCGGTCACCGAAAAAATTGGTCGGCTTATTTTGGAACGGGCTCCAGCCGGAAAAATAGAAGAGCAAGGTGTAGAAGAAGGTATGGTAAGGCTAATACAAGATGGTTACCTGAAAGCATTGGAAGGAATTACAACAATCGAAGAGATATTGAGAGTAAGTAGGGATTAAAATTTAAGGAGGGTGTTGAGCGTCAAAGTGTCAAGTGTTAAGAAGGTTTAACACGATACTTGATACATGATGCTTGATACATAAGTACACATGGAAATTCAACAAATTTTAGAAGAAGCACTGCGTCGGGGCGCAAGCGACGTTCACTTGATGGCTGGTGTCTACCCAACACTTCGGGTTGACGGAAAATTGGTCCCAATCACTAAAACACCCACACCCACCCCAGATTATATTGAAAAATTAGTTTTGTCGCTATGCCTACCAGAACAAAAAGAGCTCTTACTTACCAACAAAGAGTTGGATTTTTCATTTGCCCTAGGGGAAGTAGCTCGTTTTCGGGTCAACGCCTTTTACCAAAAGGGCTATCTTTCGGCAGCGCTGCGTTTGATTCCCAACAAAATTCCAAATTTGGAAGAGCTTCATTTGCCACAGATCTTGGGGAATCTTACTAAATTGCGCCAGGGTCTTATTTTGGTTACCGGTCCGACCGGGCACGGAAAATCCACCTCGATCGCCTCGCTTATCAACGTGATCAACGCTGAAAAAGGAGTCCATATTATCACGGTGGAAGACCCAATCGAATACGTTTATCCTAGCCAAAAATCCCTTATTGCCCAAAGAGAAATGCACTTGGATACCCATTCTTGGGAAATATCGCTCCGTTCTGTTTTACGTGAGGATCCGGATGTAGTACTGATCGGCGAAATGCGTGATTACGAAACGATTGAGAGTGTTCTGACGATTGCCGAGACCGGCCACCTTGTCTTTACTACTTTGCATACCAATAGCGCTGCCCAGACTTTAGACCGAGTCGTGGGCGTCTTTCCCGAAAACCAACAGGTGCAAGTGCGCATGCAGCTGTCAAACGTTCTTGAGGCAGTGGTTTCGATGCGTCTCATTCCTTCACAATCTGGTGGACGCTACCCAGCGACTGAAATATTACTTGCCAACCCAGCGGTGCGAAACGTAATCCGAGAAGGAAAGACGCATCTTATTGACAATATCATTCAGACTTCGTCTAGCCTAGGTATGCAGACCCTGGAGACGTCTCTAGCTTCATTAGTAAAAGCGGGCCGTATCAGCCTAGAAACAGCCCTCTCATACAGTATTCGGCCGCAGGAACTGATGCGGGAAGTAAAACATGCATCCGAGTCAAAAATAAAATCTTAAGGAACACTGATGGAAGAATATACCTATAGCGTCGTTGATAAAAAGGGACTAACCCAAAGCGGTATTGTTCAAGCGAGTAGCCCAAAGCAAGCAGCTATTATCTTGCACGAAAAAGGCTTTACGGTCATTAGCATCGAACTAAAAAAGAAAGCCTTCGAAATAAATTTGTTTAAGGGAGTAAAAATCGGCGCTCTTTCCCAGTTTACTAGGCAGTTGGCCACGATGATCACCTCTGGATTACCCCTGGCCGATTCTCTCGTGGTTCTTCAGAAACAAACAGAAAATAAAGAGTTGCAGGAGATAACTAAGCAAATTTCGGAAGATATTGAGGGCGGCGCCAATTTCTCGACCGCTCTAGCGAAACACGCTGAAACATTTTCTTTAGCTTACATAAACGTGATTAAAGCAGGGGAAGCTAGTGGTACCCTGGACAAAGTGCTTTTGAACCTTTCCGATACCCTGGAAAAGGATCGCGAGTTTCAAGGCAAAGTTAAAGGTGCGTTTATTTACCCAGCGATAATTATGGTGGCGATGAGCCTAGTGGCAGCTATCATTTTAATTTTTGTGGTGCCTAAACTTTCCGAGGTCTACAAAGATTTAGGAATTGTCTTGCCCTTGCCAACTAGAATACTGATCGCTTTAAGCGGCTTTCTGGCGAAGTTTTGGTGGCTCGTAATTATTTTAATTGTGGTTGGGTCAATTGCGCTCCGACGTTACCGCAAGACTCCGGAGGGAGCGTTGGTCGTCGATAGACTGCTTTTGAAAGTACCGGTGATGGGCAAATTAAACCGTGATTCCTCTCTGACCGAATTTACCCGCACTCTGGGCGCCCTTGTAGCCGCCGGCGTGCCGATCATTGAATCGTTAAAAATAGCCGGTGAAACCGCCACCAACGCCACCCACCGCCTGGCTGTAGAAAACGTTTCTAGTTTAGTTGAAAAAGGAATCTCTCTTTCCAAGGCTTTAGCTCGCGAAGAAACATTCCCGCCCCTTATTGCCCAGATGGCCAGTGTGGGTGAAGAGACTGGTAAGATGGACGAGGTCCTTACGAAGGTATCCTTATTTTTTGAACAAGAGGTAGAGCAAGAGGTAAAAAACCTGACCACCGCCCTGGAGCCAATTATTATGATTGTTCTAGGAATAATGGTGGGCCTACTAATGATTTCAATCGTCTTGCCTATCTACAGTATTACTTCCGCTTTTTAGGCATAAATGTTAAATGACGACCTTGTTTCTGATTATCACTTTCATTCTTGGTCTTGCCGTTGGTTCCTTCCTCAACGTTATCGCCTATCGTAGCGTTCACGGAGGATCGATTTTTTTTGGCCGTTCCCGCTGCCCTCATTGTAAAAAAGAACTAAAAACCGCAGATCTTATCCCAATTGTCAGCTTCCTGCTTTTAAAAGGAAAATGTCGCTATTGTGGTAAAAAGATCTCTCTTCAGTATCCACTGGTGGAGGTGGCAACTGGTGTTTTGTTCGCCTTCACGTTTTATTTCTGGAATATCACGTATCACGTGTCAAGTGTATCGTATGTTGATCTAGCCCAATTGATTTTCTTGTTATTTATAGTCAGCGTGTTGGTAGTGTTATTCGTAACTGATATTAAGGATGGTTTATTGCCCAACAGTATTGTCCTACCGGCAATTATTGTTGTTCTAGCTTATAAAACCTTCTTAACCTTCTTCATCCCCTTACCCATCTCTAGTTTATTAGCCGACCTTTTAGCCGCATTTCTAGCGGCGCTAGCTTTCTTTGTAATCGTTTTTGTTTCCGGCGAGCGGGCTATGGGTGGCGGGGACGTGAAACTAGTGTTTTTGATCGGTTTGATAGTGGGTTGGCCAGCCATACTGGTGAGCCTGTTTGCTAGCTTCTTGACAGGGGCCGCCGTGGCTGTTATGCTATTATTAATAGGCAAAAAACGGTTTGGACAGACTATTCCTTTCGGACCGTTTTTGACTATTGGAGGGTTCATTGCCCTTTTCTGGGGGCAACAAATACTTGATGTTTACCTAAGGACAATAAACAGATGAAACTGCCTAACTCAAATACCCAATCACACTCCCACAAAAATCTAATTCATTTAGTTTACAGTGAGTATAACGAAC
>JAUYHE010000059.1 GCA_030690175.1 bacterium | reverse complement strand
TATTTTTTGGCAATATCGTCAATATGTTTTTTCACATCGCGGCCAAATTCTTTTTCGTAAACTTTTTTCTCCGCTTCACTCTCGGCCTTCATCATATTTTTAAAATTTTCCATCGGAAACTTGGAATCAATTGGGATAATTCCGCTTTCTGTTTTTATCGCTGCATCGACTATATCACCAGTTCTAAACCTAAACTGTAAGTGAAAGCTTTCTTTTGGCAGAAATTGTCCCAACAGCTCACGAAGCACTTGCTCACCAATATTTCCCCGCAGTTTTGGACTGCGCAGAAAATCTTGCAGATCTTTCATACTTCGGCCAATTTCACTCATTTGCCCCACTTCTTTTCCTACCCCGGCGATCACGCGGGCGGCATTATCCAACCGCTCATTAATCGCTTTATTTGTAGCATCCAATCTTTGCTGCATCGTCTCGGTGCTTTTGTCAACACTTTGCCTCATCTCCTGCAACCATTTCATCAGCACCTCACCGGATTTGTCCTTTTCTTTATCTTGGCGTAAGGATTGTAGTTGACGGAAGAAAAATAAAAATCCTCCGATTATTATTCCGATCAAAATTATAATCAGCGTGTTTAGGTCCATCGGCTCACATCTTAACAAAGTCGTTTACGGTTGTAAACAAGCTCGCAAAGAGGCTACAATGAGAATTAATGAAGCTTTTTTTGATCCCAATAATTTTAATGGCGGCTGCTGCTTGGGCTTTCTTTGGGTTTATTGTCTGGTCAGTCCCCCCAAAAATAGGCGGGTTCTTAGTTATTTCCAACCTTTTCTATTTTTTACTTTCTGGTGGGATTGGACTAGCTCTTACAAGCGGGTTGCTTCTTTATTTTATCAGTAGTTTTTTACAACCAATGGTAAGAGGAGTTAATCCAACCAGTACCTTGCGAAGATTACTTTTTCAAAGTTTACGGCGCGGTCTTTTCTTTTCTTTAGTAATCGTTGGTTTTATCACTTTAAAAGTTTTTGGTTTATTAAACCTGCTGAACGCGGCTTTAGTTTTGGGAATCGTAATTTTAGCTGAAATTTACTTTACGAGTAGATAACCAGTTATGATATACTCCTGGCCATGAATAAGAGGTTCTTCGTCACCACACCAATTTATTTAGCCCACGGAGTGGTCGCAGGAAATTGGCGGACACAGTCAGTAATAACATCTACAACCAGTGTAAAAGGTGGTATTTATGAAAAACACTAAGAAGTTCTTTGTCACTACGCCAATTTACTACATAAATGACGTGCCGCATATCGGCCACGCTTACGCTACCTTTGCGGCTGATATCCTGGCGCGCTATTACCGCCAAAAAGGTGACAAGACTTTTTTCCTGACCGGAACCGACGAAAACTCACAAAAAACCGTTCTGGCCGCTGAAAAAGCACGAAAGAATATCAAGGCTTACACCGACTCTCTTGCGAACAAATGGAAAGATGCTTGGAAAAAACTGGGAATTTCCAATGATGATTTTATCCGTACTACAGAAACTCGTCATCGAAAAGTGGTTGAAGAAATCTTCAAACAAATAGACAAGAACGGAGATTTATACAAAGGTAAGTATGAGGGACTTTATTGTGTCGGTCACGAAGCGTTTTTGAAAGAAGAGGACCTAGACGAAAAGGATCTTTGCCCAGATCATAAAACCAAACCGGATTATATCGTAGAAGAAAATTACTTTTTCAAGCTTTCTAAATACCAAAAGCCGCTGCTAAAACACTTCAAAGAAAATCCTGATTTTGTGCAGCCACCTGAGCGCTACAACGAGGTGGTTAAATTTATAGAAGGGGGTTTGCAAGATATCTCTGTGACCAGACAAACCCAAAAGTGGGGCATACCAGCACCCAACGACCCCTCCCAGGTAATTTACGTGTGGTTTGATGCTCTCATCAACTATATTTCGGCGGATCCCAGCAAGTGGCCGGCGGATCTACATATTATTGGTAAAGACATTTTAAGATTTCACGCGGTGATTTGGCCGGCGATGCTACTTTCCGCCGGTTATGAACTACCAAAAAAGGTTTTTGCTCATGGTTTTTTCACTATTAACGGCCAAAAAATCAGTAAGTCTCTGGGCAATGCGATTGATCCGATTAAGATTTCCGAAGAGTATGGCACCGATGCGTTGCGTTACTTTCTTTTCAAAGAAATCCCCTTTGGGAACGACGGTGATTTTTCATCTGAAAGACTGCGCGAAGTTTACAACGCCGGTCTTGCCAATGGCTTGGGCAATCTTGTGGCCCGAGTAGCTAAACTTTGTGAAAAATCAAAAGTAACGTTCAAAGTTGATCGTTCTTCCTTGGAATTTAAGTTAGGAGAAACCACTAAATACGCTCTGTGTCTTAATGATTTAAATTTTCAAGGGGCCTTAGAGGAAATTTGGCGACGCTATCGGCAACTAGATCATTACTTAGAAAAACAAAAACCTTGGGAAATAGAAGAAAAGGGTAAATTAAAACCTGTCCTAGAATATGCTGTCTCAGAAATAATAAAGACTAACGAGTTATTAAAACCATTTCTCCCAGAAACAGCCGAAAGAATAGCGAAGCAATTTTTACAAAAGAAGATTACTTCTTCCATCGCTTTATTTCCTAGAAAATGAAGCTAATAGATACTCATGCCCACTTGCAGTTTAAAGCTTACGACGAAGACCGCGATGAAGTGGTAAAAAGAAATTCGGAAGAGCTTGAAGCGGTTATCAATGTTGGAACGAG
>JAUYHE010000058.1 GCA_030690175.1 bacterium | reverse complement strand
CGTGTGCCAGGGTAATTGGACTGGACGAAGGTTTCAAACTCGAGGGTCTTAGCCGCTTGGGTTTGATCGAACCCTTCCGCTCTCATGTACTCAACGTCGTCGAGTGGTGTAGGTTTCACGATCTCCTCCTTAGAACAGTCGACTGAGACCAAAGCCCCAGACGCCAAGCCCGTAGAATGGTACCCAGATTCCTCCGAAGATCCAGGCCGCGATTATGGTGAATGCGTAGACGTCCCGCTCACGATAGCGAAGCAGTCGGAAAACTGCCCACCCGTATACCGGTCCAAGGATTACGGCGGCTGCCAGAGCACCTATAGCTCGTGCAAAGCCAGCGATCCAAAGAACCAGACGCTCACGCCAGTTTTTTGGCTTCTCTTCTTCTTGCGTACTTTCCGCCGGTTGCTTTTTCTTGCCAAAGATCTTGGAGAAGATATGCTCCTTGACCCACGGCTCGATACGCAGCCAAACAGAGAGAACGAAGAGTCCGATTCCCGACCAAGCAAGGCAAAAGACCACATACCCCAGCCAAAAGCCCAAACGCTCTACTAGGAATATGATTGGTCCAGCCAGAAGAACCTCATCCCAAACGACTCCCGCAAAAGCGGGGATCAGTAGGACGGCAGCGATCAGCGCTCGCCAGATAGGGAAGTTTCGCACAGTTGTTAAAAGTGCCACGATCCCCGCTCCTTTCCTGGGTTATTTAGTTGATTTTAGCACGTTTTGTTGGGTGGATCAACCTATAGTTTCGAGGTTTGATCAAATGCTTGGGATTCGTAGACGGCAGCGACTAAAGTGCAGGTGGGTTTATCTTTTACTTCCGCAGAAGAAACAACAGTTTTGAAATTACGTTTATTAAAAGGGTAACCTCGATGTTTGCAAAGATCACGAATTGTAGCTTCGATTTTCTTGGCCACATTATCTTCAGCTTCTTGAGTATTCAAATTCTCAATTATGTCATGGTGTTCGGCAAAAATTCCTCTGCCGTCACCAATTTGGTACCAACCAATACCAGCAGCGAGCGAGCGTCCTAGCAGGTCACTACGAATTTCGGCAAGGACAGTATAGAGTTTCTTACCGTGCTCGGTTGAAGCGTTTTTCCATTTTTGCACAACTACATCGCTGCCCGGCGGTATCACCGAAGAAAGCTTTATAATATTGTAATTGTGTATGCCCGCTGCTTTGAGCGCTGCGTCAAAGGCGGAAAGAGTAGTACTACCTGTACCACTCCCTGCTGTCACCGTTATTTTCATAAATTTTTTAGCTTTAGCGCAGGATCCGAAGGATCCTATTTACATCACACACCAGTGTGATATTTTGTACCTATATTATACCCCATAGATTCAAATTGGAACAAGGCGGAGGGTTGAGGTTCATTGCGAAATTAAATTTGCGCGGTGGGTGAGGATATTGCCCCAAGTCATCATCTTTTCTGCCCAATCAAGTCTGTCTTTTGGACCGTTTTCCCCTTCTTCTTTTAAAGATGAGAACTTTACGATTAACGACTGAAGCGGCTTCTTTACCTTCGGAGGGAGGTAAGTGAGGTCTACCGAGTCCAAATAATCGCTCGTTTGATCCAGAAATGTCGAGATTCTCTTTCTTTTTGCAGAGTAGTCGTCAGCGGCCCAATTTCCAACCCGGTTTAAATTCATGGCAATATCGAGGATTTTTTCTTTTTCACTCATAACAAAAGCCTTTTGACCACCTCACTAAATTTTTTGCGGGTTTGCGCATCTAGTATATCACGACTTGGATTGTCTTGATTTGGCCGCAGATTGATGACCGAGTTGTAATCTATCTCTTTCGTTTCCAGATCTATTCCACCACCCCAAAGATCTTGTTGTTTTGACCCGTCGGTTAGAAGTAGCTGTTCACCATCAACATGCTTTTCGCCACCACCAGTCAGAATTTCTCTTTCTACATCAACAACTATTTTTATATAACCGTCGTAGTCGGCTGCCATTTTTTCGATTTCCTCGTTTGTTGCTTTCTTTTTGATAACTTGTAGCATAAGCTCAACTAATCACGGTCCCTTCAAATTCTTTCCCTTCCAGATAATTTTCAAAATTTTGCAAGTTGTGGCCGTCCATTATGACTACCTTTAGGCCTGCTTCTTGGGCCGCTTTTGAGGCGATGGGGTCAAAAGGCAGATTATCCCCCGGCGTCCAAACGTCGCCGACTATTTTCCTAAAATCTACCCAATTTATTTTTTCCAAGGCTACCGCGTCTGGAAATTTATCCGGGTCCTTATCAAAAACGTAAGGAACGTCCGATAGGTTGATTACACTGTGGCAACCGTACAATTTGGCAAAAGCCACCGTGTCGTAGTCGGTCGAGTGGCCAGGTTTCCAGCCGGCCGCAATAGCAAGGGGTTCCGAAAGAGATTCTTTTTCGTTGTAATGAGTAAGTACCTTTAGGTGAGCCTTTTCGCGGAAAATTGTCCGTAGGAGATGGGCATTCAGGCGAGTAGCGTGAATACCAATCCAATCCACGTCCTCTTCAGAAACGGTACCTACCTGGCGAGCGGCCTCTTGATAGACACGAGTGGTCCGACCGCCACCGGCAACAATAATAAAGTGGTGTCCCTGCGTCACAAATTTCAAAATAGTGTCACGGAAACTTTTCAAAAATTGGTTGTCGATTTTGTCAGGGATAATGAGCGAGCCGCCGAGCGAAATTACAGTTGGTTCCTGCATCTAAAATACAATCTTATACCCTTTTAACCAAACAAGCAAGGGGAGCCAGGCGTGCGTGGCTTGAAATTAGTGACCATTTGTGGTAAACCATTATGCAACAAACCAGCCCATATCAGATCAAGGAGGCAGGCCGTTGTCACGCACCCAGCCCCAGTCCTCAGCACTGAGTGGAGCAAGGTCAGAGGTGGTGTACACGACTCGGGAAGCGATGGAAGAAGCCCAAGCAATGGTGGATGATATCACCGAGGAGCTTCTCCAAATCGCCTTGGATCTAAAAGACGCATCTAGACTGGAGGAGGGCGATTCAGAGCGAAGCGACCTGCTGGGAAGGTCTCTGCAACTGGAAAGTGAAAGGAGACGACTAAGCTTTGAACTAAGTAGGGCACAGGTTCCATGTGGTTCGGCTGAAAGAGTCGAGGTTGGTTCCGTAGTAACCATCCGTGACTTGGGTACTGGAAAGGAGCAGTCCCTAACCCTCGTCAGCGCGAACGGAAACCCACTGAAAAGAGGGACGATTTCGTTAGGCGCGCCAGTCGCTCAAGCCCTGCTTGGACATTGTTTAGGCGACGAAGTCGAAGTACTCACCTTAGACAAGCGGAGGGCGCAGAGATTTCAGATAACGGTCATCGGCGAAGGAGAGCCAGGGTAACAGACAGCAATCATTCAAGCCACACGACGGCGTCTTTTCTGTAAGCCTACAGAAAAGACGCTGTCACCTTTCAAATACCAACGTTGTTTTCCTGCTGAATTTATTTATGTTAAAATCTAAAATTAGGAGTCAAATAATTATGAGGGAAATTTTTTTATACCCAAATTTACACGTTGAGCAGACAATTGAACTTTCAGCGGCGAAGGCTTCCAAGCACTTGGGTTGGTACAAAAGACGACTGGACCCTTTTCTAAATTCCTTTCTTGACGAAAAATTAACAGAAGCAAGTACAGTGCATCCGGAAGCGACAGTACTGGTGGGAGAAATACGTCGATTTGTTGCTGCTGGTGGTAAAAGAGTGCGGCCCGCCTTTGCTTATTCAGCCTATACAGCCAGTGGAGGAAGATCTCTAGATGCAATTTTATACGCGTCGGCGGCGCTCGAGCTGCTACACACCTTTGCGCTAATCCACGATGATATTATCGATAACGCCGACCTGCGAAGAGGCAAGCCCTCGGCCCATAAAGCTTTTGAGGATTTCCATGAAAAAAGGGGCTTTGAGGGCAGTTCTTCAGAATTTGGAGTCCAGGTAGCTATTTTGGCCGGCGACCTAGCCCTCGCCTTCGCCGATGAGCTACTAAATACCGCCCCGTTCCCCGCCGAGAGAATTCGCCGCGCCAAGAACTACTACGATCTTATGAAAAAACAGGTAATTTACGGAGAATACTTAGATGTTTTGGCGTCAAACAAAGGAGGGGTGAGCGAAAAAGATCTACTGACAATTCTTGAATACAAAACAGCAAAATACACGATCGAAAGACCCCTGCACATTGGGGCAGCTCTTGCCGGCGCAGATGAAGAGAGCTTCCAAGTGTTTACCGACTATGGCGTACCGTTGGGACAAGCGTTTCAAATTCAAGATGATATTATGGGAACATTTAGTAGCGAGGAGAAAATAGGAAAGCCAGTCGATTCAGATTTAAGGGAAGGCAAACAGACACTCCTGGTAATTAAAGCGTACGAATTTTCTAAAGGTAAAGACAAACAAATGTTGAAAAAAGTTATCGGGAATAAAAAGGTGGGCGAGGAGAAAATTGAAAAGGCGCGCGACATCATTCGAAATTCCGGAGCACTAGAATATTCCCAGAAACTTTCCGGCGTGCTTATTGATCGAGCCAAGCAGGCCGTTTACGAGGCTAAGTTGGTTGGGGAAGGACGGCAATATTTATTGGAGGCAGCCGACTATTTGCTTACTCGCTCACTGTAATTTTTCTTTTCGTTTCCGAAATAGATTCTAAATTTATTTTAATAGTTTTTGTTGGCAGGATCTTTTCAATTTTTTCCGGCCACTCTATCGCCGCCACCGCCTCTGTATCAAAAATAAACTCGCGGGCACCGATAGTTTCTAAATCACTTGGTTTTTCAACGCGGTATAAATCAATATGATAAAGCGTTTTAATTTTCCTTTTCTGCTTGCTGATTTCGTATGGTCTAATAAAAATAAAAGTGGGTGAGGTCACCTTTCCTTTGTAGCCCAGGCCCGCTGCCAGACCTTGGATAAAGGTGGTTTTTCCAGCACCCAGATCACCGTATAGTGCCAAGATGATGCCTGGTTTCAAATTCTTAGCAAAGCCAGCCGCAAAATTTTTAGTTTCCAGTGGAGAATTCGAGATAAATTCCTGTTTCATACTAGATTTTTCTTTTCCAGAAATGGCCAGGTGGCGGCTGTAGCCAAAAAAGCGATTCCAGCGGCGATGAGTAAAGTCGAAACCGAGCTGGCAGGGCCCTTATTTTCACTGGCACCAGCTATCTTACCCTCACTATTTGAATTAGAAAAGTCACTTGGCGAGTCAGACTGAAAAGTGTCAGCCAGAAAATCTAAAGTAGGTTCTATTCCGGTCGAAGCAAAACCAGCACTTTCTTTTCCCGGCG
>JAUYHE010000005.1 GCA_030690175.1 bacterium | reverse complement strand
CCGACCACTCCAGGTCCGTCTAAACGTTTTTTCCGCCATATTTTCAAGGTCCTCTCTGTGGCTGGTATAACATGCACACATAACAAAAACAACTCTCCTTTTCTTTTTTTATAAAAGTATAGTAGGGTATGCGAAGATAGTGGTCATTAATAACTTTGAATTAGGAGGGGACGTTGGAAACTATGGAATCAACCTCAGCGGAAATTCTTGAAGGAATTTCATATCAAGATCTGATATTGAAAATGGGCTTCCCAATGTCTAAGAGTAGGGGATCCAAGGAGAAAAAACCTTACCACTGCATTGATGTGGAAATACTGCCACCCATTAAACCTTCCAATGTTCAGATCTATTGGTATAACATCGGCCGATACATTCTGACGATGGAGGCGATTTGGACTCTTCATTACGATTGCCCGGGATTCCGTCTGGCCAGCCCAGCCGAATTCTTGGCCGCGACAATCAAATTGAGACCAATCGGGCCAACAAGGATTTGCCTTTTTGAGATTGATACTTTTGGACAAGGAAGGAGCGGTTTTGCCGCCCTAACTGCCAACGAGAATATTCAAAGAACCGCTTCTAGTTTCACATGTGGGGACGGTTTTGGAAGACATTGTCTGTTTGCTGTAGTTCCGATCGGGGCCTAGTCCGGCCCCGATTTTAATTACTATTAAAACCAGCTCACAATTGTGAGCTGGTTTTAATAATGTGCCCAGGGCCGGACTCGAACCGGCAAGCCTTGGAAGGCGGAAGATTTTAAGTCTTCTGCGGTTACCAAATTTCGCCACCTGGGCTATACGAAAACTTTCTTGGTCAACTTGTTGCGATTTCTACCTCTGTGGGTTGTCTGCAAGCTATGACAATTCGGGCAAAGAATTCTTAAGTTATTTATCGTATTATCATGCCTATCACCATTAATATGGTCAAGTTCGAGAGGGAGTCGGCCGTCTTTCGACATTTGGGCCCATCCGCATAATTCACACTGCTCTTTTTTAAGATTGTTTTTAAACAATCTTTGTTTAAGCATGTGGCTTTGGTATGTACTGTTTTTAACCAGGACGTCTTCCAAAGAATGAATTGGTTTACCGATTCCTGTCATCCCTTTATTCCACGCCTTACCAGTAAAATGGGCTGTTTTCAATCTCAGTTCTTGAGTGTATTTTTTCAGCTGATCATAGTTTCCTCCGGCCTCCCGTAAATTCAACTTAACAAGCACTTGACGGTAGCTCGTTGAATTTTGCACAGCATTTTTCAGCTGTTCCATAGTCCATGTGCGTGGCTTTCCCATGACATAATTATATCAAAAGGGAGACGAACAGTATACCTGGTTGTAGACAAGCTTACCGTCTGAGGCCTGGGGGAGAATCGAACTCCCGAATATTTCTTTTGCAGAGAAATGCCTTCCCACTTGGCGACCAGGCCAACTTTTATAAAGTCCTTGCAATACTTTCTTCTTGGTAGATTTCCAAAATATCGCCAATTTCAATA
>JAUYHE010000042.1 GCA_030690175.1 bacterium | reverse complement strand
CCAATACCTAACATTGTGGAAGAACCGCAAGAGTTAGTCTTTGGGGCTTACGATCCGGAAGGGACACTTAACGACACAACACTCTCAATCGAAGAAGTGTTTTTGGCTTGGAGGCTAAACGACACTTCAGAAATAACCTCTGCACTGCAGAAAATAAGGCAAAAAGAGCGCATGCCTTTAATTAGTCTTGAGCCCTGGTCCTTCAATCGAAACGGGATGGTTAAAGAAACCTTATTAACAGATATTGTTGAAGGAAAATACGACCCAACGATTCAGGGAATCTGCCAAACCATAGGCCAAGAAAACCCGCAACCGGTCTTACTGCGTTGGGGGCAGGAAATGGAGTTAACCGGCCAATGGGAATGGGCACAAGGTAACCCTGAAGGTTTTATCGCGTCTTACCGAAAGTTTGTGGACGTCTGTCGTTCGACAGGCGCTACAAATATTCGGTTCGTTTGGTCGCCTGCCGGTGATCCATCTCTCAAAAAATACTGGCCAGGGTCGGCATATTTCGATTATGCCGGTCTGACAGCCTTGGAATTTGAGGCTTGGAGTCTACAAAAAGGCGCACCACGCGGTTTGACTTTTGAGGAGTTGTTTGATCCCCGCTATAATCTTGTCAAAGATTACGGTAAACCCGTCATTATTGCCGAGTTTGGCGCTGATCGGGAACAACAAGAGGAATGGCTTAAGGAAGCCTCTTTGGCTTTTGCAAACTATCCCTTGCTTAAGGGCGTCGTTTTATTCAATGCCAAAAGCGAGACAGCTTGGGACGGAGGTTTAACTCCTGACTGGCGTATAAACGCACCTTGGGACCCTAACTTGGAAACTAAAACTAAATAATGCCCGTAAAGGCCACCTATTCGATTTCTATTGAAATCGGACTGTGTGGCCTTTTCTTTTTACCTTCTTAATCTTCTTGATGTATAAAGAACATATTAAATAATTTTTAGATACTTTTCGATATTTACCAATTTCACAAACAACATCATTAAGAACAAAGACTATCAATCTATTAAGAATGTGAACTCTCAGTATCTAAAGAATTCATCTTTCCCCTCGCCAACTGGCTATTTTTGGGGTATAATTAACTTATGAAGCAAAAAATTGTAATTGTGCCTGATCCAATCCTGAGGCAAAAATCAAAACCCGTGGCTGTAATCGACAAAAAAATACTGGCTTTGATTGCGGATATGAAAGACACAATGGATTCCAAGGGAGCCGGTATCTCAGCACCCCAGATAGGAAAATCGCTCAGGATGTGCGTGGTCAAGTCGAGAGCAAAGAAAGAAATGATCGTTTTTATCAACCCGGAAATTACTTACCGCTC
>JAUYHE010000037.1 GCA_030690175.1 bacterium | reverse complement strand
CTAAATTTTTCCGTGTATCAGGAGTACTTGAGCAAGGCTCTAAAGGTACGGGTCTGGGTCTTTATATTTCCAAAGCGATAATTGATATGCACCAAGGGAAAATCTGGGTGAAAAGCAAGTTTGGCGTTGGGAGTACTTTTACCTTTAGTTTGCCACTGAAACAAAGGAAAATTAACCCAAAAAAACCTTTGAAAAAGGCGACCTTAGCTTGACAGGTATACCTAGAGATCTTATGCTCAAATTAGATAAAAATGACTAATCTTACTGCCAGCCTGCTAGAACTTGTTAATTTTACATTCAATCCTTACGCTCTTTTGTCTTACCTAGCTTTCGTCACCAATAGCGTTGTAATTTATTTAATTATTTCTAAAGGTTCGAAAGACACTATTAATCGCTGGTTTATTTTTACGGTGCTTGCTCTTCTTCCCTGGAGTCTATCCGAAACCCTATCAAGGCTAAGTGTCACCACTACTGCCGCTGGCTTTTGGGAGACGGTTGGCATAATTGGTTGGGTGTTTGTCTCGCCACTTTTTCTTAGTTTTACTTTAGCTTATATCGGCAAAGACAACGTCCTATCCAAATTTTCAACCCTCGCCCTGCTTTTTTTACCGGCAGTTTTTTTCCTTTTTCTGGGTTGGACGACCGATTTAGTTAATGTTAATACTCCTAGCAGTTACCACAGAGTATTTTGGGGGTGGGAGAGTCCGACCGCACCTCTTTTTTGGTTGGCGATAGCCTGGCTGGACTTTTTATTTGTGATCTCCATTGGACTGCTGGCCCGCTACTGGCTGCGATTAAAGAACAAAAAACGGCGAACTCAAACAGCGCTAATTATCTTCGGTGTCCTGGTACCGGTAGTAGGCGGCTCCATCACTAATGGTTTGTTACCGATTCTTCATATTCAGATTTTTCAAGCCGCAGTGATGCTTACTACCGTAATGAGTATTACCATTACCTACGCGATGATCCGGTATAAATTGTTCGTCATCAATCCAGCGACAGCCGTAATCAATATTGTTGACACTATGCACGAAATACTCATCGTCTTCAATCTGGATGGCATTATTGAGTTTGTTAATCCGGCGGTGAAGGATGTGCTTGGTTACGAAAAGGAAGATCTAGTAGGATCTCACCTCAATAGACTGTTTAAAGGAAACTGGCAATTATTTTCTGAAAAATATTTGAAAACCCTGTATGAGGGGCAGACAATTACAGGTGCTGAGCTAGATTTAATTGCCGCCGATGGAACCAAAAAACCAGTAAATTTTTCCGCTTCCGTCCTGAAGGATTCAAATGGGGTTATTTACGGAGTTGTTGGTGTGGCTACCGACATCAGTAAGATCCGCGCCTTATTTACCGACATCACCGCGGAAAGAAATAAATTAAACACCACTATCGAATCTATCGCCGATGGGGTCTTGGCCATTGATTTTGAAGGGAATGTAATCACGATAAACCCAGCCGCTTTAAAGATGCTGGGCTTTTCGGAATCAGAC
This sequence comes from bacterium, assembly GCA_030690175.1. Classification (GTDB taxonomy): domain Bacteria; phylum Patescibacteriota; class Microgenomatia; order Woykebacterales; family RBG-16-39-9b; genus JAUYHE01. The sequence continues at coordinate 5,495 of JAUYHE010000037.1, read as the reverse complement.
ATTGTTGGCAAAAATATTGATAACCTCGTCAAGGCATCTGAAGATGATAAAAGCATTTGGTTTAAGGATTTTATTCCCCACCGCAAACTCGAGAGCGATGAGATCGTCTACCAAAAAGATAATCTCAAAATTATTACTGATTACAACAAACAACTGTACGTTAATCTAACCGCTTCAGCTATTAGAGAAGGTGAAGACGTTGGACTGGGGGCCATCATTACCTTAAACGATGTTTCAAAAGAAAAAGAACTTGAAGAAATGAAACTTGATTTCGTATCAATGGCGGCGCATGAGCTACGGACACCGCTGACAGCTATTAGAGGCTATTTATCGGTTCTTCAAGAAGAGGTAAAAAAAAGTCTTCCCAAAGAGCAACGCTCGTTTTTGGATAAGGCGTTTATCTCCTCTTCGCAGCTAGCCGCTTTGGTTGAGAATTTATTGTCTGTTTCTCGAATTGAAAGAGGAGCTATGAAAATTGAGGCCGTAGCGCAAAACTGGAAGTCACTTTTGCAGGAATTGGTAAGCAACTATGTGCCGCTCTCAAAAGAAAAAGGAATTAACCTTTCTCTTAATTGTTCGGCTGATTTGCCGCCGGTGTTAGTCGATAAATTCCGGATCAGTGAAGTGGTGTCCAATTTGCTTGGTAACGCCCTCAATTACACGAAGGCCGGTGGTAGCGTAGAAATCAGTTCTCAATACGATCCCAAGGCAGGAAAGGTAGCGACAACACTGACAGATACTGGTCAGGGTATCCCCGCTTCAGCTTTGCCACATCTCTTTACTAAATTTTTCCGCGTGTCAGGAGTACTAGAACAAGGTTCAAAAGGTACGGGTCTGGGTCTTTATATTTCTAAGGCGATAGTCAACATGCATGGTGGGGATATTTGGGTCGACTCTACTTTAGGAAAAGGCAGCCGCTTTAGTTTCACTATTCCAGTTGCCACTAGACCAGCTCTTGACAAAGAAACGCCTAACAATTACTCAAAACCCAAAAGAACTTTTAATCGCAAAAAAGTAAAACTTGCGGTTGAAGTGTCAGGTTGAAAATGGTCACGGTCCTTTTTTATCCTGATCGCTTTCTTGTTTTATACTTGAAACAGCGGCCACAGAATCATCTTTGTTTGAAAATCTGATTAAAATGACACCTTGAGTTTGCCTCGTAAGGGGAGGAACATCCTTGATCGGTAGCCGAATTACTTGTCCTAATTTGCTTGTAATAATCAGGTGTTTATCTTCCTTTCCGATCACCTGGGCCGAGACCAGTTTGCCGTTTCTAGCAGTGACTTCAGCCGCTTTTACTCCGTAACCAGCTCTTCCCTGCTTTGGCCAATCGGTCAGCTTGCTTTTTTTGCCAAGGCCATTTTCCGTGACAACGACTAGTTCTCCCCCATCAGTTACTTTAGAGGTAGTGATGACGTTGTCGCCTGTCTTTAATCTTATGCCAAGGACACCAGCTGCTGGTCGGCCCATGGGACGCACGTCTTTTTCGGAGAATTTTATGCTCATACCATTACGGGTTACCATAATCATGTTGTCCCGACCGTTAGTTAGATTTACCCAAGAAAGTTCATCACCTGCTGCCAGCTTAATTGCAATCAAACCACTTTTTCTAATGTGCTCAAATTCTTCCAACGCCGTCTTTTTAACAAGTCCCCTTTTTGTGGCCATAAATAAAAAGTTTTGACTGTTCTTTGCTTGTTTTGAAGCAGGTAAAATGGAGGTGATGGTTTCGTTTTGCTCAAGCTCAATTAGGTTCACGATCGCTGCTCCTTTGGAGTAACGACTACCTTCAGGAAGCTCGTACACTTTTATTTGAAATACTCTTCCCAAATTTGTAAATATCATCAGCGAGTCATGAGTATTCGCCGTGAATATATCGGCTACGGTATCTTCTTCTTTCATCGACACTCCCGAGACGCCCTTTCCGCCTCGGGCCTGCGACCGAAACGTAGTGATTGGGCTTCTTTTGATGTACCCGCTGGTAGTGGTAGTGACAACTACCTGTTCCGCCGGAATGAGATCTTCCTCGGAAAATTCACCAATTGGGTTGGCATATACGCGAGTCCGACGAGCGTCACCATACTTTTCCTTGACGCCCATGAGCTCCTTTTCGATGACACCCAAAATCTTTTTTGGTGACGCTAGCAGCGCTTCTAAGTAAGCAATTGTCTTCACCACCTCCTTGTATTCGTCTTCAATTTTCTTTCTTTCAAGCGCGGCTAGACGCCGCAGTTGCATATCAAGTATCGCTACAGCCTGGATTTCAGTGAGCTTGAAACGCGTCATCAAGTTGGTTTTGGCCGTGTCAGCGTCTTTAGATTTCTTTATTGTATCGATCACAGCGTCCAAATGGTCTAAAGCAATTTTCAAACCCTCTAGAATATGAGCCCGTTTTTGGGCTGCATCCAGCTCAAATTGAGTTCTTTTAGTAACGACTGCTTGGCGGTGGCGGATATATTCGGTCAAAATTTGTTTTAAGGTTAGGGTCAACGGAACACCATCAACTAAAGCGACCGTATTCACGTTAAAAGCAAGCTGCATGGCAGTATGTTTGTAAAGATTGTTCAAGATTGATTTTGGCCGTCCATCCCGCTTTAGTTCAATTACTACTCGCATACCCCGACGATCAGATTCATCGCGAAGGTCAGACACACCATCGATCTTTTTATCCTTCACCAAGGCGGCGATTCGGGCGATTAGAACAGATTTATTGACTTGATAGGGGATTTCGGAAACGATTATGTTAAATTTTCCACCTTTGTCTTCTTCTATTTCAGCCTTGGCTCGCATCACGATACGTCCCTTACCGGTGGCGTAGGCAGCTCTGATTTCGTTGATGTCAAAAATAGCGCCGCCAGTCGGAAAATCTGGGCCTTTGATAAATTTCATCAGGTCCTCAACGCTTGCTTCGGGATTATTAATCAAAAATACAAGGGCGTCTGCCAACTCGTTTAAATTGTGAGGCGGTATGTTTGTTGCCATTCCGACCGCAATACCGGCTGAGCCGTTTAAAAGAAGATTTGGTAGTTTGGCGGGAAGAATTATCGGTTCTTTTCTAGTTGCGTCAAAGTTATCAGTAAAAGTAACGGTATTTTTTTCGATGTCGGCGAGCATTTCGGCGGCGATCCGCGCCATTCTCGCTTCGGTATACCGCATTGCCGCTGGTGGGTCACCGTCAACCGACCCAAAATTTCCTTGCCCATCTACCAAGGGAGCTCTCATCGCAAATTCCTGGGCTAGTCGAACTAACGCGTCATACACAGGGGAATCGCCATGGGGGTGGTATTTTCCTAGGACTTCACCGACTACGGTAGCACTTTTGCGGTATTTGGCTTCGTGAGTAAGACCGAGTTCGTGCATGGCGTAGAGAATCCGACGGTGAACGGGCTTGAGGCCATCCTTTACATCTGGGAGGGCTCTTTGGACGATCACGCTCATGGCGTAATCTAGGTAGGAGCGCTGCATTTCGTCAATAATTTCAATCGGTTCTACCCGACCAACGTTTTTTTCAGTTGTTTGTTCGTTTTCGTCTGCCATTCTTAGTTTTAAGATCTAAGACCTAAGATGTAAGAGTAAGGGGAAAATTTTTAAATCAGGCACCTTAAATCTTATGTCTAAACATCCAAAGTGGCGTAGCGGGCGTGGGTTTGGATGAATTTTTTCCGTGGGGGGACTTCCTCGCCCATTAGCATGTTGAAAATCTCATCTGCTTTGGTTGCATCCTCCACACCTACCTTTTTGATGATTCTTGTTTTGGGATCCATTGTGGTTTCCCAAAGTTGATCAGGATTCATTTCTCCCAGCCCTTTATAGCGTTGAATACTAGCGGATCCTTTTGCCTTTCCAGAATATGCTTTAACTGCAGAGTCCTTACCCTCGTCGCTGTAGGCATACGAGCTTTCTTTACCGTAGGTTATTTTATACAGTGGCGGTTGAGCAATGTAAAGGTATCCGCCTTCGATAACTTGGGGCATATAACGGAAAAAGAAGGTAAGTAGCAGGGTGCGAATATGCTCTCCATCCACATCGGCATCTGTCATAAGAATTACCCGGTGGTAACGTAGCTTCTCAATATTAAAAGTCTCAGCTATGCCGGCGCCTAAAGCAATAATCAAATTCTTAATGTCTTCAAATTGAATTATTTTGTCAAGACGGGCCCTTTCGGTGTTTAATATTTTCCCGCCAAGAGGTAAGATTGCCTGGAAATGACGGTCTCTTCCCTGTTTGGCACTACCCCCCGCACTGTCTCCCTCAACAATATAAATTTCAGAAAAAGCCGGATTTTTTTCCTGACAATCAGCTAGTTTTCCCGGAAGAGTCATTCCTTCCAAAGCACCCTTGCGGATAACCGCCTCCTTGGCCGCCTTTGCCGCCAAGCGGGCCGTGGCAGCCAGAAAAATCTTCTCAACGATTTTGCGAGCTTCGGCAGGATTTTCTTCAAAGAACGTTTCGAGACCATCCTTGACGACTGTTTGGACAAGGGGGAGGACTTCGGCGTTTCCAAGTTTTGTTTTGGTTTGACCCTCAAATTCAAGTTTTTCAGAATTCATTTTGATAGCTACTACGGCAGTGAGACCTTCGCGGGAATCCTCACCACTAAAACCGCCCTCGATATCTTTGGCGGCCCCAATCTTTCTGGCGTAATCATTTATCGCACGAGTTAGCGCCATCTTAAAGCCAGTCAAGTGAGTGCCCCCCTCGGTGGTATTAATGACGTTTGCGAAGCTCTCGACGGTTTCGGTGAAGGAATCGTTGTATTGAATGGCTACCTCCACACTTATATTTTCGGTATCCTTTTTTATAAAGATTGGTTGGTGACTAGGTGTTTTGTTTTTATTTAAATTTTCAACCAGGCTTTTGATACCTCCGTCGAAATAAAAATTTTTCTCTAGACCCGTACGCCCATCTTTGATATGAAAAAAAAGCCCTGCCACGAGGTACGCCCGTTCCCGGACTTGTTTTTCTAGGGTTTTAAAATCAACCGAAATTGAAGAAAATATTTTTTTATCAGGGAAAAAATAAGTGGCTGTTCCGCTTTTGTTCCTTTGCCAAATTTCTTTCGCTTTTCCTGACAACTTCGATTCTTCGCCAGAGGCGACTTTTCCAGTTGGTTTGCCCGCTTTGTATTCCTGGGAAAAAAGTTTACCGTCTCTTTTTACCTCAACTCGCATCTCCTCGCTAAGGGCGTTGACGGCTGAAGCGCCGACTCCGTGCAAACCCCCAGAAACCTTATATCCTCCGCCGCCAAATTTACCGCCGGCGTGGAGATAAGTCATGGCTACTTCGAGGGCAGATTTGCCGGTTTGTGAATGGGTTTCTACCGGAATGCCACGACCATCGTCGATGACAGTGATTTTTTCATCAGGATGGATAAAAACCCAGACGTTCTTGGCGTAGCCAGCGAGTGACTCATCGACCGAATTATCAATGATCTCAGTAACTAGGTGTTGGAGTCCATGGACGTCGGTTGAGCCGATGTACATTCCGGGCCGTCG
>JAUYHE010000032.1 GCA_030690175.1 bacterium | reverse complement strand
TCAATGGTTTCTTTGGGGCTATTGACGTCACCGACTTCAATTTTGAATTTTTTGTCGGTTGGTAGCACTACAAAAGCAACGTTGCTTTTTTTCGTAGATTCTGGGCGAATCTGCACCGTTCCCTGATGTGTAGAAGGAGCGAATTTTTTACCGTCGCTTCGTACAAACCGAAACAGATCTACCGGAAAAGCGTAAAGCGGAACTTTGTAAGAGTTTTCGATTTCCATATTAATCACCAGAAAGACTCTTCCTTTGACTGGCCGGGCTCTCTTGCCCTGGACAAGTATTGAGTCAGCAAATTGAGCATCAGTCACTGTCAGAGTAAAGCGACCGTTAGTTTTTTGCCGCTCTTGCGTCCGGGCGATGACCTGGTAAGTTCGACCTATTTTTACCGTCGGTTTGTTTTCGTCACTCTCACTTGTGTCCCTACCAAAAATGAAAAAACCGGCAATTATTAAGACGACAATGACTAGCACACCAAAAATCGCCAGATTTCTTGACTTAGTGAGCCAAGAAGGTAGTTTATTTTTTCTGGTATTCAAAAAATCATTAACCATAAAAAGCGGACGCTATTATCATCTAAAATCTTATAGTTTGTCAAGTCAAGAGATTTTAAGATTTGCCTAAAGAAGTTTGGTAGTTGCAGGGAGATACCTAATCACTAGTTAAAAACTAATTGATTGTTTTGCAAAGTTACTTGGATCTGCGATCCCCGTTTCAAGTTTCCGGACAGAATTTTTTCGGCGATCTTCTCCTCTATGTTATCAGCAATAAAACGTCGTAGCGGTCGGGCGCCATAGGCGGCATCAAAACCTGTTCTGGCAATCCAAGCAATGGCCTGGGAATCCACGGTCAACGTTACGTCTTGCTTTTTTAGTCTGTCAGCAAGTTCTACTATCATTAAGCTCACGACTTGCATTATCTCCGGCCCACTAAGTGGTTTATAAACTATAACGTCGTCAAAACGGTTTAAAAATTCTGGTTTGAAGGTTCCTTCTCGCTGAAGTTTTTCGAGAAGCACCTTTTTTATAGTTTCGAGAGGTGTTTGTTTACCAATTTCCTCGCGAATGAACTCCGCACCGGCGTTGGAGGTAGCGATAATAATACAGTTTGTGAAAATAATTTTGCGGGCAGTAGCATCTTCCAATACACCTTCATCAAAAACCGGTAAAAAAGCCTCCTGAATTTTCTGGTGTGCCTTTTCCATCTCATCCAGCAAAATCAGGCTGTAGGGATTTTGCCGTACCTTTTCAGTAAATTCCCCACCCTCCTCGTAGCTACCGGTTCCGGGTGGTGCACCAATTAACCTGTTTATTGAAGTTTCGGTTTGGTATTCACTCATATCGATGCGGATGATCGATTCCTCACCACCAAAATATTGAGAAGCGAGCGCTTTGGCAGTTTCAGTTTTCCCTACCCCAGTGGGACCAAGAAAAAGAAAGCCGCCAATCGGCTTTTTGGTTTCTCGCTGGATCGTCCGGGCCCGGCGCATGGCGTTGGCGATCGCCACGATGGCTTCCTCTTGATCGATAATACGCTGGTGCAAGAAGGCCTCAAGATTTATTAGCTTTTCCGCTTCTTGTCCTTTGGCGCTACTTACCGGTATTTTAGTTTTTTCGGTGACTACTGCTTCTACGTCGGTCGTCTCAAGAAGCGGTTTTTGTTTCAGGGAAATGGCCGCAGCCGACTCATCCAACAAGTCAATCGCTTTACCGGGTAACACTTTATCCACGATGTATCTGTCGGCTAGTTCGACAACTTTCGACAAAGCTTTGTAAGTGACAATTGTTTTGTGTTTTGCCTCTACCTTGGCAGCAGCTTCTTCAAGTATCCTGGTGGTTTCCTCTCGAGTGGGTTCTTGAACGTCAATCACCTCAAAAAGAGCGGCGAAAGAACCTTGCGGTTCGATATAGCGACGAAACGACTCACGAGTGGTAGTGGCGACGACTTGAAGATTACTGGTACTAAGAGCGTTTAATAAATAACCGGTTATATTGGCGCTACTACCGCTTCCGGCTAATGTCTCAATATCCGGTATGTAAAGGACTACATTGCCAGCGTGGGATAGCTCCGTCAAAAAATTTTGGATTCGATTTTCCAGTTCTCCAGAGGCAGCCCCAGCCAAAAGCGCGGTTACGTCTAGCTGCAAAAAACGCTTGTATTTAATTTCTTGTGGTAGTTCGCCCCGGATCGATTTTTCCGCCAGACCATAAATAATTGTTGTCTTACCACTTCCGGCTGGGCCCAAGACGATCGTATTTCTTTTCTCACCCCGCGACAAAATTTTCTCTACCTGGTTTATTTCTCTGTTTCGGCCAACTAAAACTGCTGCCAGATCACCTTTACGAATATTTTTAGTTATGTCCAGGGTGTATCTTTCTGTTTCGGGTGTCCAACCACCCATCCAAAATTCTCCTATTCCCGGTCCCAGCGACTCAACGCCCCTTTCCCAGAACCGCCCTTCGCCCTGTTCATAAATAATTCTGGTCCAAAAGACGATGTTTAAAAGATCGTTTTCCTTTATTTCTTTTGCAAACAAGAGTTTCTGTAACTGCGGGCTTTGGGAAACAGCCGCCAAAAATAAATCTAGTTTATCGACAAAAGCTCTGTTTTCTTTTTTGGCCCAGTTAAAAGCAGCTGGAAAAAGGGCCGTTACTTCTACTACTTTTTCACCATCGGCGCCAGAAAATATATCGTCCAATTCTCTTTTACTAATATCGGCTCGGTAGAGTGAAAAGATGACCTCCTTATTTTTGGACAGCGCTTTAAATAAGTTCCCTAGGATTATTCGGTCGCCAATTTGGAGAATAAACCTCGCCGCCCCCAGATTGAAATGATCCGCTAAATTACCTATCCCCCCTTCCTTTATCGGCATTGGTTCTTCTTTCAATGTTTTCTCGCGGTAAAAAATTTCAAAAACGAAATAAAAAATAGAAAGACTGGCAATAAAGTAAAAAAGCCGCCCATGACCCCCCGCAAGAATTACAAGGGAAATAATCAGAACGACTGTCAGTACCCACCGAACGGCTACTAAGGCAGTGGAAGAATAGAAATTCGCAAAGGAGCCGGCTGCAAACACTCTTGATTTAGAAGGAAAAAATTGCTCCATATAAAGAAACAAATGCTAAAAATGGCAAAAGGAACCAACCAGCAAATACCGCTATTTCGACGGTAATGATAAAACCGAGAATAAAAGTATCGAAAATTATTAGTAGGCTTTTTATAAAAGCGCCGATAAAAACAGCTGTTCTTACCAAACCTTCTCTATATTCATTTTTCCAGGGGCGGAAGAAAGTAGTAAAAAGTTCCTTGAAAGAAAATAGATGAGTAAAAGCGGCCAGAATCCAACGCAGGATTTTAAAAAGAGTAATCGGTGATTCACAGAACCACCACCGAAAAAATTCAAATGGAAGTTTGGCCAAGTATAAAGAGACGGCAGGCGCGTTCATCTTATTTTAGTTTAACAAAACTGGTTCCAATATTAAACCAGTTCGTCGTAGAGGTGGAGGTGATCAAGTAAAAGGCGGGTTATCAGGAATTTGTGGCGCACGACTTCTCTACCCTTTTTACCCATCTCTTCCGATTTTTCTGGATTTTCTAAAAGGTAAACGATTTTTTCCGCGGTTTGGTCCGCGGTTGTAACTAAAAAGCCGGTTTCACCGTCGTCCAGTTGCTGGACTATCCCCCCGGCCCGGCCGCCAATCACAGGTTTTTCCTTCCACATACCCTCGCTCACCGTGAGGCCGAAGCCTTCCCGGGTGGACTTTTGGATAATCGCGTCAGAGGCAACTTGGAAAGCGTTTACTTCCACGTCATTTACTCCATCCCGATTACTTAAAATAGAAATATTCTGGTCTCCTTTAGTATATTTTTTTAGATCGGCAACTATATCGTCGGCCTCTGGATCGTCCGGAGCAAAGGCGCCAATAAGAGCTAGTTGTAAGTTCGGAATTTCTTTCTTGGCGATACGGTAGGCATCCATTACGCCCCATGGGTCTTTCCAAGGGTCAAATCTAGAAATTTGGGAAACAAGGGGTTTGCTCGGGTCCAGGCCAAATCGGGCGACTATCTGGTCAGCAGCCGATTTATCCAACGGATTGTTTTTTCGGCTAAGTGGATCGATTGCTGGCGCAATTATTCTAGCCTTGGTGTAGTCAAGATCTGGGCCAAGGTATTTTCGCAGCGTGAAGATGTAGCGGTCGTATTTTTGGATGAACGGAAGAAGAAAGCGCCAGACGAACAAATTTGGTTGTGAGGTGTCTATATGGCAACGCCAGATACTGGGGTGGAGGTTTTTGTGAAACTGGCTGATAGCGACAAATTGAGGATCATGGATTACCCAGACGTCAGCGTGTTTATCATTGAAAAAGTCGGCCACCTCCTGGTTTGTCTTCAAGTAAACGTCTCTTTGGGCAGCGGTCAGGTCGCCTTTTTTACCCTGCAGAAAGTTGTGGATTTCTTTGGTGATGCGGAAAAAATTATCGTTCTTCCGAGACACAAACCAATCGGCATCTAGTCCCAGGCCTTTGAGAAGTGGTACAAGAGAGCGCAAGATTTCGGCGACTCCCCCACCCGATGGCGATGTATTCAGGTGGATGACGCGGATTCCTTTTAGCTTTTTGGCTAGTTTTTCAATTTCCGCGTACGTTTCCGCTGGAACAATATCTTTGTAATTTGCAATTGGGATAGGATCAAAAGGGACTTCGCGTATCATGAGTAAGACTACTCTATCAAAGATTAGTTGTTAAGTTAAGTAGTTAATCACTAGTCTGCTAGGTTGGTTGATTAGTTTTCTGGTTTAGTTAATAATAAGGTGAATATGGGCCTTGCCGATAAAAAATGCGTGCCGTGCGAGGATGCATCTACCCCAAAGCTTTCTCCGGAAGAAGCGGAAAAGCTAAACAAAGAGATTGAGAGTTGGAGTTTGGAGGAAAAAAACGAACACTTGCAGATTTCTAAAGAATTTAAATTCAAAGATTTTAAAGAGGCGTTAGGATTTGTTAATAAGATTGGAACAATTGCCGAAGAACAAGATCACCATCCCAACCTATACATTATATATAACAAGGTGAAAGTAGTTCTCTACACCCACGTCATCGCCGGCTTGCACGAAAACGATTTCATTGTAGCCGCGAAGATTGATGATCTCATCAAGCATTGACAAGGCCTGGCCTTGTCATAGGTTAGTCCCAACTTGGAGCGTAGTGCCAGGACATTTCTTTTTCGGGTGTTACTTCAAAGACCCTGGTCTTTTCGTTTATGAAGCTATCGTCCATCGCCTCTTTATACTTGTCCCAGAGCATTTTCCTGAGCGGTAGCGGTGCATCCTTTTCCTCCCACCATTTCACCGTTCCTTCAACTATGTAAGTATTCTTTCCGCCAAAGCAAAGGGCTACTTTCTTATTCCTTTTTATATTCTGAAATTTTACGGTGGTGATATCCGTTTCAAAATAAATCTTACCTTTATGATAAACAAACCAAATAGGAGCAATGTGAGGAGTAGCATCTTTCTTCGAGGTAGATATAAAAACTATCTCTTCTTTGTTTAACAAATCTTCAATTTCTTTTTTGTTTAGAGCCATTAATCTCCTTCTCTTTGGTCCACCAAACCGCCGGCATAAATAGCGGAATATATTAATTTGTTATTCTTATATATGTTTTCTTCGCCTTTGAATTTATCCTCGTTACCCTCCCAATTGTTTGTGTATTTGTAAACGCCTTCGTTAAATTCTTTTGGTCCTCTGAACTCTCCTTTATTCGGTGCTCTTAGTGCCTTTCGTAAAAAACCGTAAACTTTATCTGCGTCGTACTCCTTACCCACCTGGCCATAATAAACCATCATCTGTATTGGTTTACCTTTGTAAAAATAAACTGTTCTGCCACCATAGGGGTCTCCGCCGAAATAATTATCGTGAAACTTCCAGTCGCCAGACTCGTACGCCAGTGTTGTTGAACCATCTTTTTCCGTCACTTCGTATTTAGGGTTCTCGCTTTCGTACGCGGCCTTTCTAGCTTCTTCTTTGAACTTTTTTAATTCATTTTTGTTAGTTTCAGCCATATATAACCTAATTTTTTATGGGTTGGTAAAAAACTAATTTGTAGCTGTCTGGATCTCGAATAACAAATTCTCTGTTACCCCAAGGCCAATCTCTGGGTTTACTAGAGGGTTTTAAGCCTTTGTCCAACAGGCCTTTGTAGTAATTGTCTATATCACCTACTTCAATGTAGATATAAAGACCCACTCCTTTAGGTTCTGCTGTCGCTTCTGCACGAAATTCTAGTTTGTTTTCTTCGTTTTTATCGCGAAAATGCAAAGAGAATTCACTAAGGTTTAGTACTGCCATGCCCTTTTTAGTCGTCCTTTGCTCGAAACCCAACTCCTTATAAAATTCAGCAGTTTTATTTACATTACTTACATAAAAAAGCAGTGAATCAAGTTTCTTTAACATAATATTTTTACTGCCTTATATAACTAAATCTCGGTACTTTTTTACCCTTGATTTCAACTTGTTCTTCAAACATTTTCCTTGGTCGCACCCAGAGTGTACCTCTTGGGTTTTCATAAAGAGCTTCATATACAACTAAATCTTCAAGAGTTTCTGAATGTTGAGCAACACCAATGACGCGATAAAACTTTCCTGTCTTTGAATGTTTGTATTTACCAAGCTTTATTTCTTTCAAAACTTTTATTCCCTCTTTTTTATTTTTATTAAACAACCGTTATCCAGATCGCCTAAACTACCAGTATAGAGTGAATATAGAAATTCCTCGAGTTGATATTCTTGCACGCCACCCTCTTCTCCCCAATAAGGGTCGTTTATCACCACCTTGTTGTCTTCAATACCGCTTATAACAACAGAATGGAAAGTGTAAGTAAAATCCTTTCCGTATTTCTCGCCCAGGTTCTCCTTATAGAGGGCGGCATTAGTAAGAAAAGCTACCAAAGGTCGTCCTGCCTTTACTTCATCTTCTATGTCTTGCTTTGATGGAATTTTTACAGTAACACTTGCTCTATCTTTCGCAAGAAACTGCAAAAAGAAGTTTGCTGCTGTTTCTTTCTCACCCTTTGCTTTTAATTCCTCAAATCTTTTTATGGTCTCTTCTTTAGTAGCACCTTCATGAGCCTTGGTAAAAACAAGAGGATTTCTGGTTACGATATCAACAATAAACCCTTGCTCCACCAGAAAACTACCAAGCTGTGGTGCGTATGTTCCCACTTGATCGGTTGGGATCTCCCTTTTGATTTCTTCAAACGATTTCTGAACGCCGTAATAATTAAGAATCATCGTGACGACAGCGATGCCGCAATCGACAGAATCCTCTTTTTGTTGAACCAAAGGGACATCCAATTTCATACGCGACAATTCTAGCATTTTTGGCGTAAGATACAAAAGATGATTCCTGGTATTGACTACATTGGTATAACCACCCCTTTTTATTGTAATGATGGAAAGGGAAATTTTTTGTTACATAAACGAAGTAAGAATTGTAGAGACGAGGTTGGGATGTGGGATCCTGGCTCTGGTCAGCTTGAACTTGGTTTAACACTGGAAGACAATGTCCTCAAAGAATTGAAAGAGGAATATGGGTGCAAAGGAATTATTCAAGAACAATTACCAGCCCATTCGATATTTCGAACTAATAATGGCAAAGAAACGCATTGGTTAGCGGTTCCTTTCTTTATTTTAGTTGATCCTAAGAAAGTAAAGAATAACGACCCTAATAAGATCGACGATATTGGTTGGTTTACTCTTGATAATTTACCCAAACCTCTACATACTGGTTTCCACTACACTTTTAGCCACTATAAAGCTCATTTTGCTAAATACAAGGGAAAATAAAAGATACGTGTTGGACAAGACTAGTCTTTGTCTTGTGTTGATAGGTCAAGAAAATTATTTACCGTGCAGTTTTTCTAGGTGCTCTTTGATGTAGCGTTCGTAGCCGATGTTTTTTGGCTCGTAGTACTTTCTCCCCTTTAGCTTGTCAGGAAGAAATTGTTGTTTCACGAAACCACCTGGAAATTCGTGGGCGTATTTGTAGCCTTTTCCGTAACCGACTCCTTTCATCAGATCTGTTACCGGATTGCGCAGATGCAGCGGAACTGGTTCATTGAGGGTTGATTTAACATCCGCTTTTGCCCTTTTTAGCGCCATATAAGACGCGTTGGATTTTGGCGTGGTGGCTAGGTAAGTCGCGGCGTGAGCCAGATTCAGGGCTGCTTCCGGCAGACCCACAAATCGCACCGCGTCAAACGCGGCTACAGCCAGTGGTAAAGCCTTGGGATCGGCGTTACCAATATCTTCGGAAGCAAGAATAACCATTCTTCTCGCGATAAATTCCGGGTCTTCCCCAGCTTCGAGCATCCGCGCTAGCCAATAGACGGCAGCGTCCGCGTCGCTTCCCCGAAGAGATTTTATAAAGGCGGAGATGGTATTGTAGTGCTCCTCGCCGGTTTTATCGTAAAGAAGCTTTTTGGAACCAAGAGCTTGGGTAATTTTTTCCAGAGTGATCAACCTTTTACCTTGTTTTGGCTTGGTGAGATTGGTGGCAATCTCCAAAGCGTTGAGGACGGTCCTAGCGTCACCGTTGGAAGCTTCCAAAAGAAGTTTTAAGGCTTCTTTATTGATAGTAGCTTTGTACTCACCCAGCCCCTTCTGCCCGTCTTTCAAGGCTCTTGTTACGATTTCGGCGATATCTCTTTCGTCCAATCTATCTAAAGTAAGTACTTTACTGCGGGAAAGAAGCGGGCCAATCAGTTCAAAAGACGGGTTTTCAGTAGTGGCACCGATTAAAATAATTGTTCCGTCTTCGACATGGGGAAGTAAGTAAGCTTGTTGGGCTTTGTTCCAGCGGTGGATTTCGTCGATGCAAAGAATCGTTCTTTGTCCGGTTTCTTCCAATCTTCCCTTGGATTCTTGGACCACCTTCTTTATCTCATTTACACCCACTTCAACCGCCGAATAGAATTCAAAATGACTTTTGGTTTCGCTCGCAATTATCTTTGCCAAAGTAGTCTTGCCACTTCCCGGCGGTCCCCAAAAGATAAGCGATGGAATTTTGTCTTGCCGCAGAAGTGTGGCAATGATTTTCCCGCGACCGACTAGATGTTTTTGGCCAACAAACTCGCCTATTTTTTGAGGACGCAGTCGATCTGCCAGTGGTTGGTGGGGACTATTCATACCAGCCAATCTTATCGGTAAAAATGGATTTGGTCAACAAACGCGAAAATATGACGTCCTCCGCGATCTTATACTCGCGGTTTCCGATGTTTTCTCGCGTGAGTCTCTCGCTCGAAAATAAGTGGTAATTATATATTTACGGGTTTCGCGCTAATTAGCCGGCAATCTGGAGAAAATTCAAAGGCAATTAGTGAGCCGGCACCTAAATCGTAGGATTTGAGCATAGTAAGCGGTTTTCCCTCCAAGGAAAGTTGCAGGGCTAGGATCGGATAAAGGTGAGAAACACAGACGATTTCCTCTCCAGGATATTTTTGGCATAGATTACGGGTAAATTTTTCTAATCTAGCCGCCAGCTGATTTAAATTTTCTGGTACCTCGTTTGTTTGCAGGTCGTTCAAAAAAGCCTCGTAGTAATTATTGGTAAAAAGTTCTTCCAGTTTGTAGGCCTGCCAATGGATCGAGTCGACCTCCGTAAGTTCGTAAACATGGGAGATTTTGGCATCTGGTAAACTCTTAGCGATAATATTCGCGGTTTCGTAGGCTCTCTCCAGAGGAGAAGTGTAAATTTGCTTTACCGGCCTTTTTTTAAAGTACTCGCCTACCTTTTCGGCTTTCTTTTTACCTTCTGTATTTAAATGATAACCTGGTATTCTACCAGGTACGATTCTAGCAGGGTTCTCAAAACCAGCGTGGCGGACGTAATAGATAGTTGTGTTCATCCTAGTTTCCAAAAATGAGATACGCCCCAAAGAAGCAAAAGCAGCCCGAAGATTATCGAAAAGTTAATATTTAGTACTCCTAGGCCATTTAAAATAAGAGCCGCTCCAAAGACGATTAACAAAATTGGCAGCAGTCTGGGACCGTCCTGATGAAAAATCATACTTACCACCTCCTCCAAATATTACTTTAAATTAATGCGATTTATTTAGCAAGCGGGTCGATTATAAAAGCTTGACAGTGTGTTGGTAACTCTCCTCGATTACCAGTTCCGCTTTTTCAGGAGTGAAATCATAAGGTGCCAATTGTAGGCCAGATCTTGGTTCAATCGGAACGATTTTTATATTCGGGTACAAACATTTTATGAGCTCAATTTCGTAACGGGTGGTTTGGTACTGGGCGATGTCACGAGAGTTTAGAATGGCCGCCACAAAATTTTTTGGTGGTCCCTTTACCTCTCCGGCGTAACCAGAATTCACGGCGTAAATAACACCGCAGCCCTCCTTGGCAAGCTCAAAGATAGGTAAATTGTCGGTTACACCTCCATCCGTGTAAATACTTTCGCCTATTTTTACAGGTGGAAATATTCCGGGTGTGGCGCTGCTAGCCATCAGAGCCGGTATGATCGGACCGCTTCTAAACCATTCGTCTTGACCGGTTTCAAAATTTGTAGCGCCGATAGCTAGTTTAGCCTTTAGGCCGTCGAAATTTTTAAACGGTAATTTTTCTTCTAGAAACCTTTTGATATTTGACGAATCACCTAGACTTTCGATGTTGGTGCCTGTGGTAACAAATTTGCGGACGATTTTCCACGGAGAAAGCCCAATAAAAGCCTTTGTAACAAACGAAAAAAGAATTTTCAGATCGGTGAATGAATTAAAAGTAATCGGATCAAAGGCGTGAAACGCGGCGACGAAAGAGCCAGCGCTTACCCCTGATACGTGGGTGGGGATAATTTTCCTTTCGAGGAAAGCCCGTAAAACACCGATATGAACCACTCCCCTATTTCCACCACCAGAATAAGAAACCCCAACTATTTCCTGCTTACAGATTTTTGGATCAATTTTACGTATTTTCACAAAGCTTAACTATATCGTAAATCCTAGGGGTAACTATAGTCAAATAGGTTTGACAAACGAACGCTTGGTCGGTTACAATAATATTGTATGACTGCCCGTTATAAAATCCTCTTTTACGCAGCGATTTATGCTTTTCTCCTGATGCTCTTTCTTCCCAAACCCTAACCTTTTAGTTTTTCGTTTTTAAAAAAAATATCTCCCGATCAAACAAATCGCCTGGTCCGGTGGTTGAACCCCCAGAACTAGGCGACTTCTCTCTCCCTCTACAGACAACGATAAAGTTCGGAGGCGATTATTTTGTATGTGGCAGGGTTGAACGCCAACCCACAATGAGTACCGGGCACCTCCATATTGCGGTCACTATCTTCTTGCACGCACGACTGCCAGCGTACGACACCGTCGGTTTTGGTGTAGACCGCTACGACGTCGATAGTTTTTGGCAACGACACTTCCGTGAGAGACTGGACAAAGGTGCACCCACACCCTCTGGTGAAGCAACTTGGTTGCCTGTACCTACCCATATCTATCCGGAACTTAACGATTCTGGCGATCGCTAGTACCAGAGGATGCGCCCTTATAGACCGAATGGGAGAACCCAAAGTAATAACTTGGTCTACCAGGTCCGGTTTTCTTGCGGCTACACTACGGGCAAGCGTTCCGCCAAGGCTATGACCTATTAGCGCGACTTTCCGTCCGGTTTGAGCTACGACTGCATAGACTGTTTCCAGCAGTTTTTCTGTGAGTAGGTCTGGGCATTCAGCGTTTCGCCCCATCCGGGACATGGATGGTTGGTAACCGATTCGCTGCAGCCACAGAAACAACTCTATCAGGTAGGTGTCGTTGCCGAGGAATCCAGGAATTAATATTACCGGTTTAGCGTTTCCTTTAGGGACACCAAGTCCGTAAAAGACTGGTGAAAGGTGAAGAGCAGTCCAGTCAAATACAGACAGGGCTTCCCGCCAGAGCGGCAACGCCTCGCTTTCAAATTCTGCCGGCTGAACGATTGCAACAGCAGTCGTCACAGTTGATCACTCCCCTTCCCGACTGTAAGTTTGAATATTTACAAATAAGGTGCTGGTAAATTTTATTATCCTACCGCTCTATTACGACTGTCAAGCGGCTGCTACTTAGGGGTATCTGACTTGGATTTGGCAGGTGGTTTCTATCGAGAACTCATGACTAAAATCAAAAATTATTTTCCCTTTATAGATTACGATGGTGTGGGACGTGGCTTTCGCGGTTACCTTACTGGCGGCTTGCATGAAAAGAGTGAACTCGCTTTTATCATTTGCTCTGATTATTAACGGGTTTTCTAACCGGTAGGTCTTGAATTGAACGTTATCACTTGGGAAAGCGGAGGAAACAGGTTGGGTTTTCAAGAGTCGATTATAAGTTTTTCCCTCTGTTCCCAGAATACTGCTATTAAGCTCGATTTTTTCCAGGTTCACTGGCTTGTTGTTTTTATTTCTTACGGTAAATTTTAGAGAGTAGGATTCGTCCTCTTTATAAATGTCATTGCAAGCAGAAACTAAATCAATATTTTTGACCAATTTTGCACCCAACTGCTTTTCTTGCAAGACGCGGTATTGATCGTAAGCCAGAAGTGACGCGGCGATGATTACCAAAATGATAAAAATGAGAGCGATTGGTTTTAAAGAAGTCCAAACAAACCTAATCAGCCTGGCTATCAATCTAATAATATTATTCATGACTATCTATATTTTAACAAAATTGACTACTGGTTCTTGGGACACTTGTGAGAAACGAAAAAATCAGCCTGTTTTTAGTTGGTAAAAGCGGTGAAGCGCCAAACTAGTACAAAAAGCTATAAAAGGAACGAGGCCAAACCAAAAAATATTATTTGAAAGAGACGGAAAAACAAACGCCCCGGCTGATATTAATATGGGAATCGTGACTAGTAAAATAATTGTGTGTATTAGCAATCTAAAAATAGGAAAGCCGCTTCTTTTTATTGAGTGTAGCCAAAGCCAGTAGAACAAAAAACGAGTTAACAAAAGTACCGCTACGAAAACAGCAATATTGGGTTGAAATGGATTGCCAACCGTCATCGCCAAAACAATGGAAAAAAGCAGGGCGAGGGTATCAAATATGCAGTAAGTTAGCAGGTTTCTCATTAAGGTTATCTTTTTAAGAATAGTACAACCCGCGCCCGTTGGCAAATGAAATAGCAAATTGCCTACCTAAAGATATCAAAATAAAATTTTTTGTTGCTTGATTGTTGACTCTGACAACTAATAAGAGTAAAAAATATTTCGCAGCTCACAAAGCATAAAGGTGGAAACATCTGGACGGCGGAGTGGGCTGTACTTGTTGGAAAGGGTTATTAACTAAAATAGATTTCGGAAAGTTTGTTCTTTAAATCTTCTTTTAGTTTAGGATCCTCCAACCACTCGCTTACTTTTTTCCAGATCTCGTGGCATTCCCGACCTCTCATACCCACAATGCCGGCGATTTTTCCCTCAACGCTATCAGCATCATCCTCGGAGACAGGAATCCCCATGTCATAAAATATTCCTTTGCGGACCATGTGGTGAACAAAACAACTCATAGATCTCCAATAAAAAAGTCCTTTTAGGACTTTAGCTGGCTATATAATTAAATCTACTGCGATATATATAAAAATGCAACAAACAAGTAAGACGGTAACGTTTTGGTTGTTCGCTGTTGGTAAGATCAACTTTTGGATCGAAGTACGCCAAATTCGTAGACCAGCGCGGCTGCGACCGCACCCGCTACCGGCCCGAACCAATATACTAGGTGGCCGGTCCAAAAATTGGCTACCAGTGCAGGGCCAAAGACTTTAGCCGGGTTGAGAGCAGCGCCCGTCAAGGAGTATCCGACCAAGGTTAGACCTGCAAAAACTAGTCCTATTGCTAGACCAGCGTGACTGGTGTGGCTGCGCCGATCGACAATGATACCAAAGACAACCAGAACCAGGAGAAAAGTAAGAACCGCTTCAACCAAGATGGCTAAGGGCACCCCAATACCTAGTGGTTGGGGTACGGCCAGCTGACTACTACCAAAAAAACCTTCAATTAATATTCCGGCAATTACAGCTCCGGCTAATTGGGCCGCTATATAGCCAATTGCGACTGAACCTTCGATTTTTTTGACAATCCACATCGCTATTGTCACAGCTGGATTAAAATGGGCACCAGAGATATGATTGAAAGTATAGATGAAAGCTAAAAGTGTTAGTCCATGGGCAAAAGCAATGCCAAGTATTCCTAAGGATCCGTCCGTCAGATTATTAACCGCGATGGCGCCGCCGCCGATCAAGACAAAACCAAACGTTCCCAGTAGTTCTGCAAGATATGGAGTTGCTTCACGACTCAATGTGACTCACCTCCCTTATTTTCCAACTTTCCAACGAAACTTTTGAGCAGCAATTTCATATAGATTAAGTATAAAAAATAACAGGCAACTGTCAATATCGAAAAAATTACTATGTTGCTTGTTAGCTATTTTTTTCCGCCAGCGTGAGAGCACCGACGATACCAGATTCCTGTCCTAGTCCAGATGGTACTACCGGTACTTCGGGAAGTTCCCGCAGATATTTTCTCAGCGCCTTTTTTAACGGCGCAAAAAATATTTCTCGGTGTTTGGTCATACCGCCGCCAATGACAACTATTTCAGGCGAAAAATGCAAAATCGTGTTGGTTAAACCAATTGCCAACCAATCCAGGGCCTGGAACCAGGCCTCACTCCCTTCCATTTCAGCGGAAGTTTTTTCAAAAACCCTTTGAAACGCAGAACCGGACACCAGCGATTCCA
Source organism: bacterium (assembly GCA_030690175.1). Classification (GTDB taxonomy): domain Bacteria; phylum Patescibacteriota; class Microgenomatia; order Woykebacterales; family RBG-16-39-9b; genus JAUYHE01. The sequence continues at coordinate 6,798 of JAUYHE010000032.1, read as the reverse complement.
GATCGGCCGCGGGAGCGCCAGGGTGAGCCCTTCCTTCCCGGCTTAGTATTTGGTGACCAGCTTCAGGGTTAAATATCCCGTGGAAAATTTTTCCGTTGATCACTAAACCACTGCCTACTCCGGTACTGACGGTAAAATAAAGAACAGGGTTTTTCCCCTTGCCAGCCCCGTAAGTAGCTTCCCCCAGAGCCGCCACCGACGCATCGTGGTTTACAAACACTTTTTTCACGAGCACCTTAGAAAAAATATCCGCTATGTCAATATGGTCCCAACCGACTAGATTTGGAGAATGAGTGATCATACCCTTACGCAAGTTTAAAAATCCCGGAATTCCAACGCCTACTGCTTGAATATGAGTACCGCTGGATAGTTTTTCGACCGCTTCTTTTATTTCCTGTATGCTCGCGTGAAATTCGCGGGTGGGAAAATCAATTTTTTCTTCGATTTTCCCGTTTTTACCCGTAGCCACTCTAATGTGGGTGCCGCCAATGTCAATACCGATATACATAATTAAAATTAAATCGCTTCGCGCTTTGCGTTCTGACGAACTACAAAAGTTAAAAGTATAACTTAAAGCTAGTCCTCCATTTTTAAGACTCTGTCGTTGTCGTGAACCTGCTTGTCCACTTTTATAGCGATTTGGTGGCCTTTTTTACCTTCTTTTACGTCCTCGTGTTCCAGCTGCATGCTTCCAACCGTTTGTTCAAAATCATCGTGCGCTCCTTGGATATGAATTTTGTCGCCCACCTTCAGATTATTAGTAAGCGCCACGACACCGACACTTATTTTGTCATAGAAATGGGTGATTTTTCCAACTTCTTTTTCTTTCATTTTCGCAAGTTTGACTTGTTTCACCCCCTTTCTTATTCTGGATCTTCGACTGTTTTTGCGGGTGTTAGTTTTTCCTGATCTTCCTTATATTGTTCTTTCAAGTCTTCGATCAGACCACTAACTAATTTGTCCGGATCAGACTCGTAAAGAACGTGACACTGGTGCTTGTGGGCAATGCGGGTGATGTCTTCAATTTCATCAGCCATACCGCCAGAATCTTCCAGCACGCCGATTGGTTTTCGGTCTTCAAAGGCAACGGTAAATTCGTTCAGCGTGCCGATCCGGCCGCAGATAATGATTACGGCGTCGGCACTGCGCGTCAGGATTAGATTTCTGCCGGCGTAACCAAAACCGGTATAGACTGTTAAATCAAGATAATTTGTGGGAAGTTTGTAACGATTGACGTGGTCAGCCCGGCTGGCTGCAGGTGAAAAACCGATCGAAATACCCTTTGCCTTCTTTACTCCTTTGGCAGCAGCGTGAGGAATGCCGGTGGTGGCGCCGGTGACCAGGACAGCGCCAGCGCGAGCAACTGCTTCACCAACTTTTTCCGCTTTGGCCATTGTTTCTGGGTTTACACAATCCCCTTCCGCCGCTCCTGATACACAGATTTTGAAGCTCATATTTTTAGTTTAGCAAGGAAGTAGAAAAAAGGCAAAATTAATTCTCGGAGATTAAATTAGAAGATTTTAGCATGCGGTCTAGGATGGGTTGGCCGTCTTTTTTAGATAAAAATCGTGGTTGGTAGGACACATCGACTAGGATTGGTAGGAATTTTACCTGTACGAGTTGCTTTTCATAAAAGGTATATTCCCCCACCACGCCTTCTTGGGTTTCTTGGCTCCAGGTTTGGTCGAAGATAAAATTGCCGTGGGCGTAGGTTATTAATTTTCCCCGGAAGATTTCGACTCCCTGGACGGTGTGGGGGTGGTTGCCGATTACTAGGTCTGCCCCAGCGTCAATCATCAGGTGGCCAATTTCGCGAGGATCATCGGGGGCGACGTTACCATATTTCCCAGGGGTGAGGACATACTCATCGCCCCAGTGGGCCGAAACAACCAAAATATCTACCTTGGTTTTGGCGCTTTTTATCTCACTAGCAATAGCCTCGCGATCAAACTTGGTGCCGATTCCATTGTAGGCAAGAAATCCAAATTTTACTTTCTTGTTTTCAACAATTGCCAAATGGCTAAAGCCGCTCCAGGCGATTTTGTTGCCTTCCAGTAGGTTTACAGTCTCATCGATCCCAGCCTGGCCATAATTGCCAATATGATTGTTAGCTAGTGAAGCTACGTCTACTCCAGCAAAGACTAGACCTTGAACGTGGCGAGCGTCGCCGCAAAAGGTAAAACCTTCGGTTTGCAAGGGGCAATTTTTAAGTAGCGGTGCCTCCAGATCTATAAGCGTAATATCTCCTTTTTTGATGGTGTCGGTAGTTTTCCTCCAATTGTAGGTAAAATCGCCGCTAGTCACCGCTGGCCAATTGGCCCCACGCGCCGGGATTACATCGCCGGTCGCGATTAAGGTGATAATTTTTTTGTTATCTAGACGCGATAAATCATTTTCTTTAGTGAAAGCTGAATCAATAGTTACCTTTGGTATCGGCGGTGGTAGTTTGGTTGCCGGTTTGCTCGTGAGTTTATAACCAGGATTAAATGTTTTAAATAAAGCGAATACAGTAACTAGTAAAGCTAAAAGGAGAATTAATTTTAATATGATTACCTGCTTCTTAAACAAAACTCCTCCTGTCCTTGGACAAGTTGGACAAGGCCTGGCCTTGTCATGGGTTGGTGGGTCAGTCTTTTTTCCAATGTATCTCTTTGGAACCAGATTGCTTACTTAAATATCTGGCTAAAACAAAAAGTAAATCAGACAAACGGTTCAAATAAGCAATTATATTTGGGTTAATTTTTTCCACCTTTGCGATGGCGACTACCGCTCTTTCGGCGCGGCGACAAATCGTTCTGGCCGCGTGTAGGGCAACCGCTCCCGTCACGCCTGTAGGCAAAATAAATGTTTGTAGTGTTGGTAGTTTTTCATCATATAGATCAATTATTTTCTCCAATTTGGGTATTTTTGCCTCTTGTAAAGAGTAGTATTCCTTTGTATTTTTCTTAAGTTGGCGGGGGCTGGCCAGTTCGGCGCCAATATTGAAAAGTTCGTTCTGGATTTCTTGAAGAATATGGGTTAACCTACGATTTTTTGTAAAGGAAGTCGCCAGGCCAAGAGAGGCATTTAGTTCATCAATCGTTCCGTAGGAGTTTACCCTGGGGTGATCTTTACTTACCCTCTCTCCAAAAATAAGGGAGGTTTCACCCATGTCGCCTTTTTTGGTATATATTTTAAGTTTTTTATCTGTCATTGGGAAGATTATACACCGGAAAGAATAATTTTTAATTCGTAATTTTCATTCAATTTTCAGAGCTTTTGCTACTTCCTCCACGGCTAATCCAACTACTCCAGCACCAAGTATTAATTTCATTAAATATCAATTTTGGCCAGTGGGTTTATTAAGCTGTTTTCGTGTAAACTGCCCAGACGCCGGCGACCGCAGCGACCCCTACCCAGGAATCAGCGCCTAGTCCAAGGGTTGGGAAATTGACTAGAAAGTCAAGAGCAGCGAAAATGGCGGCAATTATTGACAACACAATTAAGCCAGAGCTTAAAGTTTTTTTGTCCATGTTTTCACCTCCTTTCACCTAGTTTGTCTCATCAAAATATTCAAAGACCATACCGGCTATTTTGGTTAGCAGTGGGCCCCGGCCAAGCAGTCCGGAACTCGCCGTATTATTACTAAATACAACCAGGATAAAAGGGTTGTTGGTCAGCTTCACAATTGCCGTGTCGTGTCCCTCACCCAAGTGCTTTCCGGCTTTATGGTAAAAGAGAGCACCCTGCTCTTTAAATGCCGGTGGAAAAAAATCCTCGCTCTCGGTTTTTTGCATGTAGGAAAGTAGTTTCGATCGGTTAACGTCAGTGAGGATTTCTCCTTTAGCAAGTTTCTTTAACAAAACGGCGACGTCTTTGGGAGACATCAAGTTTTTACCAATCGTTAGGTCCGTTGCGGCGAGGCCGATAGAGGCCGCATACTTATTTTGCTCCACCGCTGTAAACCGCTGGTCTAGCAGTTCCCAACTGTCGACACTACTTTGGTTGATCAAAAATTGGATTTGAGTCTCAACGTCATAAGCACCCATGGGGTCAGTCAATTTAATATTTCCTTTTTCGGCTTGGTCGTAAGCGTACACCGCCGTCAGGATCTTGGAAATACTAGCGGCATGTTGTGTCTTGGTGTCGTCAAAGCCAAAATACTCATTGGTTTTCAAATCGTAAATAGCTACAGAGACGCTGGTGCTAGGAGAAATTGCGCTTGAAATATCTTTTATAGTTTCAAGTAAAGCCTCTTGTTTTTCAGCACGTTTTTGGGTGGTGCTTTGGTTGGTGATACCTTTTTGGGGTGGGGTCTTTATACGGCTAGAAAAAAATCGCCAGGCGAAGAAGCCTATTCCCGCGAGAAATACGGCGATTACGATAATTAGAATTGCAACTGGCAGGAATTTTTTCATTGCGAGCCAAGTTTAACTGATTTGAGCAAATTTACGCAAGATTATTTTAACGGGAGATTTTGATTGTGGGTTTGCGTAAAGTAAATCCAGGATTATTCGCCAACGATTTGGACGATTATTTTACGCCTTTCTCGGGGGCCATCAAGCTCGACAAAAAAGATTTCTTGCCAGGTGCCTAGTTGCAGCCGACCTTCTTGAATGGGAATAGTGCGATCTTGGCCGATCATTGCCGCCGCGAGATGAGCGGTAGCGTTGTTGTCGACGCGGTCGTGCGCCCAGTTTCCTTGAGGGATCCAAATATCTAGGAGTTTTTCGACGTCGGTCTTAAACCCAGCTTCGTCTTCATTTATCAACAAAGCGGCGGTGGCGTGAGGGGCGAAAACGTGGCAAATCCCCCGCTCGACTTTGCTACTAGAAACAATTTCCTCCACTTTATTGGTGATGTTGATTAGTTCCTTCTTTTTACTGGTTGAAAATTCAATTAGATTGTTCATTAGTTTCGTAGGTTATTTTTTCAACCGCCTTTTTACCTTTAAAAGTAGTGACGATTTCCATAACTGTTTTTTTAAATTCAGCGTTGGCAGCGATGGCCCAAAAAATGACTTTGGGCTTGCCGATTGCGGCTGGTAAGCGGACGACAATGAAGAAATCGCCATTTTTGTAGAGGTACTGCGTGACTTGCGCTTGCCGGCCGTCGATCGCGAGTTTACTTTCGGTGACTCTTTTTTGTTTATCGCTTTGTTCTTTGGAGAACTTATACTCGCGTACGTTCGTAATCCAAAACTGGACGTGGCCACCAGCACCTTCAATTTTTGCGCCGGTTGGCCCATCTTTTTTGTTTTTCCTTACCTCCCAGTTCTTTGGATATTCAAATAAGTAACTAGCCGTTTCGGACACAAACCACCCTTTCCTAGTCGTACTTTTGGTGGCCTCTTCTTTTGCGCCGAACAACGGCACTTCAAACTCGGTGTATTTACCGATGGCAAAGCCGCTAGCGAAAAAAACAAGCGCTAAAAAGATGATGGCAGCTACAAAGGGAAAATAGGTTTTGAATTTATTTTCTTTGGGTTTGAGGTCCAGCACTATTTCCTTTGGCATTAGGTTTTAGAATAGCAATCCGAAGATCTATTTTCAATGCTGTAGTTTCTCCTAGTTACATTTCTAAGAAGCCACTTGTTGCATTTTCCTATTTCTGTTTTAATAAAGTTAGAGGGCGTTTTGTATGGCACGAAAAATATTGTTAATTGAAGACGACGTTTTTGTCAGTGATATTTATTCTCGGGAACTAAAAAAAGGTGGCTACGAGGTGGACACAGCTCCCGATGGGTTGGCCGGAGTGGAGATGGCCAAGGTGGGCAAATACGATTTGATTTTGTTGGATATTATGCTGCCGAAAAAGACCGGGATCGATGTTCTCAAAGACGTTTGTGTGCCTACTTCTCCGGCCAAAGACACGCCGATCTATTTACTTACCAATCTGGGGCAAGGTTCGATCATCAAACAAGCCATTGATCTTGGTGCCCAAGGATACCTTCTCAAAGCCCGCGTGCTCCCCTCGCAAGTCCTCCAAGCGGTAAACGACTTCTTCGAAAAAGGCCCGATGAAGATAGATCTTTCCGAGTTCGGGTTGGAATAACTTTTGGTATCCTAACGACGCTTAATTCGAATACCCAACTACAGCTTCTAAGACATTGGTAAGAGCAAAACCCATTTGAACCAATCGAACTTAATTCCCAATTCGACAATAACTACTTGAGTTTATTGGTACCATGAAGAGATGGAATTTGGGTTTTTAGAAAGAGAGTCTTTCTTAAAGTGTAGATTGGTATAGCTATTGCAACTAGCGAATAGACTAGTAATGTTAGGATAAGGATCATATTAATTGTATCTATATTTTTTGGACACTCATCAAAGCAGGCCATTCCATAAACCATAACCACGAACCACCCAGTAAATATTGTAATTGCCTCCGCGGCTAAAACTAGCAAACCTCTTTTCCAACTGTGAGTATCATTAGACATCTTAAATAAGTAAAAAACGCAATTCTTTTTAGTATTCTTATAGCCGTAGTCCCATTAATTATTTACCAAATGATTTCTGCATTTTCGTTAATTCTCCCGATATATAACATAAATTCTGCCTTCTAAGCCCACCTTATTAGGCTAGTGAGACAGGTGGGATCGACACTAGAATAGAGAGTAGTTCAGTCTTTTAATTGATTGGATCTTATCCCTATCCCTATCTTTGCTTTTTCGATGGCGAATTTTAGTATTTCGATGGATTTGTCGTAGATATCCCCCGAAATTCAACAGTTTGTGGTATTATTGCAGCTATGGAAATCCTAGGATTTACGATTTCTAAATCGCTGCTGATTTTCGTTGTTGCAATTATTGTTTGGTTA
>JAUYHE010000024.1 GCA_030690175.1 bacterium | reverse complement strand
CCTCCGGCCAAAGTGTTTATCAGGGCTCTACTTTTTACGTTTCGGTAAGGGTAAACACAGGTGGTGCTAGTGTCGATACTGTCCAAGCCAACCTTTCCTATCCAGCCGATAAACTGGATTTTTTGGGGCTTAGTTACGGTGGAACGTCTTTTGAAATCCAAGCTGAGGGTAGTGGTGGGGGAGGAAGTGTGCGGATGGGCCGGGGAACTATATCGGCAAAAAGCGGCGACTTGCTTGTGGCTACTATTTCTTTCAAAGCAAGGGTAACTTCTGGAAGCGCTACCGTCAGTTTCGTTGGCGGTACCGAAGCCGACAGAGCTGGGACGGTAATCGTTTCGGCAACAAGCGGCGGAACTTATATGTTTACGCAGCCGCCACCACCGCCAACACCAGTACCAAAAGACACAACCGCACCTAAAATTTCCGATATAAAAATTGTAAACATTGGTTTAAATACAGCTAATGTTTCTTGGAAGACGAACGAAAAAGCGAGTTCAATTGTTGAATACGGACCTTCCAAAAAATTAGGTTTGATTGCTTCTAGCACGAACTTAGCCACCGCTCATAATATAGCTTTGTCCACCAAACTACTTTTTCCAGGCAGCACTTATTACTACCAAATAAAAAGCGTCGATGCAGCTGGAAATGAGGTAAAGAGCGAGGTGTATAGCTTTAAGACCAAAGGTTACAAGGTAAAACTGAAAATTGTTGATGCTGATGGGAGACCGCTGGCCAATGTGAAGGTTAATTTGACTCCTGGTTTGGAAAAAGCAACTACTGATCAGAATGGGGTAGTGGTGTTTGGAGATTTAGCTTCAGGAGTGCATTCCGTGCAGGTTACAGTAGAGGGGCAGGTTTTGGCTCAAACAATAACTGTTAGTGAAGAGCAAAAACCGGATAAAATCCAGGAATTTAAAGTCAAAGTTGCCGCAGCTTCCACCAGCGTGCCAGTTCAGGTAGCGACATACTCGGGCGTTTTTGTCTTAGGTTTAATAGCCGCCCTTTTAGCAGTTGGTTTGGTTTGGTGGAGAAGACAAAGCAAGATCAGCAAATCCACTAAAGAGAAAAAAGACGAATAATTTACTATTCGACTTACTTTAGCTCGACTTTACCCCCAGCTGCTTCTAGTTTTAGTAGACAAGCGAGAGTGAATCCTATAAAATTGCTGTTTATGACGAAGCAGCTTCGTTCTCTTCAATTTATTTTGCTTCTTGTTCCGCTAACTTTCACCTTATTCCTTTTTTGGAAATTCCTTTTGCTGTGGCAAGTACCCTTCCGTTTGGATTATGCTGAAGGGTTTGTTTATTTTAATTCGGTTAGAATATTAGAGGGTCAGGCTATTTACCATTCAATAACGAACCCACCGCATGTCCCAGGATTTTACACACCGGTTTACTTTAGTTCCCTGGCTTCTCTGATGGTTTTATTTGGAGAGAGAATTGAAATTGGAAGGCTACTATCATTTGCCTGTTATCTATCATCGGCTATTTTAGTATCGTTAATAGTGTTCCAATTTTGTAAAAGCAAGTTTTTGTCTATTTTTGCCGGCTTACTTTTTACTAGCAGCCTTATCATCTCATTATGGGCTTTCGTAATACGGCCAGATATGTTGGCTATCGCCATCGTTTTACTCGGTATACTATATGGAGCTACAAAAAAATTGGACCGTTGGTACGATCTTCCACTAATCGCGTTGGTTTTCGCTTTAGCCTTCTTTACCAAGCAAAATCTTGTTCTTGCACCTGCAGCCGTGGCTATTTGGCTACTGCTTACTTGTCGAAGAAAGGGAATTACTTTCGTGTTTCTTTACGGGCTGTTTGTATTGATTGGAGTGGCGGTATTTAGCTACTGGACGGACGGATCGTTCTTCCAACAGACTTTTCTTTACGCAGGAAAAGTTGAATATAGTAACTGGTATCCAGCCTTACGGGTAGCCTTGATTACGATCCTATCAACGTTGCCCTTTTTTGCAATTGCTACAGCTGCATCATTACGAAAACCAAGGGAGTTATCCTCAATTTATTTTTTCGTTAGTTTACTAGGGTTTTTCACATTAATCAGAGAGGGTGGAACAATAAATTACCTTCTTGAATTTGTGCCTGCTCTTATTATCCGTTCTGCGAGCAGTGATATTTGGTTTAAGTATTTATTCCGATGGAACGTTTTGGCTTACTTGTTAGTTGTGGTGGTGCTTGTTTCCCAGCTGTTTTCATCATTTTCCGTGTTTCCGTGGGAACTTAAAAATTTTAGGACTGAAAAAACAAGATTTTTTGAAGCAGAAAAAAAGCTAATTATAAGCACGAGCGGGGAAGTCTTGGCAGAGGACGCCTTTTTACCAATCGCTGCCGGTAAGAAGGTATTCATCGAACCATTTACCTTTGGTCAAGTGACTGGCTCATTGCTTGTTTCACCCAAAGTTTTCTACAATGATTTGGATTCAGGTAAATATGAGCTGGTAATTGAACAAGGCGCCTTTAGAAACGTACCAGATTTCTATGAGCACCTAGAGCCTAGGTTTGAGCTAGTTTATAAGGCTAAGGCAGAAAGAAAAATCAAAGGATTTGACTACAGTTTGTACAACTTAAACCAATATAGTGGGTTTGGCGAAGTTTATCAGTTTGCTGCAAAGAAAGAGCAAAACTAATTATTTCAACTCCACTTTTGCGCCTGCAGTCTCCAACTTCTGTTTAGCTTCGCCCGCGGCGTCTTTTCCAACACCTTCAAGAACTTGTTTTGGGGCGGCGTCGACCAAGTCCTTGGCTTCTTTGAGTCCAAGAGTCGGAACTAGTTCCCTCACCGCCTTTATGACACTGATTTTATTTGCTCCCGAGTCAGCCAAAATTACGTTGAAAGTAGTTTGGCCTTCTTCTGCATCGGCTTCACCGGCTGCAGCTGGCGTGGCTCCAGCAGGGACTCCCATCATGGTTGGGGTAGCGCTTACACCAAATTTATCTTCCAAAGCTTTTACCAAATCGGAAAGCTCTAGTACTGACAACCCTTCAATTTCTTTAATAATGTCAGCCAACTTTCCAGATACTTTAACTTCCTTTTTTGGTGCTCCTTTAGGTTCCTCTGGTTTTTTCGCTTCTTCTTTTACTGGTTCCGGTTGAGTTTTGGATTCCTCTCGAGCCTCTTCTTTGGGTTCTTCCTTAGCTTCAGCTGCTTCTGGACGATCATTATCTTGAGAGCTTTTGTCAGAAGTGTCTGGAGAGGTTTCAGAGGCTTCCTCTGCCTTTTCAGCCGCACTTGCAGCCTTTTCCTTGGATTCCTTTGCTTCTTCCGCGGTCCCTTCTGATTTTTCTTCGTTCTTTACTTCGTCGTTCATTTATTTACTAGCACCCCCTTTCTGTTTTTGAACTTCTGATAGTACATAGACTAAATTGCGTAAATTTCCACTTAAAACTGACACTATTCCATAAATAGGGGAATTTAAACTACTAACAATTTTGGCGTACAGTTCGTTTTTCCCGGGAATTTTCGATAACGAAACCACGTCTTCCTTGGAAAGTGGGGAATTTTCGAAAATACCACCTTTTATCGTTGGCAACCCGTATTTTTTTATAAATTCAGCTAGTATTTTAATTGGTTCAATTGGATCGCTGTAGGAAAAAAGGATAGCGGTAGGGCCTTCTAAATTTTCTGATGCTATATTTTTGCCTGCTTCTTTGGACGCTCTGCCCAGAAGCGTATTTTTAGCCACGGTAAATTCAGCATTAGTTGTTTTTAGCTCTCTTTTAAGCTCTTGAAGTTGAGAAACGGATAATCCGTGATAGTTTGCTAACACCGAGCTAGCAGATTTTTCAAATTTGGACTTTAAATTGCTAACAAGATCCTTTTTACCTTCTTTGCTTATTTTTGCCATTAAAAAAACCTCGCTTCTACCGAGGTTTCAGTTTTAAGACTTAAGTTACAAGCTTTAAGAATTTTATTGCTTATATCTTACGACTTATAACTAGCGGGTCTCCTCGGTAGGTTATTAAGCCCCACTTCGCCTAAAGATTCGAGGGGCGCCTACTGTCTTTGGACTGGATGAGTATAATTTTCAATATAACTTTTGTCAAGCGCTCCGCGCTTAGCAATTTCCGCTCCGCTCAAATTGTCAAGACTTTAAACTTGACGGGTCGACTTTTACGCTTGGGCCCATGGTGGAAGAAAGGTAAACGCTTTTGATAAGTTCTTTTTTAAATCCCTCCGGACGGGCAGTGCGGATAGCAGCTACGACCGCCTTTAGATTTTCTTCAATTTGGTTCGGTTTGAAGCTAGATTTCCCGACAATGACATGAACGATAGGGAATTTTTCAGTCCGGAGCTCCATTTTACCCGCCGAAAATTCTTTGGCTGCGGCGACTGTATCTTCAGATACCGTACCTGACTTTGGGTTGGGCATGAGGCCTTTTGGCCCCAGCACCCGGGCCACTTTGGCAAGGCGTGGCATCCATGAGGGGTCAGCAATTATTTTGTCAAAGAAAATTTTTCCAGCTTCGATTTCTTTTAATATTTTTTCCGTTCCCAACTGGGCACCCAGCTTTTTCAACTCCTCATGATTTTTGCTGGAAAAAACTAGCAGTTTTATTTTTTTACCTGTCTGGTGGGGAAGAGAAGTCGTGGTCCGAATTTGGTGATCACTTTTTTCGGAGGAAAGAGACAAATTTATATGTGCCTCAATGCTAGAATCAAATTTGGTTGTGGTGGTTTTCTGGATCAAGTCGATGGCGGTGTCTAAAGGGTGCAATTTGGATTTATCAATCAAATCTACCGATTGCTTGTAACGATTGCTTCTGGTTTTCGGTTTACCAGCTTTTTTTGCTTTTCCGGGCTCAGTAGTAACCCGACCCTGCTTGTCGTTAGGCAGGGTTTTTTCAATTTCTTCGATTTTTTTTAATTTTGGTTCTTCGATGGCAGCATCGATTATTTTTGTTCTGGTTTGTCCCATATTTTCTGTAAAATCCTAAATACTAATTTCTAAATTCTAAATAAAGCACAAACTTTAAATCTCAAATCATGAACAAGTTTGAATAATGTGATTTAACGGTTGGAATTTGTTTAGGACTTCGAATTTGATATTTAGAATCTCTCATTCTACGTCGACTCCCATGCTTCTAGCTACGCCCTGGATAATTTTTTCTGCAGCCCCAATCGTATCGGCGTTTAGATCGGGCATTTTTTCCTGCGCGATTTTTCGCAGCTGCTCCTTGGTTAGTTTTCCTACTTTGTCGCGGTGCGGCACAGCCGAACCTTTTTCTAGGTTTATACTTTTTTTAATCATTTCGGCAACCGGAGGCTTTTTAGTAATAAAGGAAAAAGTACGGTCTTCAAAAACGGTCAGTACCACTGGTAAAATACTACCTTTTTGATCGGCGGTCCTTTCGTTGAAGGCTTTCACAAAATCCATAATTGGGAGGCCGTGTTGGCCCAAAGCCGGGCCTACCGGTTGGGCTGCCGTAGCTTCGCCAGCCGGGATATTAAGTTTGATGTAAGTTTTGATTTTTTTTGCCATTTTGTTAGTTTTTAAAGTTTGTTAACTTGTAAGAAGTCTAGCTCCACTGGTGTTTCTCGACCAAAAATGCTGACTAGCACTTTTATCTTTCCTTTTTCCTCGTCGATTTTATCGACAGTACCAATAAAATCGGAAAAAGGACCATCAATTATTTTTACAGCTTCACCCAAGCTAAAAGAAGCTTTGTAGGTAGGCGCTTCCATCTTGGAAAAGCGTTGGATACTTTCAACCTCGCCCTTGTCTAGCGGAGTGGGTTTATTTCCAGCGCCGATAAAACCAGTTACACCCGCTGTCGAGCGCACCGCGTACCAAGTCTGATTATCTAGCTTCATTTTGATGAGAACGTAGCCGGGAAAAATTCGCTCGCGTATGGTTTGCTTTTTACCTTCACGGACCTCGATTTTTTCTTGAGTCGGCACCATCACGTCAAAAATGCGATCCTGCAAGTGGCTAGCTACAATTTTTTGCTTCAAAGTAGCCGCTACCTTGTTTTCGTGGCCAGAATAGGTGTGGACGACGTACCATTCAGACCCCTCCTCATCTTTCTTCGAGGAAGTTTTTGAAACTCCTTCTTTTTCCGTTGACGCTTCTTTCGAAACTTCAGAATCGTTGAGATTTTCAGAGGGGACAGGATCTTGTTTTTCTGTTTCCTTCAGTGTTTCTGTGACGGCACTCTTTTTATTTTTTTCTTTTGATTTTTTTGCCATAAATTATAGGTTTAAAATTTTACCAACCAGGCTAGTTAACAAAAAATCAAGACCGCCAATAAAAATCGCTATCAGAGTACTGGCAATTATCACCGTCAGGGTCATTTTAATCGCCTCTTCTCGTGTGGGCCAAGTTACCTTGCCTATTTCCTCCCAAACTTCTTTTAAAAATGTTACCGCTTTCAACATGCAGATCGCTATCTTAGCATAAAAAGGGGAGGAGTGTAAAGGTGAAAAGTAAACCTGTTTATCATGGCAGGGGTGGGGAGAATCGAACTCCCAGTCCGGGTTTTGGAGACCCGTGGTTTACCATTAACCGACACCCCTAAGGTTTCGGAGACCGCAATTTGCCTAGCGTAAGCGCAGCACGCAAAGAGTGCTCTTTAACTACGGGCCTAAATTTAACCCACAAAGTGGTCGCCGCATTCGAGGGTACCAAGAAATCCCGTATCTCGCAGTACGGAGAATGCTATTTCTTAACTTCTTTATGAATTGTTTGTTTACGACAATTCTTGCAAAATTTTTTTAACTCAAGTTTATCTTGAGTATTTGTTCTGTTTTTCTCTGTTATGTAGTTTTGACTTTTACACTCACTACATTCCAGATTAACTAAAATTCTCGGACCTTTTTTTGCCATAATTTATAACCTCCTGGCGAATTTTATGGAGCCGACTGTCGGATTAGCCCGCTTTGCGTGCTGCGACCATTTTATGGGCTACGAACCGACGACCTGCTGTTTTAGTTTTCGCTGGAGCTGGCGGTGGGATTCGAACCCACGACCCACGGTTTACAAAACCGTTGCTCTGGCCACTGAGCTACACCAGCGAAAACGCAAGACGCAAAGCGGGCTATGGTTCCACTCAAGCTAAGTCGGCGATATTGATCTGGTGCCGGGGATAGGATTCGAACCTATGTAGCCAACAAGGGCGCCTGTTTTACAGACAGGTGCATTTGACCGCTCTGCCACCCCGGCACGTCGTCATGGAGCCCGGAGAGGGAATCGAACCCTCGACCCCAAACTTACCAAGTTTGTGCTCTGCCACTGAGCCATCCGGGCATTTATGAACGATGGAAATTATATCAGATACTTCGTAGTTGTTCAATTTACGTAGACAACACTAGTTTATAAACCTATAGCTTTCATTGCCATCCTTTTTTCTGTGAAGAAAAACTTCTTTTGGGGTTTTCTTTCAATTATCTCTCCCTGCGTCTGGTAGGAGGATTAGACAAAGTCTATTTCAAAGTAATATAATTTATGTATGGATAATACTGGGCAAAAAGTTCTTTTGATTGATGATGATCCCACCTTTATTGATATTTCCGTGAGGGCTTTTAAAGAATACGGGATTAATTACTCTACGGCCTTCAATGGTATTGAAGCAACTGAAAAAGCTAAAAGTGAAAAACCGGACCTTATCTTGCTAGACATTATGATGCCCGGAATAGATGGGTTTGCTGTGTTGAATAATCTAAAACGAGATCCAAATACAGCCAAGATTCCGGTTTGGATGCTTACGAATTTACCCGGAGAAATGAATAAAGAACGGGCCGCTTCTTTGGGAGCAAAAGAGTATTTAGTAAAGTCGGAAAACCCACCAGTTAAGTTTTGTGAAAAGATAAAATCCTTTTTAAATTCAGTGTAAAATCACAAACCGATAACAAAAAAAGACCCCTACGTATGCGGGTCTTTTTACCCTCTTAACTTAATTATTCCTCCCTGCTCAAGGGGGCTTAATTGGTTCTCCTCCCAGAGCGTTCAGGTGGGAACTCTGCCTCGATACCCACGGGTAGCGAGGACTACGAGTCAACCCGTTGTAGAAGGAAAACGAGGAAGATAACCGGATAAGCCTCGTTCCCTTTCAGCAGGGGACCCTTTGGTCAACTTTATTACACCACAAATTCGCTTTTTTGGCAAGAGGCTTATTAGGGCTTGCTTGTTGCTAATTTATACTCAAAAAGTAGTACCTACAAGTAAGCGAAGAAGAATGTTAATAGCCGCGGATATCAAAGGCGCAAAAAATTGGATAAAGAAAAACAAAAAGATGATGAGAATGATCGGACCGTAATTTTCAAGCACTGAAAGCCGCAGCGCTGCTTCCCTAGGTAAAATTCCAAGCAGAACTTTGTAACCATCTAGTGGTGGAACCGGTATCAGGTTGAAAATACCCAGTATTAAATTGATTGAGACAAAAAATAAGAAAAATTGATTGGGCAAAATTCTAAAGAGAATTGAGAAAAAGATCGCCAAGGTAAAATTTGAAGCTGGGCCCGCGAAAGCAACAATGGCACTGTCGCGTCGGGGGTGAGAAAAATTTAAAGGGTTTATTGGAGTGGGTTTGGCCCAGCCAAAAATAAAACCTCCAAAGATAAATAGAATTAGCGGGATGAGGATGGTTCCGATGGGGTCGATATGAGCCATGGGATTTAGGGTCATCCGGCCCATGAGTCTGGCGGTAGGGTCGCCTAATTTATTGGCAAAAAAAGCGTGTGAAGCCTCATGAACCGATATTACTACGCTAATTATTACGAGGGCCGAAAGGATCACAAAAAAGACGTTTATTGGGCTGCTGGTATCGAGTGAAGCCATTACAGATAATAGTATAGCACTCTTCGTACTTCCCTTATAAATATCGACAAGGTCGATGTTTAACGCCGATTGAAAATAGGCATTAAATCGGGGTTAGTACTTTCGCATGCTGTGGCCACTCGCCTCGCCAGCGAGGTTTCGTGGACTAAACATCTGTTCAAGACATGATGTGGTAGTGTATAATGGCGACCTATGAGAAGTTGTGATCGTTGTGGTAAGGGTGTGCAAGTGGGGATGAATGTTTCCCACAGCCACGTTCGTACTAAAAAAAGAAGTTATCCAAATCTTCATGCCTTTACTATAAAAGAAAGAGCGATTTCGCGGCGAGTGAAATTTTGTACAAAATGCTTGCGCATTGTCAAAGCGCAGCAGGCAAAGAAGGTAGAGAAGAATCCTGTTTCCACGCAAGAAGAAGTGATACTACCAGTTTAAGGTAAAATCCGCGTGACCTGCCTTGAATTCCTCTAAAGAAATTGGCTTTTTACCCTCAAGTTGAACTTTGTTTTCTGGCAGCAATTTCAGTATCTTACCATTGAATTTGGTCCAAACTCCTGGCCAGGGAAAGTAGGCTCGAACCATTTGGTTGAGATTTTCTGGTGGGTTTTGCCAATCGATAAAACCACCCTCTTTTTTTAATAGTCTCGTGTAAGTAGGCCGCCCTCCTTCTTGAGGCCGCGGCTTTATCTTACCAGCAGAGTATAGGTGCAGGACATGGTGAATCAGTCTGCTAGCCGCAACCGCAAGCTTCTTTGCAAGAGATTGAGTGGTGGCTTTGGCGCTGATTGGTAATTTTACACTAGCCAAAATATCACCCTCGTCTATTTTTTCGTTCATATTTATGATTGTCACTCCGGTAAATTTATCTCCGTTCAAAATCGCTGCCTGAATAGGTGACGCACCTCGATATTTGGGGAGCAGGGAAGGATGAACGTTGATCACCGCTTTAGAAGGTATTCGTAAAATGCTTTTGGGAACGATCTTTCCGTAAGCAGCCAGGACGATAAAATCTGGCTTTAGTTTTTTAAGACTATTTATAAACGCTGGGTTATTTAGTGAAACAGGCTGCGCGATTGATAGACCAAAAGAGGCGGCTGTTTTTTTCACAACCGAGAGGGCAGGTTCTTTGCCGCGGCCACTGGGTTTATCCGGGCTGGTGACTACCAGCTGCAATTTGTAGTCACCGACAAGGTGTTGCCCGTATAAAGATTTTAGTATTATCGCTCCAAACTCCGGGGTGCCAAAGAAGACTATTTTAATTGGTTTATAAGTATGTATCTTCTTTTTATCAGTAATACGGTCTACGTAAAATATTGAGGAAAGATGGTCATACTCGTGTTGAGCGATACGGGCGTAGTAACCTTTTAGAGAGGCTCTTTTCCTGGTGCTTTTTAAATCCACGTATTCCATTTCAAGTCCAGTGGATCGTTTCACCACACCTCTAGACCCGGGGACAGACAGGCAGCCTTCTTCAAGTTGATCCTTTTCTTTGCCGTAGGTGATTATTTTTGGATTGATGAAAACTTCCTTTAATTTTCCGAAATTAATAATAAATAGACGAAGTGGTTGACCGATTTGAGGAGCAGCTAAACCCACACCACTGGTAAGGTCCAAAGTTTCTTTCATGTCAGCGACTAGTTTCTTAGTTTCTGGAGTAATCTGGGAAATATTCTTAAATTTTTGTTTCCAGACAGGATGGTTTTTTCTTGCAAGTGGCAAAATCATAGGGGACATTATATCACGCTTCGCATGATGCGCCCACTTCGTGGGCTAACCATCACTACTTCGACTTTTTCTTTTGCTCTTTTTCAAGCTCGGTTAGTTTCCACATAAACCGCTTCGCGTTTTGCGTCCTTTGGACTACAGCTCGCTCCGTACTGCGAAATTAAAATTTCTTAATACTCTCGCGTCTGGTCTGGAAATTGTCTTCATTATTTTCATGAGGCTTGTTTTAAGAAGATTTAGACTTCTTTTCTTTCTCCAATTCCGACAATTTCCACATGAAAAGCCGGCCGCGGTTT
>JAUYHE010000019.1 GCA_030690175.1 bacterium | reverse complement strand
CCAGTCTCATCGCAGTCAAAAAACGCTCGACTAATCTCAAATTAAATTTCGTTTAACAATCTCCGTCTCGCTCAAGCCTCCGTCGGCACCAATTCGTTTATGTATCTCGCAAGTTTTAAAACACACAGCCGACTGCGTCATGTTTTTGACTTGCGATTTCGACTGTTGCATCTTGCGGAGTTTACCCTGATCCGGTTTTGACGGAGAAGGGTCATGTTTTTCAAAATGCTACCCTCGCGAAACCTGCTCTTTTGTAAGTTGCTGTTTGTCACCTAATAGGTTGTTGCTGGTCTTCCTGCTTGTTTTCTACTTTGAAGCCCGTATATAGCTGGGAAATTCCACCTTGATCGTCATAGGCTCTGATTGAAACCTGAAAGTTACCGTTTGTGACTTTTCGGGTGTCCCAGAAGACTGTTAATTTTTCCGTTTCCTGCGAAAAAACTGTTTGGATTTCTTTTCCGCCGATTGTCAGTTTAGCCTGAGTGATACGCGGGCCGTTTGAAAGTGTTGTAACAAGGGGAACTGTGCCGCTGATGGTTGAGTTTTCTTGCGGTGAAATGAGGCTGAAGCGTACCACCGGTGTGTTTGCTGAAATGGGGACGATTTCTGCAAAGAACGATTTTTTGGGAGTAACTGCGAGAAAAAGAATTGTCAGGAGTAGGAGATTTGTTCCCGCTAAAAGAACGATTAAAAAATGGCTTTTCCGGTCGTCTTTCAACAGACGAGACAACGCGCTGGCAGGCTGCACTAACTTCAGTATTGCTTATTATGTATCAAGTATCAAGGGGAGAGTGTACGTTGTAAAAAGCTAAAGTGTGATTTCGTTGCTAAATATTTGCCACTTGTTCTATCTCACGGAGGTTTCTTGAACTAGTACTTGCTGGTAAAATTTTTGAAGCATTAAAAATCTCAATTCCGATAGGCCGGTTCTTCGCATCATATTCTACAGTAACGTCTTTTGAAATGTCTTCAAATCGTTCTTCGACCCCATTTCTCAACATAATATAAAGTATATCTTTTTTCTTATCGTAATTAATTTTTGTCTTTTTCATAAACCCACCTTTCTGATTTAAGCCTATGATCAATTTGTTTGTCGGAGATCGGATGAATAGTGATTATCTCTCCGCTCGAATTAATTTTATCATATGCGACAAGTAACTTTCTTGATTTTCCTTTGTAAAGTGTTTCACCTATCACTATAGAACGATTGCGCAAATTATCCCAGTACTTTCCCGTGGCATTTTTGAACACTTTTGGAATTAAACTTAGAGGTATTTGTCTTTGTTCGAGACGGTCTTTTAGATGTTTTGTATAAATTAGCTTCATTGATAAGTTTATCTTACTTGATATACTGAAATTAGGAAAGAATTACAGAAAAGGAGTAAAATAATGGCTGGTAGGATAACTGCATGAGTTCTAAAGTTTCTGAAATCATAAACCAGATTAAACCTTACAAGCCGGAAAAGATTATTCTTTTCGGGTCGTATGCTTGGGGTAAGCCTCATAGGGACAGCGATGTCGATCTTTTAATTATCAAAAAGACGGACGAGCCATTTCTAGAACGTCAAGAGAAAGTTCAAATGCTTTTGAGGACAAAAACGCCGGTTGATGCAATTGTTTTTAGCCCCGAGGAATTCGAGAGGGCAAAAAGAGAAAGTGCTTTTGTAAGAGAAATTGCTCAAGAAGGCAAGACTTTGTATGGCTAAAGCTGAGTATGTCAGTTGGCTGACAAAAGCATTTGACGATCTTTCTTGGACCAAAGCGAATATTAAGGGCGGCATTTGGTATGGAGCTTGTTTTAGCGCACAACAGGCAGCAGAGAAGGCTCTCAAGGCCTATCTTCTTTACAAGGGAAAGAGATTAAAAAAAATTCACAGTTTAGTAGCTCTACTTGAAGAGTGCAGAGAACTTGATCCATCGTTTGAAAAATTGAGAACTAGATGTGCCCGATTGACCGTCTACTACGTGACGACCAGATATCCAGATATTATTGATTTTGCTGAATTTTCCAAAGAGAAAGCAGTGGAAGCACTTGAATTAGCAAAGAGGGTTGTTGGTTTTGTGGAGGAGAAATTTGTGGAGGAGAAAACTAAAAAGGAGTAAAATATGGCTCGTGATATGACAGCAGAAGGTGCGCCGATAGGACATATTCCCGAGAAAAGAGATCAAGGGCATTTTAAATTGCCTTCGGTTAAGGCTGTAGCCAGAACAGTGGTTGCGGGAGGAGCTCTTGCAGCGGCAGCAGCGGGAGCGCGTTTTGGTCTTGAAAAAGGCCAACATTCTGCTGACGTTGCCCAGCCCGTACCGATCACCGATACTTATAGCAAGGTTGAAGGGCCGGTGGTAATACAAAATTTGTCTCAGGAGTCATGGTTGCCGGCGGAGGTAGTCGAGCCTTTCACCAGTTATAACCAAGTGAAAGCAATCGTTGAAAGCTTTCCGGTAAGCGTTGATCCTAACGCAAAGGATTACCAGTTGAAGCAGCAAACATTAGCCGAGATTGATAAATATATGGTCTTCGAGCAAAATGTTAAGGCCTTTGTCGATGCTTATCACAGCTTCAAGGATCCGGACGGAACTCCAACTCTACTTAG
>JAUYHE010000017.1 GCA_030690175.1 bacterium | reverse complement strand
TTACGTTCACAAAATCTGGCAGAGAACCCAGGGGACTGACACCGCTGCCTCGCGGTTGATAGTTCTCAAGATAGGGTAATTCTACTGGCAAATCTTCTTCTGGTACAGGATACCAGCCGCGCATTTCACGCGCTAAGTTTGAAGTTTGAAATTTGAAATTTTTAACTCTTCCTTTGGTTTCGTTACTGCTGAACCAAGACTTCCCTTGCTTTGCACATTTTTCACAGTAAATCATCGGAATTGGCGGTCCCCAGTAGCGTTGCCTTGAAATCAACCAGTCGCGCAGATGATAATTCACGGTACGTATTCCAATTTTATTACTTTCGATATATTCTGATATATTTTTAATCGCTGCTTTTGAATCTAGCCTGTTAAACTCTCCGGAATTTACCAACTTACCCTCACCAATGTAGGCTTCTTTGCTTACATCCCCACCGCTTATCACCTCGACTATTGGTAAATCGTGTTCCTTCGCAAATTCATAGTCACGAATGTCATGGGCAGGCACGCCCATAATTGCTCCCGTTCCGTAGCCTCCAAGGACATAATCGGCCACCCAGATTGGAATTTCTTTTTTTGTGAAGGGATTTATACAGTAAGATCCAGTAAATACACCACTTTTGGCTTGAGTACGCTCTATCTCTGTCTCCTTTTTCGATTCGTCAATATATTTCCTCACAGCCTCGAGATTTTTAGCAGTTGCTATTTTCAGTGCTAAGTCGTGCTCCGGAGCAATCACCATAAAAGTCGCTCCGTAAATAGTATCGGGTCGAGTAGTAAAAACAATAATTTTGAACTTTGAATTTTGTAGTCCACGAAGTGGTCGCGAAGCGCTAAGCGATCTAATTTTGAATTCGATCTGAACACCTTCAGATCGCCCTATCCAATTTCTCTGCATGAGTTTCGTGGTTTCTGACCAATCTATCCACTCGAGATTCTCTAAAAGCTTCTCTGCGTAATCGGTAATTTTGAAAAACCACTGCTCCAGGTCTTTTTGAATAATTTGACTATCACAACGCTCGCACCGGCCTGCAATAACTTGCTCATCCGCCAACACGGTTTTACAAGAAGGACACCAATCAACAGGGGCTTTTTTACGCACTGCTAGACCTGCTTTAAAAAGTTGAATAAAAAGCCACTGGGTCCATCTATAATAATCTGGATCAGAAGTAATCACTTGATGACCCCAGTCAAAAAGAGCTCCCAACCTTTTAAGTTGTTCCTCACGAAAGTAACGTGTGGTTTTTTCGATCAAATCTTTGGGGTGGGTATCAGTTTTTATGGCGTAATTTTCCGAATGGATACCAAAAGAATCAAAACCCATTGGCTCAAAGACATCCCAACCTTGTAGCCTTTTAAAGCGGCCAAAGGTGTCGCTGCCACCAAAAGCATATACGTGGCCCACATGCAGGCCCTCGCCGCTGGGGTAGGGAAACATCATCAGGTTGTAAAAGGGTTTTTTAGCGGCTTTTAAATCTACCTTGAAGGTTTTGTCCTTTTCCCATCTACTTAGCCACTTTTGCTCAATACTTTTGGGGTTGTATCTATCTACACTCATAGTTCGACCAATTCTACTACAAACCCTGAATCAAATCCAAATTCTAAAATCCGACATGATTTTAGGATTTGAGCTTTGAGTTTCTTTTGACATTTGGTAGTTTTAGCGCAAAACGCGTCAGCGATCTATTTTGGCGTTTGAACTTCATATCCCTAAGAACACTTTCACCAGATTATCGCTCACTTCCAAAACTCCCCGTTTAAATTCATATTCAACCTGCTTTTTTTCTTTCAAATGAATCGTTAATTTTTTAAGAATGAGGGAAATAAAATTAGTGTGCTCTGGTAAAATATCAAACTTTCCAATCTTGTTAACGGAAGATATAGCCACGGCTGGCCCACGGTAACCTATTTTGCCGATGAATGGTGACCAAAAAACAGCGACGAAAATTTCTTCCTCAACGTTCCTTAGTTTCATAAAGATTAAATATAAATCTAGCGGATTTCAGTTAAATCGCCGATATAAAGTAGTCTTTCCTCATCAACATTATCTACTCTGCCTGCTAAAATATCGCGCACGTCGGCAATTGTCTTTTCTCTCTTTACGTATTTCCCCACTCGACCCGTTTGATCGGAAACCACAAACAAATCTTGAGTCATATAGTTAAGCAGCTTTATCGCCCGATGGTAAAGAATTTTATCCTCCACCGACAGTTCTGCTTCACCAACAATCGACACAATTCTTTGCAAATAGCTGTAACGCTTTAGCAGTTTATCCGCTTCTAACACCGCATCGTAATGTTCGTAACCTACAATTGTCGGTTCAATCAGGGAGGAGCTTGACGTCAACACATCCACAGACGGATGCCTACCTTCCTGATAAACAGAACGGGATAAAGTAACCACCGAGTCGAAATACGGCACGATTGCCTGCACACCGGCGTCGCTCAAATCATCAGCCGGTACGTAAATTGCTTGGATGCTGGTGATCGCGGCGTCTTTTGTCGATACGAGCCTTTCTTGAAAAGCACCGATTTCACCAGCTAAAGTTGCTTGATAACCATCTTCCGACGGTATCGTGTTAAGAAGAGTCGAAAGCTCGTTGCCTGCTTGAGCGAAGCGGTAGACATTATCAATAAAGAAAAGGACGTCTTGTTTTTTTACATCGCGGAAATATTCGGCTAGAGTCACCGCGGTAAACCCAACGCGGAACCGGACTGCGGCTGCTTCATTCATTTGGCCAAAGACCATGGCGACGCTAGGCAAGACTTTGGTATCGCGGAGGGTTTCGTAAAGTTCGTGACCCTCGCGAATCCGCTCACCAACGCCCGCAAACACCGACAACCCTTTGTGGAAAAAGGCAATGTTGTGCATCATTTCGCTCAAAAGGACTGTTTTTCCCACACCACTACCCCCAAAAAGACCAATTTTGCCTCCTTTTCTAATCGGCGTAAAAAAGTCAATTGCTTTGATACCAGTTTCCTGTATTGCGTGGCTGGTAACCATTTGATCGTAAGAAGGGTTTTTGCGATAAATGGAAGTCTTATTATTGGCTGTCAGGTTTCCCTTTCCATCGATCGGTCGGCCGAACAGATCGACCACTCTACCCAAGAAGGCTTCGCCCACAGGCACTTCAAGACTAGCACCGAAGGGTTCCACCCGAGCACCTCGGTAAAGCCAGTTTGGATCAGTGAGCGATATGCACATCAAACCGCTGCCCGGCGCGGAGCTGTAGACCTCCAATCTCACGTTTTTATCGTCCGTCAAGGTCAAAAGATCGTGACGAGCAAATTTTTTACCCTTGTAGACTACCTCGATGACGTCTCCCCTAATGGCCGCAATGTGCCCGGTCAGAACCATTTTTCCTCCTTTTTCCAGAGGCTAAATCCAGCGTAAACCTGAAGTTGTTTGCTGTTTAAGACTCGTTTTCTTAGATTGGAAAGTTGGCGGTTTATTTTCTTTATTTCTTCATTGGCGTTTTCGGTAGCCTGATCCATAGCAACCATTCGAGCCGCAAATCTAGCTAACTCGTGTTCCAAAACGGTCTGGTTAAATAAGGCGCCGACTACTTCGGTTTCAAAAAACTCAAGAATTTTTTCTGGGGATGGTTCAAAAAGATAACGTTTGGCACTTTTTTGTATCTTTTGACCGTAACTAATCCCACCTGATATCTCACTCTGAACTGGCTCCTGCGTGATAACCGAGATCATCTGCCCGTGGTGAACCACCACTTTTTCGTACTTACTAATAACATCGACAATTTTTTTGATTTGGTCGGCTTCGGGTTGATCGTCATCAAGGTCAAAATAAATTAGTTCGCCGCTTATTTTTTCATTGTTTGCTAAATATTTGCCAAAGCTACCCACCACGACGGCGTCGCTTTTTTGGCTGTTTATTTCGTTTAGATAGTGACCCCAAATATCTAGTATCAACGTGCCGTACAGATGCTCGTTGGCGCTAAGTAAGACATCCACTCTTTTCCCGTTTTTACGTAAAAATCCACTGGCGATCATTTTTTTCTTGCGGTTATCAAAAGGCACGTTTTGCAGCGAGGCTAGGTAAGCTGTTTTGGTATGATTGTAGACAGCGGCCACGCCGTCCAAAAATTCGCGGGTTTTGGCTACCTGCCCGCGAAGTTGGTTCATCCTGAAAGAGGCGATTTCCTGGTAAATACTAGTAATGGTTCTGATTGAAGTGACTGCTTCCAGGTCGCTCGCTAACTCCCTTTGGTTAGACATAAAGCGCCTCCGTTATTTTACTGGTTTTGGTCCGAACCAAACTAATAAGATCTTCAGTTGACCTGCAAGTAACGATTTGTTTTTCAATATCTTTAAATTCGCCTTTATCGTATTTTTGAAATATTTTGATCACATCTACCTTGACTAAACTCGCGTTTTTACCCTGCCAATAACCAGCTAGCAATAGCCCCATCAAAACTAACTGCAAGCCTCGGGGCAGAATCGACGTAACATCCTGATTAAATATCACGCCTATTTTTTCGCCAAGATCGATTTGGGCCCGCGTTTTGGCAGGCAGTTCTACTCCAAAACGAGCAATTTCCAGTGATCTTTGGTAACTAGACAGGTCTTCTCTGATTAATTGCGCCAGCCCCCGATCAAGATCTGCTTTAGTTTGATTACCCACCCGGGAGACTGAAGTCGCCGGGTTGATGGCTGGCCGGGCACCCTTGCGAAATTCTTCAATATCAAAAAAAATATGCCCATCAGTAATCGCCATTAAATTAGTTTGGATGTAACCGGTGATATCACCTTCCAAGGTTTCGGCTACCGGTAAAGCGGTGATACTTACGTTTTTTCCAGAAGCAGTAGTGATGTTACCGGCTCTTTCTAAAAGCGCAGCGTGGATGTGGAAAATATCGCCTGGATATGAACCTCTGCCTGGGGAGCGTTTTAATAATAGCGAAATTTCTCGGTAAAATTTGGCGTGGTTGCTAAGATCGTCAAATATTATCAGGCAGTCCCGGCCGCTATCGCGGAAATACTCGGCGATCGCCATCCCGGTATAAGGAGCCAGATAGATCATTGTCGCCGGATCGGCTGCGTTGGCCCCAACGATAACACAGTTGTTAAAAATATTTTTACTCTTCAAGTAGTTTTCAACTTCTTTGACGTCATCTTGCTTCTTGCCGATAGAAACATAGATACAGATAGTGCCTTTAGCGGCCTGGTTGGCAATTGTCTGCAGGAGAAAAGTGGTTTTACCCGTCTTTTTATCACCAATTACCAGCTCCCGTTGACCGTAACCAATCGGAATTAATATATCCACGATACTTACACCCGTTTCCAGCGGCCGCTCGACCCTCACTCTAGATACAATTCCAGGAGCGCCCGGATCGATTGGCTGGTCTTTTTTTTCGCCACTAATCGGGCCCAGACCGTCAATACTGCGAACATACGCATCAACCACCCGACCCAAAAGACCCTCTCCGGCGGCAACTGTAAAACTTTCTCCGGTTCTGGCCACTGAAAGATGGGTTGTTAAATTGGCGGTGTCAAGCATCAGTACTTCGGCCAGATCCGCTTCCAAAGACTGAACTATTCCCCGCTGACCGCCTTCAGCAACGATCGTCTCTTTTGGTCTTACCCCAGGCAGACCAGAAACATAGACAATAGATTGGACTATTGCTTCTATAGAACCTACCTCTCCGGTTTGTTTTAGATAGTCTTGGTATGTCTTTATCATATATGTTTTCTAGCCCACGAAGTGGTCGCAGCACGCGGAGTAGCTGG
This sequence comes from bacterium, assembly GCA_030690175.1. Classification (GTDB taxonomy): domain Bacteria; phylum Patescibacteriota; class Microgenomatia; order Woykebacterales; family RBG-16-39-9b; genus JAUYHE01. The sequence continues at coordinate 3,210 of JAUYHE010000017.1, read as the reverse complement.
CTTCGATTTTATGTCCACTTCTAGTGGACGTAAAACGTCGGGCACCACGCGACATTTGATCGGAGGCATAAGCTACGAGCGGGCTATAATTTCACCAACTTAGCTTCTTCCAGTTCTTTTTCCAAAGCATCGTCTAGTTTTGAAGCTAAACTATAGTCGCGGTATTCACCAGCGTATTCAAACAAACAACCGGCGATTATTTCTTCTTTCACTTGAACATCGAAGATAGCCCCTTTTCCAGTTTGTTTTTTAAACCAAACGCTTAATTTTTCCAAAAAATCCTGGCTAGGGAAAAAAGCCAGAGTTAATTTAACTAGAGTGCTTTTGTTTAAATATTCTTCCAAATCTCCAAGAAATTCTTTGGCCTCCGCTCCTCCAGTCGGAATTTGGCTGCTGGTTTCCAAATCGACGACCAGTTTACGAAATTCCTCGCTAACCGCACCCTTTATTTTTTCACTTAAGGTTTTCTTCCCGCCTTTGTAAATCCACCTTGAAGTTTCTTCCACCTGTTCCAAAAAGGCGTCGCGCTGATTGGTGGTTTTAACATCTTTAGTTATTGAGTCAAAAATTTCTTCCCATTTTTCCATATTTAATACTTAAAACTTTAGAAGTGACAGCGACGCAGAGCGCTCTGGCGATCTAAAACTTACGACTGATGACTAAACCAATTGTTCCTTTTTAGCCTTTTCCAACGCTTCCATCACCAGCTCTTCATGCTGCGCAACATCAATCGCTTTACCCATGGTTTTTTTAGCAACCGCGATAAGTATCTGATAAATCTTGCTGTCAACTTCCTTTATTTTTTGCTCTTGGTAGGCTCTTATTTTTTCATTGGCGGCTCTTACCCCCTGGTCTATCTGCTGCTGAGTACTTTCCCGAACCATAGTCAGCTCTTGAGTAATACCGGCCGAAAGCTCGTTTATTTTTTGCTTGGAAACGTCCAAAATTTCTTGACGGCCAGATAGACCGGCTTCTTCGATGCCTTTTGTCAAATCGGTAAATTGATTTTGGTAGCCAGAAACGATATCTTCTACTGCCTTTTGTAATAAAGAGCGCGTTTCTGATATGTTTTGTTCCATACCCTTGCGGAGGGTGCTTTCCATTTCGGCTTGAAGTGCTTGCGAGGTTTTCACGTTTCTCTGCGAGGCCGTGACTGCGTTTCTGATTATTTCTTGGGCCACGATGATGGTCTTTTCGAGGATTTGATTACCCCGCCGGGCAATCGAACCACGCATACGCTCGACGTCTTGAACATAAGGTTCAAAATCCCCAATTGCCTTTTCTCCCCGATAGACCAGGTATAGTACGAGTAACACCGTCAGGGCGTTCAAAAGTAGGGCTATTAATACGATTGTTCCAGACATTGTTCCTCCTTTAATAGATCTAAGACTTAAGATCTAAGACTTAAGACTTAAGATTTAATTGATTTTAGTAATCCACTAAGCATACGTCCTATTTCTTCACAGTCTTGTTGAAGTTCCAAGTAAATTTTTACTTCCAAATAACCTAAGTCTCTAGCTAATAATAAATGGTATTTAGCTTCTTCCAATGAAGATCTAGCCATATCCAAGAAGTGTCTAAACTCTTTTTTAGAAATTCTTGAATTGCCTTCGACTATATTTGTAGTAACCGAGGCTGACGATCTTCTTAATTGATCACCAAGTCGGTATTTTTCATCCCTTGGAAAGTTATTAGCAACTCTATAAATTTTAAGAGTTAGCTTGTGTGATTTGTTCCAAACTTGTAAGTCTTCAAATCTGTTTTTCATAGCATCTTAGGTCTTACATCTTAAGTCTTATAACTTACTTCAGAAATAAAAAATTACAAACAACGCAAGGGCTATTCCGGCCGCTGTCAATATCGTAATTCCCGCTAGGTTCACTAGCATTGCCAACTGAATACTCGTCTTCGCCAAGGGATTGCGGCCAATTGCTTCCACACCGCTGCGCAAAGAGCGGCCAAAAGAAATAAAACCTAGGAAAAACGCGCCCCCACCAACCAGCAACGCGAAGAGATAGCGTAAAACTTCCGGTAAATTCTCTGGCTTTTCCAGGCTAGAAAGTAAAAAGGAAAATATCCTGCCAAAAGTAGGTCGGCCTTCGACATTGCGATACTGAATATTTACAAACACGCCGATTAGTCCTTCACTCCCATTCAAATCCTCAAGAGCTCTGCCGATAATAAAGCCAGACTCGCGTGCCCTTTGGCCGACTCCTGGGGTACCACTGCTGGTAATGAAGTCGCCTTGTTGCACTTTGCCTCCTCGACTGCTAACTTTCACGAGCGTCTCTCCGTAAGAAATTACTGGTTTGGTGGAATTGTTTGCTTTGTTGAGAACTAGACTGGGGTTTTCGACTACTATACCAAAAAGATTGGCATCATAAGGCTCTTGGGCACGGATGACCTTGTCGCCGCTTTTTACCAGAATATCACCCGCTTTGGCCGCAGGATCATCAATATAAGTATTGGTAGCAATCTGACCACTGCGGATTTCTTGAGCGTAGGAAACTCCGGAAATTCCAACAAAGGCAGTTGCCGTAAAAATCAGGCAAATCAAGATTTGGGCAGGCATTTTCATCTAAAATCCGAATTTCAAAATCCTAATGTCAAATGAATGCTTAAAATCCAAAATCCAACTATTCTCTCCGTTTAAGCTTTGGATTTCTTTTGACATTTGAGCTTTGACGTTTGTCATTAACCCTCTAATAAAAATATACCATAAGTTTGTCTATCTGATTAGTAATTTTTAAGCCTAAAACCGTTTCCCACCACAGGTAGTCAATCTAGCCTCAATTTCCCGCGACGGGAAACGCCTTTGTGCGTAAATGCTATCTTGACAAAGTCCAACAACAGTCGGACTAGTGTTGTCTGTAACGTACCAAGTATTTGAATGAACCACCATACGAGGAGAGCGTCTTTGGACTAGCAAAAAGCAACGAGGAAACTGGAACTGACTGGAAGGAATTCCAGAAGAAGTCCCGAAGCTTTTTTGCGCTAGTCCAACAGCTCCCGCAGTCTGGTGGCCGCTTTGGTCACACCTTTGCGGCCAAAGGTGGGAGAATTAATAAGCTTGACAACCGCGTCTTATAGTTGGTAAGATTTAGGTAGGTTTTCCCGTGACAGCAAGGATGTAGTACCTTTGTCGCGGGAATTTTTTTAGCCCTCGCTTTTGCGAGGTCGCAGGTCGCGAGAGTACCTGAAGAATCAAGG
>JAUYHE010000011.1 GCA_030690175.1 bacterium | reverse complement strand
TGGCCCTATCGTCTAGTGGTTAGGACTCCAGGTTTTCATCCTGGCAACAGGGGTTCGATTCCCCTTAGGGCTACGAATTTCATGAAAAGAGAAAAGTGGGTTCGCCCTATACCAGTAAATTTTTATCCAATACCCTTTAGTGGTATTGGACGGTATAGGGCGCCCAGCACCCTTTAGTGGTGCCGGGCGATTCCCCCTAGGGCTACCATTTTTTGTTAAGGAGATATTCCGCTTGGCTAGATAAGGTTACCATAGATTCCCTTGGCCTTCCGAAGCCACGCATTTGCGGGGCGAAGGAGGCCGCTAGGGCTGCTATTCTTTGTTTCGATACTTTTATGGCACCGTAAAATATGGAAAAAAGTGATTATATAAAAATTGGTAACGCGCAGGATCTACAAGGAAAAGAGGGTTATCGACTATATCGATTCTTTGAGATTCTGCCTGGTCTTTTATCTTGGGGGACGCTAATTAGCGTCGTTTTTTTGTCTTGGGTGGCCCCGGTGTTTATCGCTTTTTTTATTATCGCTTTTGACATTTATTGGCTGTTGAAAACCGTTTTTTTATCAATGCATTTGCGTTCTAGCTTTGCGATTATTAAGCAGATAAGAAAGCAAGATTGGCTAGCCGAACTTAAAGAAAAAAACAAACATCAAGATCTAAATTGGCAAGAAGTTTATCATTTGGTAATTTTACCGATGTATAAAGAATCATATGAGGTGGCGGCAGAAACTTTCGATTCTTTGATGGCGACTAATTATCCCAAAGATAGAATGATTGTGGTATTGGCAACGGAAGAGCGAGGTGGGGAAGTGGCGACGGAAGTATCAGAAAAAATTATGGCGCAATATAGTCATCAGTTTTTTAAACTTTTGAAGACTGTTCATCCAGCTGATATTGTTGGCGAGTTGGCAGGCAAGGGTTCAAATGAAACTTGGGCAGCCAAAGAAGTAAAAAAGAAAATTATTGATGAAATCGGAGTTCCTTATGATAATATTTTAGTTTCGGTTTTTGATATTGATACGGTAGTTTATGCAGAATATTTTTCTCGTTTAACCTATGTTTTTTTAGAGAACGAAGATCGAGTTTGGTGCAGCTTTCAGCCAGTGCCAATTTTTAATAATAATATTTGGGATGCCCCATCTTTTTCTCGCGTGGCGGCTCAGAGTGGGACTTTTTGGCACATGATGCAACAGGAGCGGCCCGAACGCTTGGCTACTTTTTCCTCGCACGCAATGAATTTTAAAACACTAGTTGAAATGAATTGGTGGTCGGTTAAAAATGTCTCTGAGGATTCTCGAATTTTTTGGCAAGCACTACTTTTTTACGATGCTAAATACCGAGTAGTACCGTTATACTATCCGGTTTCCATGGATGCGAATTTAGCGGAAAGTTGGTTGCAAACAGCGATCAATGTCTATAAACAGCAGCGACGCTGGGGCTGGGGAGTGGAAAATATTCCATATGTTTTATTCGGCTTTTGGCATAATAAAAAAATTGCCCTTAGGACAAAACTTTTTTGGGCTTTTAATCACATGGAAGGATTCTGGTCTTGGGGAACTAATGCGTTGATTATTTTTTTGCTAGGATGGACGCCGCTGTATTTGGGCGGGCAAGCATTCAATGTGACCTTGCTTTCTTATAATCTGCCGCAAATTACCAGAATCATTATGACTCTGGCGATGATTGGTCTGGTTTCCTCGGCTATCTACGGCACTATGATTTTACCGCCTCGACCCAAAAATCATCAGTCTTATAAATACTCTTTAATGGTTTTGCAATGGGCATTGATGCCTTTTACAATTATTGTTTTTGGTTCAATCCCAGGTCTTGAAGCGCAAACGCGTTTAATGTTTGGTAAATATATGGGATTTTGGGTGACGCCGAAAGTGCGGCAGGGAAAGTAATCTATTATAATTTATTTTTTGTCATCCCGAGACCTGCTACACGGCGGATCGAGGGATCTATTCGTAGAAAATGACTAATGACTAATGACGAATGACTAATTCGCCGGCTGGCGAACAAAGATCAAAGTCCAAATTGGATATTAAATATTGGGAATTGCCGCGCCCGCCATCGCAAGCTCAGGCGTTGCGGGCGGGGAAATTTGTCATTAAACACCAAGATTCTTCCCGCCTCGACTCGCTCGCCTCGCTTTCGCGACGACGAAGCGGGCCGTCAAAGCGAGGCCGGGCATTTCATTCAGGATGACCAAAATGCCGAAGTCTGACTTCAGAAAATAAACTTCAGGAAATTAAAAAAGCCTCCATCCGTTTTTGCGGAATAAGAGGCTTTTCGTTTCTGCTTCAAGCCTTGTTAGGCCGAGGCGGGAATGGAATAAGGATGTTTTTGCATCGCGCCATGACAAATCCCATTGGTCTGTACTTCAGCCGAACTCTCTTCGTATTTGCACGAAGGACAGTGTCGAGTAGCGGGTGTCTTCATCAGCCGACTAATATCAATCGGTTCATCGCAGCCCAGGCAAATTCCGTAAGTTTCGTTATCAATTCGATGAATTGCCTCATCAATTCTTTCCAATCTTTCTTGGCTTTTATTAACGCGGAATTGGGTTACGATTGATCCTTCGTAATTTATTTCGGCGATGTGATTTCCCGAACGATTTTTATCTAGCTCAAGACAGAGCTCCGATCTGAATTCTTTTGAAAGAGAGTCAACTCCTCTTAGGAGTTTGCTTTTTTGAGATTCCAGAATTTCTCGGAACCTCTGTCTCTGTCTATCAGCAAGGGTTGACTGAGACAAGGCACGGATCTTTCTTTCGTGCAAGATCTCTTTGCAGATTCTGACTCTTTCAAAAAAAGCTTCTTTCTTCTTCTTCGCTTCGCGCTCCTTTTTGGTCGGCTTTCTGGGTCTTGCATTGACTTTTGTTTTTGCTGTTCCGATCGCTTCTTGATTCTTGATAAAACTTTGATCTGCCATTTTTCTTTTCTCCCCCTTTTCTGGTCGAAATGAAGTTTAACTTCTCTGCCCAACTCTCTAGTAAGAACTAATATTTTTTATAGCACGAATATCATTAAAGAGCAATCGAATGGGTAGTCGGTATCCTTTATCTGTCATCCCTGCGTCGCGCCCTTCCGTAGCCATAGGCGAAGGAGGGAAGGCAGGGATCCAGGTTCTTAAATTCTTGATTCCCGCCTTTGCTCGCCTCGCATTCGCTTCGTCAAAGCGGACGGGAATGACAGATGAGGGTGGGATGATGACATTGGGGTTAGTTAACTTTTAGTTTGTCATTCCGGGCTCCCGCCTCGACTCGCTCGCCTCGCTTTCGCGACGACGAAGCGGGCCGTCTTCGGCGAGGCGGGTGACCCGGAATCCAGGCCCCGAACTAAATCCCTCCCTTCGCTATGCCGGGGGCTTCGGCGAGGCGAGCCAGCTTCCCTTCGCAGAAAGGGAGGGGTAAATTCTGGATCCCGCATCAAGCCTGCGCTCATGAAGATGGGTGTGCGGGATGACACCAATGGTTGAGTAGAGGGTCTATTCGAAATGAATTTTTTCTTTAAATTGTCGTAAATTTTCCTTTATCAATGGATAATCTTTTAGTGTCGGGTCTTTCTGTAAAATATTTGAAGCCTCAGATCGGACTTGCTTTATCAACTCCACGTCTGTGAGAGAGGCCATTGAAAGGTCGGGGAGCCCCCATTGCTTAGAGCCATAAAATTGTCCGGGTCCACGTAGTCGCAGGTCGTGTTCAGCTAATTCAAAGCCATTTTTGGCTTTCAGGATTGCCCTGAGTCGCTGATTACTTTCTTGACCTGGGGAGGTCGTCAAAAGAAAGCAATATGATTGATGCTCGCTTCGGCCAACTCGACCGCGGAATTGGTGAATTTGGGCTAATCCAAAACGTTCTGCCCCTTCAATCATCATCACAGTAGCGTTAGGAATATCAACGCCAACTTCAACCACCGAAGTGGAAACTAAAATATTAATTTTGCCTGATTTAAAATCGGCCATCGTTTTATTCTTCTCGATTGGTTTTAGCTTGCTATGCAGGGCAGCAATTTTAAATTCAGGAAAAATTTTGTTAGTTAATTTTTCAGCTTCTTGTTTGACGGCTTTTATTTCATCAAGAACATTAGCATTCTCAAAAAATGGTGAGCTATTATTTTTTGACCAAACTTGTTTTCTGGGAAGGGCATTTTCTTTTTTGGCGTCTTCATTGATTTCTATGCGTGGACAAATTACAAAAACTTGACGGCCTTGTTTAGCTTGTTGCCGAATAAATTCATAGGCTGCTAGTCGATCTTTAGCGCCGACAATTTTGGTAATAATTTGTTGACGACCGCGGGGCAGTTCTTTGAGTAACGACAGATCAAGATCACCATAGAGTGTTAGGGCGAGCGTTCGGGGGATTGGCGTAGCGGTCATAGAGAGAAGATGGGGAACGGAACTTGGTAATCCGTCGCAAAGATTAATAGTGCTTTTTTGAAGGGCAGCTCGCTGCTGAACACCAAAACGATGTTGCTCGTCAACAATGACCAGGGCAAGATTATTGAAAGAAACCGTTTTTTGGATGAGAGAATGTGTTCCAATGACGACTTTTAGTTGGCCACCTTTAATTTTATCTAATAGCTGCTTCTTAGTTTGTTTGGAGCTTTTTCCTTTGCGGCTAATCTGGCCCTCGGAATTAGTCATGAGGCCAATGGACAGGTCATATTTTTTAAATAGGGAAAGAACGCTCTTAAAGTGTTGTATCGCTAGGACTTCGGTTGGAGCCATGAAAGCCACCTGAAAGCCACCTGAAGCTACTTGGAGCGCGGCTAGAGCTGCGACTATGGTTTTGCCAGACCCGACGTCTCCTTCGAGTAAGCGGTTCATTGGCTGGCCCTGGTTAAGGTCTTGAAATATTTCCCAAGCAGATTGGCGTTGACCGTCAGTTAGCTTAAAGGGCAGATTATGGACGAACTCTTTTATTAATTTTTCATCAAAGGGTATTTTTACGGCTTTTTCTTTCTGCCATTTGATCTTTTGCCATAGGGCATAGAGCTGAATTATGAAGAGCTCATCAAAGGCCAAGCGTCGTTTAGCTTGATTAATGGTCTTGTCTGAGGCGGGAAAGTGGATCTGATTGAGAGCCTGATTGAGATCAATCAGATGTTGAGATGCTTTAATTTCTTCGGGTAGCCAATCGGGTATCTGATCTAAGGCGGGTGAAAAGAGCTGCATTAAGTAACGTAAATAGCGAGATGATAAGCCAGTCGTTTCTGGATAGACTGGAACAAGACAGCCAGTGTGACGTAATGCTAGTGGTTCATCTTTATTAATCTTTTCATAGGAAGGATTGGATAAATATAAACCTTTATTAATGTTAGTACCGCTAAGTAGTTTTGCTCCGACTTTGGTAGGCTTGGTGGGGTTGACCTTGCCAGATAGACTAACCCAGGTTCCTTCTGGTAGGGAATTTGCGATATAGGGTTGATTAAACCAGGTGGCTTTTATTCCACCGGTTTCATCTTCAACATAAATCTCTGTAATGTTCATTTTTCTTTTCCAAATATGAACATTTTTTATCTTGGTGACTTTCCCTTGGATGGTCACAACTTCGTTTTCTTTGAGTTCGCCGATCGATTTTATTTGTGAAAAATCATCGTAGCGATGAGGAAAATGATAAAATAAATCTCGAAGTGTTTTTACTCCGAGTTTTATTAATCTCTTTTGATAGGCAAGAGAGATACGGGGGATATTGGAGATAGGAGTGAGGGGAGAGAGAATCAAAATGTAAAATTTAATGGCTGTGCCGCGTGATTATGAGCGGCATTAGTTATCTCAATTTTCACCCCGTAAAATCGCCTACGGCGATCACGGGGCGCTCAAATTATTCGCTACGCTCATAATTTTATGCGGTGCGCCCGCGAGGAATCGTCCAGTACCAGTGAACGGTACTGGACGCCCCGCACCCTTTAGTGGTGCGGGGGCGAACCTCTCAAGCTTGCAATTTCCTTTCTGGTGCGCCCGCGAGGAATCGGACCTCGATCCTAAGCTCCGCAAGCTCATGTTCTATCCGTTGAACTAC
>JAUYHE010000007.1 GCA_030690175.1 bacterium | reverse complement strand
GAGGTGAAATCCGTCTCTCGGAGTGAAACCTTTGCGAAAAACAGCAATGACTCGAAATTTATCCTAGCGATGCTGCAAAGACTAGCTGAAAAAGTTGGCACCGAAATGCGCCGTGAAGACTATTTCGGTCGTTGCGTCTACGCCACCATTCGCTACAGCGATTTCCGTACCCTCTCCCGCCGACGCGTCCTTCCCTACCCCACAGCCTCTACAAAAGAAATTTTCGAAATGGGAAAAATACTTTTGCAAGAACTTTGGGATGGTCAGACGCCCTTGCGATTAGTTGGAATAGGAATTTCCGATTTTACCTTCAAGGGTCAGACTCCCGAACCGAAACAACTAACTCTATTTAACAGTGTTGGAGAAAAAAGACTTGAGCTGGAAAAAAGAATCGACACCTTAAAGGAGAAATTTGGAAAAGAAGCGGTGGTCCCAGCAGCATTGCTAAGTCTACAAACTAGAAAATATAGTTAGAAAGCGAGTATAATTTAATTATATGCCAGCTATAACAGAAGAAAAAGAAGATTATATTCTCCACAGAGCGAGTGGTATTTATACTTATCAAGATATGGATGCGCTTATTAGATATGTTAACCCGGCAATAGAAAAAGATCCCAACGCGAAGTTTCTTTTGGATTATTCAGAGATGACTAATTATGAACCTAAAGCGATGAAAATGGCCTACGATCGTATAGCTGATGGGTTTCCAAAAACGGTGAAAATCGCGCTTTTTCATAAGCAAAAGGGCTTTTTTAACTTTATTCTAAATGAGATATCACATTCAATGATTCAAAATTCTAAATTTTTTAGCGACTTTGAAGCTGCTAAAAAATGGCTTTTAGAAAAGTCGGTTTAGACCTGTTTCTCGGCTCCGGAGAGGACCTCGCTAGCGATTTTCTGCCACCAAGGTTGGTTCAATTTTTTTAAGGAAGAAAGCTGGTCCTTGTAAATTTCTTCGAAGTAAGTATTCCCTGCCGCTATTTCCTCAAAACATTTGCTAAGAAGCTGCAATTTGTCGGCTACTTTTACCACTTGGGACTCGATGCTTTTGGCGGTACTTTCTTCTTTCCACAGTTGCACAAGCTCACTATTCAAATCGGCTGGTAAGTCAGCGAACATCTCCCCTACCATTTGGCGATTTACTTCACGAATCGCAGCGTAGACCTTTTCGTTGAAATGTTTGAATGGGTTGAGGATGTCACCGGAAAAGCCTTCTTCACTGTCGTGAATTAGGGCCATCGCCAGGGCTTTTTTAGTATCCACCTTTACTTTCTTTTTTTCCAAAAGACTGCAGATGATTAGGACAAAATAAGCAACGTAAAAAGAATGTTCAGCCACACTCTCTGGAAAATGTTGCGGACGGTTATTAAAACGAATTACGTGAGCAAGGTCTCTATTGAGAAGATGATCAAAGATCTTTGCCATAGGGAGACCATTTTAACAATCTACTTGTCTGTTTGCAAAGCACCCTCTTTGTGCGTATAATTACCCCCCAGCACTCCGCAAACTCAATACTAAGGAGAAGATCAACTTGCCTAAATATCGAGAGGATCTGCTTCTACCTGCGTTTCGGATCGCAGAAGCAATCCAGGCGAATAACTGGTCGGTTGTCCCGCCAAAGGTGCGCGTAGATTATTTCCCGATCTTTGGTTACTACGTGTTGGAGATTCGCCGCGCCTTCCAAATAAGGGTGCCTTTTTTGACAATCAGCCGGCGAGAAGAAGTTGGGAGAAGGCGGAACAGACTTACCGTTCCGGTTAGTTACCTATGTATGCGCTGGGTAACTCTAAGTGGGGGTTCTCCACTCTGGTATCTTACCCAGTTACCATTTCTTGAGCAAAGGATCGAGAAAGGCGTCTTCTATGATGTGGGTGAAGGCCGCTGGAAAATCCTCACCTATCAGGTGGTTGGGGATATGAGTCGTCTACGTAGGATGTTTATCCACATCTTCGCCAATTATCAACACGAGCTTGCTAGAAAGCAATCAACCCAGCAGTGGGTTGAAAAGCAGCTTCTTGAATCGGCTGTTTTCGGCTCGAGCCTCTCACCTGCCTCTAGGGTTGAAATGGTACGATTTGAGGATTGGGTGGGACGTCGTCTTGAAAACATGGGAAGAATTACAGGGAGGCTGTCTCCCCGTGCTGATCTAGTTACCTATTACGCCGAGAGAACTCGATCGGTTCTTTACGGTGTTGCGGCTACTCTGTCGGCATCGGCAGCAAACCTTGCGCGTGGGGTTCGTTTTAATCCTGAGAACTTTCGGACTCATTTGCGCAAGGAGCGAGACAAGCTTGATCAGATCGTAAGCCGAAACATAATCTCACTGCGTCGCCAAGCGCAATATCGAATAAGCAAAGCTATAAGGACGGCTGAAACCGAAGAGTTCGATAAATCTGCTGCCTATATTCTAGAGGCGGTAGCCAAGTTACACCAAGCTGCCAAGGAGATGGAAAATTGGTCCCGTTCCCTACTAAGGGAAGAGGTGGAAGCTGCTACTTCGTACCGGATTGGGATCACCACACCGTTATGAATACTATAGGTTTGACGTGAGGCATCAAACCTGGTATAATAACCAAAACGCGGAAGTTGGAAGAGGAGGTCGAATTGCAAGAAAAGCAGCTCGCGCTTATAAAGCCGTGCGGCTTTTGCGGAGCTCAGCTTGGTCCGAGCGCGAGGTTCAAGTACCTTGGTAGAACCGCTTGTGTGAGGCCGAGCGAAGAGTGTATACGTACCCGCGAGCGAGTCGTCGAAGAGATGGCCAAACATGGTGCGATTTGTCCAGTTTGTTACTCTCGGGGTGTAGGTATTCAGGGAAACTTGGCTACCTGCACGAACTCGCAGGAGTGCGGACACACCTGGCAGATCGTTCGTGAGGCCGCCGCTAGTCGCTTACCTTCCAGGTAAGAGGCGAACCGGCGGTCTATCCATTTTACAATCGCAAGATTACACCTTGCGGTTAGCAAGATCTAATCGCAAGATTACATCTCGCGTAGGAGCGTAGCAACGCAGAGAGCGTAGCTTTCTATTGTTTCTCTAGCGAGATATAAATTGTTTTTCCCCGCCACCTGTGTTAAAAATTGAGAGATGGACCTGAAGCAGACAGATCCGGAAATTTTTGACCTAATCAAAAAAGAGGAAAAGCGCCAGACTGAAGTTCTGGAAATGATCCCCTCTGAAAATTACGCCTCAAGAGCGGTCCGCAGCGCCCTCGGCACTGTCCTCACCAATAAATATTCTGAAGGGTACCCAAAGAGAAGATATTACCAAGGAAATAAAGTCATCGATGAGGTGGAAATACTCGCTGAAGAGAGAGCCAAAAAACTCTTTGGAGTCCCCTATGTAAACGTTCAGGCCCTTTCCGGTTCCCCAGCTAATTTGGCAGTTTACGTTGCCATTTTGGAACCTTTGAAGGATAAACTAATGGGTTTGTCCCTTTCTTTTGGCGGCCACTTGACCCATGGTCAGCCTCAATCAGTGACTGGACAGTACTACAAATCAGTACTTTACGAACTTGGCAAAGACGGTCGACTGGATTATGAAGCAATTGAAAAAATAGCCGTCCGTGAAAAACCAAAGATAATTGTTTGCGGTTATACTGCCTATCCGAGAATTATTGATTTTAAACGCTTCGGGGAAATAGCCGACAAAGTAGGTGCGTATCTTTTGGCGGATATTTCCCACATTGCCGGTTTAGTTGTAGCCGGTGTTCATCCAGACCCAGTTCCCTACGCGGACATCATAACAACCACCACTCACAAAACGCTGCGGGGTCCCCGTGGCGCCCTGATCATGGCGACCGAAAAAGGCCTGCAGAAAGATCCGGATTTGGGTAAAAAAATCGACAGCGCGATTATTCCCGGTATTCAGGGCGGACCTCACGATGATCAAACCGCTTCTATCGCCGTGGCTTTGAAGGAAGCAACAAGTCCCCAGTTTAAAACCTACTGCCAACAGATCGTAGAAAACAGCAAGGTATTGGCGGCAGGGTTGGTAAAAAAGGGTTTCGATCTAGTTAGTGGTGGTAGCGACAACCACTTGATACTGATTGATTTACGTAGTAAAGACGTGAACGGAGCGATCGCCGCTCTAGCTTTGGAAACAGCCAATATAGTTGTCAATAAAAACAGCGTGCCTTTTGATACTAATCCCCCATTTTATCCATCGGGAATTAGGCTTGGGACTCCAGTCGTGACTACCAGAGGAATGAGGGAAACGGAGATGGTAAAAATTGCTGGTTGGTTTGCGGAAGTTGTGAATGAGATTAAGCAAGAGAGACTACCAAAAGAAAAAGAAGCCCGAAAAGCTTTTATGAGAGATTTTAGAAGTAGAATTTCAAAAAATAAGAATTTACTAGATATTGCCGAAGAAGTAAAAAAACTTACCCTTAAATTCCCCGTTCCCTAGGCTCCGGAAGTTAAAGTTGACTTTTACCTGATGGTTTGAAATCATTAAATTGATGCTCCTCGATAATTACCCAGAAGAGGCCGAAAGACTGCGAAAACACGAAAAGTTCTTTGAGTGGGTCACCTGGCTTATCATTATTGTTAGCTATGCAATTGGTTTTTTGCCACTAGGTCTACCGATACATCGAGCCGGGATGAACCTGGTTTTCGCCGTTGTTTCTCTCACTACCCTTATTACTTATCGGCTGTTTCCCTTTGAAAAAAGAACCGGATTGTTGAAATATACTTACAAGCTAAAAGGTTTCCAAATTCAAATTTCGGACCACATATTTGCTAGTGTGGTGATTCTATTTAGTGGTGGTATCAATAGCCCGTTTTGGTTTATTTATCTGCTCGCGCTTATCGCCGGGGCAATGTATTTGCCGGCCTGGGCAATGATTGTGGCTGGTATTGAGGCAATTGGCTTGTATCTTCTTACCGTCGCTTTTCTGACCCCATTTATTTTCGGGTATTATGATATTGGCTTAACCGCCCAAATGCTGATCGTACCTATGGCGGCTGTTTTTGCGGTCATAATGACTTACGTCGTGGCCAAGGATCTAAATATTGAGATTGTAAATATTCGGAACCTAGCCAATATTTTAAGGAAAAAAACCCTTGAAATCACCGGTGAGCGCAATAAACTAAACGCGGTTGTCACCTCGGTGACGGACGGAATTTTCGTTTTGGATCGGCAACGACGTTTCATTTTTATCAACAAGGCGGCTTTAAATATTTTGGGTAAAACCGAGCAAGAGCTGCTAAATAAGGATTTTGATAGTGTCATTTTTGCCCGTGAGGCGCAAAGTAATCAATCGGTTGGGTCAGCGCAAATTTGTACGTTGGATGAGATAGAAGACGACAAGATAATCTATGGACCAAGGGATTTAAAAATCAAAGACAAGGCAGTAAGTGAAAAGTGGATACGCCTAACTTCTACCCAAATCAGAGAGGGGCAAAGCCTTGATATCGGTTGCATTTGCACGTTCCACGATATTGGTAAAGAAAAAGAACTTGAAGAGATGAAACTAGACTTTGTGGCGATGGCCGCTCATGAGCTGCGGACCCCTCTGACGGCAATAAGAGGGTACTTATCGGTATTAATCGAAGAAGTTTCAAAAAAATTGACTAAAGAGGAGCGTTCTTGGGTAGAAAAGGCGTTTATTTCAAGTACCAACCTAGCCGCTTTGGTGGAGAATCTTTTGTCGGTGTCTAGAATTGAACTACAATCTTTGAAATTGGATATGGTCAAAGTCGATTGGCAAAAGGTTTTGCAGGAAGTAGTCACTAATTTTCAACCGGCGGCTACTCAAAAGGGTCTGGATTTTAAATCGACTGTCAAAGAAAAGTTGCCAGAGATAGCCGTTGATAAATTTCGAATTAATGAGGTGCTGTCCAATCTAATTGGTAACGCAATAAGTTACACAAATCCTGGTGGTAAGGTAGAGATTAGCTCGTGGTTTGAGGATGGAAATATTATCACGTCAGTAAAGGACAGTGGTGAAGGCATTCCGCAGCCAGCTCTGCCTCACCTGTTTACTAAATTTTTCCGTGTATCAGGAGTACTTGAGCAAGGCTCTAAAGGTACGGGTCTGGGTCTTTATATTTCCAAAGCGATAATTGATATGCACCAAGGGAAAATCTGGGTGAAAAGCAAGCTTGGCGTCGGGAGTACTTTTACTTTTAGTTTGCCACTGAAACAGAGGAAAATTAGCCCAAAAAAACCTTTGAAAAAAGCGACCTTGGCTTGACAGGTATACCGAGAGACTTTATGCTCAAATTGGATAAAAAATGACTAATCTTACTGCCAGCCTGCTAGAACTGGTTAATTTTACATTCAATCCTTACGCTCTTTTGTCTTACCTAGCTCTCGTCACCAATGGCGTTGTAATTTATTTAATTATTTCTAAAGGTTCGAAAGATACTATTAACCGTTGGTTTATTTTTACGGTAC